>DASZYS010000067.1:0-15529 GCA_035545295.1 Minisyncoccota bacterium | reverse complement strand
GTATTTTCTTCGAGGGCACCGTTTTTCGCCGCTTTGTATTTGAAATTCACGTTAATAAGTCAAAAGTTAAAACTCAAAGGTCAAAATTGAGGGTCCTTCGTCATCCCCAGCAGGGGATCCAAATGAATTTTTTCTTCAATTTGTCTTCCATTGTTGGTTTTGCATTATATTTTTGCATTTTGATCTTTGAGTTTTGAGTTCGCTATTCCGTGATAACGCGCAGCACTTCCTCGATCGTGGTAAGGCCGGAAACCGCCTTGAAGATGCCGTCCTCGATCATGGTCATCATGCCCTCCTTCTTGGCCTGGTCCTCGATCTCCTGCGTGGTGCCGCCCTTCATGACAAGCTCCTTGATTGCGGAAGACATCTTGAGCACTTCGTAGATGCCCATGCGCCCCTTGTAGCCGTCATCGCCCTCGCCCTGCGCCTTCGGCTTGTAGAACGGAATCTTGTCCCACGTCGCATCCTTCTCGACGATGTTTTCCGCGACGAGAAACGAGAGCACGCGGTCGAGATCGACGGAGTCGGAGAGCACCTTGATCTCATCCTTGGAAAGGAAATATTTCTCCTTCTCCCCTTCGAGCTTGCGGACGAGGCGCTGGCCGATGACAACGTCCAGGGTCGACACGATGAGGAACGGCTCGATCTTCATGTCGATGAGTCGCGGCACGGCGCCCGCGGCGGAGTTGGTATGGAGGGTCGAGAGCACGAGGTGGCCTGTGAGCGACGCGTTCACGGCGAGCGAGGCGGTTTCGCCGTCGCGAATCTCGCCGACCATGATGATGTCCGGATCCTGGCGCACCAAGGTGCGCAAGCCGGCCGAGAACGAGAAGCCGATCTCCGGCTTTACCTGCGTCTGGTTGACGCGCTTCATCTGATACTCGATCGGATCCTCGATGGTCGAAATATTCACCGTCGGCTCGTTCAGGATATCGAGGAGCGTGTAAAGCGTCGTCGACTTTCCGGAGCCCGTCGGACCGGTGGTCAAAATCATGCCGGTCGTCTGCTTCGACGCCTTGTGGATCCACTCGAGCCCCTGGCCATGAAAGCCCAGAACTTCGAGCGTGAAGCCGGCGACCGATTCGCGGAGAACGCGCATCACGGTCTTCTCGCCGTAGTAGGTCGGCAGGGTCGACACGCGGAAGGAAACCTTCTCGCCGTTCATGTCGATCTTGAAACGGCCGTCCTGCGGCAGGCGCTTCTCGTCGAGCTTCAAGGACGCAAGCACCTTGATGCGCGCAGTGATGCTCTCGGCGATATTCAAAGGAAGGACCATTGCGTCATGGAGGAGGCCGTCGATGCGATAGCGGACGAGCATCTGGTTTTCCTGCGGCTCGATGTGGATGTCCGACGCGTTCTGGAGAATGGCATGCTTCAGGAGCGTCTCGACGATCTTCACCACGGGAAGATCTTCCGCCATTTTCTTCAGGTCGCCTTCGGTTGCGGCGCTCAAAGCGCCGTCCTCCTTTTCGGAGAGCGCCGTGCCGTCCGCGGAAGCGGGGGGAACCTCGGTATTCTTGAAATGCGCGGCTTCCTTCTGGATGATGTCGCCGAATTCGGCCTTGAGGCTCTTCTGGTACTGGAGAAGCGCATGCTTCATCGATGCGGAATCGGTGAGGCGCGGCAGGATTTTGAGGCCGACCTTCTTGCGCATGAAGTCGATCGCCGCGAGGTCTTCCGTGTCGAGCATCGCCACCTCGAGCGTCGTATCGCTTTTCTTGAAGGCGACGATGTTGTGCTTGCGGGCGATCGGCTCGGGAATAAGCGAGAGGATGCTGAAGTCGAGATGCTCGTTGGTGAGATTGACGAAGGGAATGCCGAGGATGTACGCCTGCATGCGGCGCACGTCGTCATCGGTAAGCTTCCCCTCCCCGACAAGCGTCTTGGCGAGCCCGACGCCCGATTTCGCGGACTCTTCCTCGGCCTTGGCGATATCGGCGCGGCTCACAAGCCCGGAGTCGAGAATGAAGTCCTTGAGTTGTGTCTCTTCGATGTGCATGGCTGATTTTTAATGAGCGGGGCGATTATAAAAATCGCCACCCAACACCATTTCTGAAACCGACGATTACTGGCCACTCAAACATGGAAAAGCATGTTTAGCGTCTGATTCCTGGCATACTTCCATATCAGAAATGGTGCTGGGTTAAGAAAATATCTTCACTCGCTTCGCTCATTATTTTCTTAAATTATATCAGAAAACGCGGCGGTTTTTCGCTATGCACACTCTCACGGGCGCACGCCAAGCGCTTCATTGACAATCGGCGGAAGTGGGAATCTAATGAAAGTAGAAGCATGGAATAGAGCTTGCTTTTCCCGGCTCAACGTATGAGCTTTGAAATTTGTTATTTGAAAAAGCTGCAAAAGGAGGCAGTAAAAAATGAGCAATGGGACAGCTGTGTGCGTGGTAAAGAAAAATTCCCGCCTTCACCGGCCGCTCGATCCGACGCAAACGGGACGGGAGGCGAATTCGCTTGACCGAACGATGAAGAGAATGGTCGTCGGCCAGGACGAAGCCGTCGAGCAGATCGTCAACATATATCAGATGTACCTGACGGGCATGACCGCGCCAGGACGCCCGATCGCAAACTTCCTCTTCCTGGGCCCGACGGGCACCGGAAAGACTCGCACGGTAGAAGCGCTCGCCGAAACGCTCGTGCACAATCCTCGCGCGGTCATCAAGATCGACTGCGCCGAATTCCAGCACAGCCATGAGATCGCAAAGCTCATCGGCTCGCCGCCCGGATACCTGGGCCATCGCGAAACCCATCCCCTCCTGAGCCAAGAAGTGCTCAACCAATTCCACACCGACACCGTGAAGATGAGCTTCGTCCTCTTCGACGAGATCGAAAAGGCGTCGGACGCCCTCTGGAATCTCCTTTTGGGGATTCTCGACAAGGCGGTACTGACGCTCGGCGACAATCGCAAGGTCGATTTCTCGCACTGCATGATCTTCATGACCGCCAATCTCGGCGTCAAGGAGATGGAAAATCTCACGGCGCCCAAGCACGGCTTCGGACGATTCGACACGTCGCAATCGTCCGAGATTTCAGCGGCAACGCGGGAAAAACTCGCCCAAAAACAATCGAAAACCGGAGTGGAAGCAGCGCGCCGCAAGTTCACGCCGGAATTCATGAACCGCATCGATAAGACTGTAGTGTTCAAGCCGCTCGGCACGACACAATTGCGCCGCGTGCTCGAAATCGAACTCGGGCTCGTGCAGCAGCGCGCGCTCCATTCGACCGCCGATAAATCATTTGTCTTTACCGCCACCGGCTCGGCCAAGGATTTCCTCCTCGCCGAAGGCACGGACCTCAAGTACGGCGCGCGGCACCTCAAGCGCGCCATCGAGCGCCTGCTCGTCCAGCCGCTCTCAAACCTCATCGCCACCGATCAGGTTCATTCCGGCGACTGGATCAAGATCAACTTCGATGGAAGAAAGCAGTGCCTTAAATTCACAAAGGAAATGGAAGGCCTCGAGGTTGCCGCCATGGCGAACATGCTCGAAAACACCGAGGAAATGCCGCCTCCTGCGGCATCTGCCGTTGCCCCGGCAGGAACACCTACCCAGCTCGCAAAGTCATCCAAAAAAGGATGACGCTTATACTATAAGCGGTGCTCTCCGGAGCGCCGCTTTTTTCTTTCGTTTCTTTCCGCTCTTGACTTGACACTAAAATCTAGTTTGGTATAATGCCAGCATGTCAGTTCGCCCCGGTTCGGAAATCCGGCGGCGGGCTATTTTTTTAGAAAATTAATGAACGCAGTGAATATAATTTTCTTAACCCAGCACCTTTTCTGATACGGAAACTTGTCGGCAATCGAGCAAATAACTGCTCTTACCCGTTTAAGTGATCAGTTATCGTCGGATTCAGAAATGGTGCTGGGTGGAGATTTTCAAATTCGCTTCGCTCATAAGAAAATCACCCATGTTGGATCTAAAAGTAATAAATGCGGTCTTGGAACAGCTCGAAGAGGAGCGCGGCATCCCGCGCGAGAAAGTCCTCGAAGCGATCGAAATGGCGCTCGCCACCGCGTACAAGAAGGACTACGGCAAAAAAGGCCAGATCGTCCGCGCCAAGTTCGACCTGAGTAGCGGCAAGACCGAATTCTACCAGGTGAAATACGTCGTCGATGACTCGATGGTGTATTTCGACCAGGAAGAGGAAATCACCGACGAAGTGAAAACCCAGGGGGAGGAAGGCTCGGAAAAGGAGCTTTTCAATCCCGAGAAGCATATTCTTCTCGAGGACGCGCGCCGCATGAAGAAGGACGCCAATCTCGGCGACGAGATCGTCTTTCCCCTCGAGAGCAAGGACGACTACGGCCGCATCGCGTCGCAGACCGCGAAGCAGGTAATCATGCAGAAGATCCGCGAGGCCGAGAAGACCTCGGTCTTCAGCGAATACGGCCAGCGCCAGGGGGAGATCGTCACCGGCTCGGTCCAGCGCGTCGAGCGCGGCAATCTCTTCGTCGACGTGGGCCGCGCCACCGGCATCCTCCCTTATGAGGAGCAGATCCCCGGCGAGCGCTACGGCCAGGGCGAGCGCGTCCGCGCCTACCTTTACCGCGTCGAGGAAACCCCGAAGGGCGTATTTCTCCGCCTCTCCCGCTCGCATCCGCAATTCCTCAAGAAGCTCTTCGAAACCGAGGCGCCCGAGATCGTGAACGGCGTCGTGGAGATCAAGGCGATCGCCCGCGAGGCGGGCTACCGCTCGAAGGTCGCCGTCTATTCCAACGATCCGCACGTCGACCCTGTCGGCTCGCTCGTCGGACAGAGGGGTGTGCGCGTCATGACCGTCATGACCGAGCTCAACAACGAGAAGATCGACATCATCGAATGGTCCGCCGACCCGAAGAAATTCATCGAGGAGGCGCTCTCGCCCGCGAAGGTCATCTCCATCGACATCGATGAGGAGGAGAAGAAGGCGCTCGTGCGCGTTTCCGAAGACCAGCAGTCCCTCGCCATCGGCAAGGGAGGCCAGAACGTGCGCCTCGCCGCGAAGCTCACCGGCTGGAAGATCGACATCCAGTCCGGCGACGGCGCCAAGCCGGCGGAAAGCGCAGAGCCTCTTGAGAACGAATTCATCGAGGAGGAAGCCGAGGGCAATGATGATCTCACTCCCCCGCTTCCCGCGGAATCAGGCAGCGAAAGCGGCTCCGGCGACGACAACGAAGCGGCCGCAGGACAGGACGAGGTCGCAAGCGGCGACGGCGCGGCCGAGTAATCATTCAAAAATTCCTACCAATAAAGAAAGCACCGGCTGTCCGGTGCTTTTATGATACGAAAGATTGGCTCTTGATTGGCCTTATGCTGATGTTTGAAAACGCTCAATTGCTTCGATCAATTCGTGATAGAAGATCAGATGCTTTTCTGCAAAAGGCAGATAGTGCATCCGAGTCTCAGTGATTTTTCTTTGTTGTTTCTCAGGAGTACAGACGCCGAGCGTAAGAATATTGTGGAGCCTGTCCGCGAGCTTGATCAGGAAGAAATTTCGCGGCGCGAAACGGAATCGCGAATGATAGATAAGATCCCTCTCTTCCTTAGATGAATATTCCTCCTTGGAAGGCTTTGTAAGATATTCAACAAGCCGGGCCACGAATTCGCCGAATTCCAATCTGACACGATCGATTGTCCAGGACGGTATATCCTCAACTATATCGTGGAGCAGTGCGGCAATGATTATACGATAATCATTAACCCGCAAATAATCGATAAGTATGAGCACTACGGCTCGAATATGCTCAAAATACCTCTCGCCGCCTTCCCTGTTAACTCCCCTAAAGGCGTCTTTGGCGCAATTGTACGCTCTCTCAATCGCCTTATAACGAGGATCGAGGGGTGGAAACAGCAAGGCAATTCTCTTAAAAAAACTCCCCCTGTTTTCAGCTGCAGATAAAAAACCCATGCGTTCAAGCATCCCTTTCTCCTTTTCTATTTTTAAAATAACATTTTTAAGAGAACCGTCAAGCATTTGTGAGCTGCCGTGAAAACTTGTCCCATGACTCAAAATAAATAATCTACAGATTTGAAAATTGAGTCATGGATATTGATTGAAAATTAAAAATTCAAAATTGAAAATTACGGCAGAAGATGCTACATTTCCTAGTGTCTTACTCTTACTAACAGCTAAAAGCTATAAGCTAACACCTATCTTATGAACCTCTGGCACGACATTCCTCGCGGCGAGAAGATTCCCGATGAGTTCAACGCCATCATCGAAATCCCCAAGGGCTCGTACAACAAATACGAGATCGACAAGGAAACCGGCCTGATCGCCCTCGACCGCGCCAATTATTCCTACGCCCCCTACCCGTTCGACTACGGCCTCGTACCGCAGACGCTGTGGGAAGACGGCGATCCCCTGGACGTCATCGTCCTCACGACGTTCCCGTTGGCGCCCGGCATCCTCGTCAAAGTCCGTCCCGTGGCGGTAATCGACATGATCGATTCCGGCGATTCCGACTATAAGGTGATCTGCGTACCGGTCGACGACAAGCGCTGGGACGACACGCAGGACCTCGCGGACTTGAACAAGCACTCTCTCAAGGAATTCCGGCATTTTTTCGAGACATACAAGATTTTGAAGGGCAAGGGCGATGTTGTTACGGTAAACGGCATCCTCGGCAAGGCGGAAGCGGTCGCGGCAGTCAAAAAATCGATCGAGCTCTACGAAGCGAAGTACGGAAAGAAAGGTTAGGACAAAAGCTCCAGCATATGAAAAAGGGCCGTCAGGCGCCCTTCTGGCGCCTGACGGCCCTTGTCTTTTCCCTGTGCAGAAGCCGGGGAAGCCTCTGCCGCATTTCATATATAATAGAGTGGTATGGAGCGGCGCGGTGCGCCGTAAGAGATTAATAGATAATTTTTTTCAATCCAACCACATGACTAGCAAGCTAGCACAGCGGACCGCAGCGGTTATAGCGGCCGTCTCCTTCGCCCTCGCTATCCCGCTCGGAGCGTTCGCCGATATGTCTGCGAACGTATCCGCAGGCGTAGGCGTTTCGGCGGAAGCGAATTCTTCGAATGGGATCACGGCGGCAGAGCATAGCGCCGTAAGGGCAAATGCGGCGGCAAGCACCACGAGCGAGCACCCCGTTGCCGCAAGCGTGCGTGCACTCGTAACGAAACTCCAGGCGGCGCGGGGAGATTTCCAAACCCGCATCAAGGAAATGCGCGACAAGCTCCTGAACGCCAAGCAGGAAATTAAGGTGAAGCTGAACGATAGGGCCAAGGCAAACGTAGCAGCCGTCCTCGGCGCGATCATCACCCGCTTCAAGAACGTCGAGACGAAGCTCGACAACGTCAGCGCGCGCCTCGCCGCGAACATCACTGATATCGAGAATAAGAAGAACATCGACCTTTCGGAGAGCACATCGCTTCTTGCCGATGCGGATGCCAAGCTCGCGCTCGCGAAGGGAGATGTAGCTGACGCCGAAGCGGACATAAACGCGGAGCTCAATGCGACGACCTCGAAAGAGACCCTGAAAGCCGACGTCGAGACCGCGAAGTCGAGCCTCAAGGATGCGCAGGAAGCGTACCTCGAGGTCATCAAATCGATCCGCACCGAAGTACAGGCAAAAGTAAAAGCTACGACGACCGCATCGGCGGACGCTTCGTTATAATCACCTAATCAATTCGTATGGACAATCAAGTTCCCAATCACATGGAGCAGGATATGCAGCAAACCGCTCCCCAACCCCAGCCGCCGCAGCCGGCTTCAGACATTCCCACCGCGCCGACTCCCCGCCGCCGCTCCTCGCCGTACATTCCGGCAATCGTGACGATCGTCATCCTTCTTATCGCCGCGCTCGTCGGCTTCTATCTCTACGGCCTCTCGCTCACTATGCACCAGGCGGCGCTCGACCAAGCGAACCAGGGCGCGGAAGCGTCGACGTCGCAGGACGAATCGGGCCTTCAGGAGACGTCGTCAATCGAGCAGGATCTCAATGCGACCGATGTCGACAATTCCGACGCCGGCCTCAACAACATCGATCCGAATTTCCAGCAGTAGCGGAATAAGAAAAACCAAAGATAGAGGGCGGCACGCAACGCGTGCCGCCCTTTCTTTTCTAACCAAGTAGATGCGCGATATTTTTCACAACATCGATCTCCACCCAGTGCAGATTGATATAGCTGAGAATCTCGTCGAATAATTCCGGCGTGGTCGCAAAGTTGCTGTTCGAATAATCGATCTGATGGAACATTAGGATAAGCCAAAGAGAGTTTCGCCGTACCTCGTCGACCCATCCTTTCATTTCCTCAATACTGGTGGTGTTGCGGATTCCCTGAACCCGGAGGAGAAATTTATCGGTTGTGCGATCATTGTACCCTCTGATAACACTTCGGGCAGCGGTAAATCCCTCTTCTTTTATCAGTCTTTTGTATGTTTCGTCATATTCCCCGTAGGGATATGCGAAGGTTTCTGCCAATATGCCGAGATCGCTCAGATCATCCTGGCACCACACGATTTGATCACGCTTCTCCCGGGAAGAGGGCACGTTTTCCAGCCGTAGGTGATTGCGCGTATGAGCTCCGATCTCATGGCCGATACTGGCCAGTCTCCTCACTTGATCGCGCGAGAGCCGGTGCGGTTCGTCGAACGCGCCGGTGATCACATAGAATGTCGCTTTGGCATGATGTTTCTTAAGCAAAGGAAGTGCGTATGTATAGGCGCTTTTCCAGCCGTCATCAATGGTGACAGAGACGAGCGGCGATAGAAATTTCATAATGTCTCCTTTAAAGAACTTCGAACTGCTCTTTTATACCTCATTTCTTGCCAAATGGGAAAATCTTGATACTCTAAGGAAGCATTAATTTCATATATCCAATGGCAGACGATTCCAACCAGAAAAATCACTCGAATATCAAGGTTACGGAGCTCCCCAACTCCGAAGTCGAGATCGAGGGCGAAGTGACAGCCGAAAAGCTCGAGAAGGCGCGCGGAAAAGCGGTGACGCGCCTTTCGCAGACCTTGAAGATCCCGGGCTTCAGGCCCGGCCACACTCCTGAGAAGGTGATCATCCAGCACATCGGAGAATACCCGATTCTCGAGGACGCGGCGGAGATCGCCCTTACCGAGGAGTACCCGCTTATTCTTGCCGAGCACGGCATCGACGCCCTCGGCCGTCCCGATATCGCGATCACCAAGCTCGCCGCCGGCAATCCGCTGGGCTTCAAGATCAAGACCGCGGTCAATCCCCGCTTCGCGCTTCCCGACTACAAGAAAATCGCCAAGGAAAAGAACGTCGCGCATGCGGCGCCCGACGTGAGCGAAAAGGAAATCGACGAGGCGATAGAGCGCATTCGCCACAACAAAGCCCATCTCGACCTCCACAAGAAGCTCGGCACCGACCTGAAAAACCACGAGCACGAGGAAATCAAAGCTGAAGACCTGCCGCCCCTCGACGATGAATTCGCCAAGTCGATCGGCGACTACGCCACGCTCGCCGACCTTCGCGCCAAGATGAAGGAAAGCCTCGTCAAGGAGAAGGAATACGAGGCGCGCGAAAAGACGCGCATCGACATCGTTGAGTCGATCATCGCCGCGACGGAGATCCCGCTTCCCGAGGTGCTCGTCGACAGCGAGCTTCAGAAAATGCTCGGCCAGCTCAAAGAGGATGTCAGCCGCACGGGACTCTCATACGAAGAGTATCTGAAGCAGATCAATAAGAGCGAGGATGATCTCAAGAAGGAATGGCGCGAGACGGCGGAAAAGAAGGCGAAATTCCAGCTCATTTTGAACAAAATCGCCGATACCGAGCATATCGAGCCGGACATGGAGGTGCTCGAGCATGAATCGAAACAGCTCATGGACATGTACAAAGATGCCGACCCGATGCGAATCCGCGTCTATGTCGCCACTCTTCTCATCAACGAAGCGGTCCTCAAATTTCTCGAGGAACAGTCCTAAGCAACAAATTCAAATCGAAGTCCAAGCAAAAACCGGCACTAGCCGGTTTTTTGTTGACTCACTCTTTCTTATCCGCTTTATGCTCAGCTTCTTCACCGCGTTCCACAATATCGCCCTCCTTGAAGAGAATCCCTCGGAGCGTCTCTCTCCAGACGGGCTTCTTGCGGAGCAGGAACTCGAGATCCATGCCGAAGTGCTTGAACTCTTCCTTCTGGGCGTTTTGCATGATCGCCTTGGCCGTATCGTCTTTCTCCACCGACATCCGCTGTTCGTACCAGTCGATAGCCTCTGCTTCTTCGATGAGCGAAAGAATCATCCGCGCAAAGGTGCGGATCTCCTGGGAAAGCTCCTGCGGCGGTTCGTGATATTGGTCCGTTGCCATGGCTGTTGAGAGTTATTTCCCTTCAGCATAGGCGCACAAATTGAGCTTTCGATGAATTCCTAGAGAAGCGCGAGCGTGGAGATGGCGATCGCCGCGGTTTCCGCCCGCAATACCTGCGGTCCCAGCGTGTAGACGGAAATATTCTTTTCCTTGAAAAACGCGAGTTCGCGCTCGCTCCAGCCGCCTTCCGGGCCGACGAGAATTCCGATTTCACTTTCCCGCAGAGAGTTTCTATCGAGCTCGGCGCCTGTCGGATCGAACGCGACAAGCTTCATTGATGCGTTCCCGACAGCGTCTGCAAGCGTGTCGACGGCATAAAGCTCAGGTTCCATTCCCCTACCCGATTGCTCGCTCGCTTCGCGGATGATCCGCTTCGCGCGCTCGATATTGAGATCCTTCTTCTCGCTCCGTTCCGTCTGAAGCGGCACGAACCCCGCGACGCCGAGTTCGGTGCCTTTCTCAAGCACCCACTCGAAATTATCTTTCTTGATAAGCGAAGCGTAGAGCGTGATGTTCCGTTCGGAAACATTCGCCGCCTTCTTCACCGCGAGAATCGCGAGTTCGGCCCGATCACGGGCAAGAAGCGCAAATTCCGCCTCGAATTCGAAACCGGAACCGTCGAGAAGAATGACCCGGTCTTCCTTGCCGAGCCTGAATACGTTTTTCCACTGATTGAGAAGGTCGCGATCCGTGACCACAACATCCTTCGCGTCCCTGATCTCCTGGTCGATAAAAAATCTGTGCAGTCTCATGCGTAGATAGTATGTGACAACGATAAAAAAGAAAAGACCGCTCCTATCCGGAACGGCCCGCCTCGACTCCCATCATTGTTACGGGAGGTTCTATTCCCAATCCTATCTCCGGAACAAATTCATAGCTGGTTTTACGCACCTCTTCATTAAGAAATTCCAAGACTCCGCTCGGGTGAACATCTTCAGTGTCGCACACTATCGCGAACACGACATCTCCGTCGTTACTGTTAAGTAATCGTGTCAGGGTGGTAAATGTAGCAATGCATGCAAGATGCTTGCCCGTAACGTTAGACTGCCGAACTACCATGCAATAAAGCATTGTTTCCTCCTTCCGCAATTTATAACGATTTTTATGTATTGTCAATGTACTCCCCTTCTGCTATACTTTCGACGTTAGTGAAAGCGCGAGCTCCTGTTTTGTTTCCGTTTCTTGCTCTAAACTAATGACTATAAACTAACAACTTTTTTCCCCCATGTCTTATCTCATTCCCACAGTTATCGAAAAGTCGCAGTTCGGCGAGCGCGCGTACGACATCTACTCGAGGCTTTTGCGGGAGCGCATCATCTTCCTCGGCGGCCCGATCGACGACGATACGGCGAATATCGTGATCGCCCAGCTTCTCTTCCTCGCATCTGAGGACGCGAAGAAAGACATTTCGCTCTATATCAATTCCCCGGGAGGTTCCGTTACGGCCGGTCTCGCGATCCTCGACACGATGAACCACGTCGCCCCCGACGTCTCGACGGTCTGCGTCGGTATCGCCGCTTCAGCCGCGGCGGTCATCCTCTCGGCGGGAGCCAAGGGCAAGCGCTTCTCGCTCCCCAATTCCGAAGTGATGATCCACCAGCCTCATATCCAGGGCGTCGGCGGCCAGGCGACCGATATCGAGATCACCGCCAAGCAGATCTTGAAAAGCCGCGACCAGCTCAACAAGATTCTCGCCAAGAACACAGGCAAGCCGGTTTCCCAGATCGAGAAAGACGTCGACCGCGACTACTTCCTCGATGCTGACGAGGCCAAGAAATACGGCCTCATCGACAAGATCATCTAAATTTTTCCAAAAACGCCTCGCGGGACGCGCAGAATCGCCGTTCCGCGGGGCTTTTTGTTCGCTTTAAAATCAGAATTCCGAGCGGTATTTTACATATCGCCGTATTTCTTATATATTTTATATGTACCACTTTATTTCATTTAATCCGTCCGTCGGCCGATTTTTAAGTCAGATCTCAGATTCTTCCGCTTTTATGACCGAATTCCCCTCTTATCTTCAAGGTTTCGCACAGCAAACCGTTGTTGCCCCAGAAACAAACGCTCCGTGCCTAACGTCGAATGAAAATCGATCGGCGCACCTTTCCGCATAGCCAAAAGCTTGACATGAACTCCCATATGTCGGCGAAGTAGCTCAGCGTCCCACCATGGAAACAACCGTAATACTCATCATTGCCGCAGGCATTGCAGGCATTGCTTTCGGGTACTTTCTCCGAATCTTCATCGCCCTCAAGAAAAAGAATTCGATCGAGCTCGACATCAAGACCCTCATGCTCGACGCCAAGGAGCAGGAGGCGAGGCTTCTCGAGGAAGCGACGAAAAAGTCGGACGATCTCCTCCGCGAAGCCCGGGCCGAGATCAAGGAAAAGGACGAGAAGCTGAAGCGCACCGAGGAGCGTCTCATCAAGAAGGAGGAGCTTCTCGACAAGCGCCAGACCGATATCGACAACGAAGTCGAAGACATCAAGGAGCGCATCGAGAAAATCAAGGAATTGAGGCAGAGAGCCGACGATCTCATCGCAGAGCGAACCAAGGAGCTCGAGCGCGTCGCCAAGTTCTCCCTGGACGAAGCGAAGAAGGAACTCGAAACAATCGCTGAAAAAGAAGCCGAGGAGGATTTGATGGTCCGCTTGCAGAAGCTCGAGACGTTCGGCGCCGAACAGCTCGAACGGAAAGCCAAGGATATTCTCACCACCGTCATCCACCGCCTCGCCAACTCAGTCTCCCCCGACATTATGACGACGTCGGTTGTCATTCCCAATGACGAGATCAAGGGAAAGATCATCGGCAAGGAAGGGCGCAACATCAAGGCCTTCGAACGCGCGACCGGCGTCGAAGTGATCGTCGACGACACTCCCGGCGCGATCACTCTCTCCTGCTTCGACCCCGTCCGCAGGCAGGTCGCGCGCCTCGCGCTCGAGAACCTTGTTTTGGACGGCCGCATCCAGCCCGCGAAGATCGAGGAAACAGTTGAAAAATCCAAGCAGGAAATCAACAAGATCATCAAGGAAAAGGGCGAGGCGGCTGTCTTCGAAGCCGGCGTCTATAATCTCGATCCCCGGCTCGTTTCCATCCTGGGACGGCTCTATTTCAGGACAAGTTACGGACAGAACGTCCTCCAGCACTCGGTGGAAATGTCGCACTTGGCTGGCATGCTCGCCGAAGAGCTCGGCGCCAATATCGCCGTCGCAAAGGCCGGAGCCCTGCTCCACGACATCGGCAAGGCACTCGACCATGAAGTGGCCGGCACGCACGTCGAGATCGGCCGCAGGATTCTCCAGAAATTCAACGTGAGCGAGGACATCATAAAGGCGATGCAGGCGCACCATGGCGAATATCCGTTCGAAACTCCCGAATCGATCATCGTGCAGGTAGCCGACGCGATCTCGGGCGGCAGGCCGGGCGCGCGGCGCGACACTGTCGAGAATTACCTGAAGCGCCTCGCCGACCTCGAAGCCACCGCGAATTCGTTTGCAGGCGTCGAAAAATCATACGCACTCCAAGCAGGACGCGAAATTCGGGTATTCGTCACTCCCGACGCCGTTTCCGACCTCGAAGCGAGGAAAATGGCACGCGATATCGCCCTTCGCATCGAAAGCGAGCTCAAATATCCTGGGGAAATCAAAGTGAGCGTCATCCGCGAAACCCGCGTGATCGAATTCGCGCGATAGCCGCAAGCGCCGTATTCATGCATTAAGAAAAAGCGGCGGGATTTCCCGCCGCCTTTGCCATTTCAAATCTTCATGAACCTGCGCCCTGATTTGCCTTCAGTCGTTTGGTCCAAAGTTTCCCTCCAAGTACGACGTCGCCGTTCCTTGGCTTGCATTGGTACGGAGACCGTATTCCATATGTTGCAGATCATCCTGCACGCTCTGCACCAGGGTGGTTACCGCCCATATACATAGGAACATCACGCATAATGCGTAGAAAGAATACTTGTAAACCTCGTATACGAGACGGGGTTGCAGCCTAATTTCCATAAAGCTCTCCTCTCCGTGCGATTTCCTGATCAAAAAATAAATTTAAACAACAATTTTGTCAATAATCCTTATTTTCTTGCATCAAAAATACCTTGCTATATAATGGTTATCGAGTGAACGCCTCTAGCCGACGCCCTCATTCTGTGATGAAAGGTACGGCAAGATGCATGATTATCAGTTAGTACTTCCACAGCCGACGCATTTCTTCGTTGAAAGCTTGGTCGCAAACCTTACAGGTTCGGTACGCCTTTTCAATCTCGAAGACTCGATTTGAAAAGGCCTTGCGGAAGCTGCAAGTTTTCGCTTCCTCACCTCGCTCGCGCCTCGAATTGCATCCGACTGAGAAAGTCCTAAAAACCATTAAGTTCAAGCATATGAACAAACAAGCCATTGTAGAGAAGGTGCACGAGAAGCTTGGCGGAACGAAAGTCCAGGCTGAGCAGGCGGTAGACACCGTTGTTGAGGCTATCATCAACACCCTCAAGAAGGGCGAGGAGGTCTCGATCGCGGGTTTGGGCATTTTCTCGACAAAGACTCGCGCTTCGCGCCAGGCTCGGAATCCCCGCACCGGAGAGACTATTTCCGTTCCTTCGATGAGAGTTCCGAAGTTTAGGCCGGCTAAGGCTTTGAAAGACGCCGTAAAGTAGAATTCCCCGATTTTGGCGCACTTCTTCGTTGAAAGCTTGGTCGCAAACCTTACAGGTTCGGTACGCCTTTTCAATCTCGAAGACTCGATTTGAAAAGGCCTTGCGGAAGCTGCAAGTTTTCGCTTCCTCACCTCGCTCGCGCCTCGAATTGCATCCAAAATCTGAAAATTCTCTGCAAATTCGCAGTCTTTCGACCGATAATTAGAGCTAATTATGCAAAAAACCCGCTTTTAGCGGGTTTTTTGTTTACACCGCGGCCTCCATTTCCTCGAGCCGCTTGAGCACCGCGTTCTTTATTTTTTCCTGGATAGGCTGCGCAATCTGCGCCTCCTCTATCGTCGGCAGCTTCGTCGCGATTTCTTCCAATATGCCTTTTTCCTGGTCCGTCACCTTCGCTTCTTCCAGAATACCTTGATAGTCTCGAGGTTGAATGATATCGGAGGCGCCGGGAAGATCGTCGAGAATCTGAGACATCGCTTTCTCAAAAGCGTCCTCTCCTTCGAGCGTTCCGAAGGTTTCTGCTTGATCCGGAGAAGACGGTCTGATCTCATTATTATTTGGTGAATATCCTTCAAACATTGAAAATTATTTTTA
>DASZYS010000066.1:0-9624 GCA_035545295.1 Minisyncoccota bacterium | reverse complement strand
TGATCTCCTTGAGGCGGTCGTCGTAGATAATCTTGGACGGGTCCAGCCCTAGAACGTCGGCGGCGATCTCGGCGGTTTCCTTCGTGCGGAAAAGCGGCGACGCATAGATCGCCGTAATGCCGTTGGCCTTGAGCTTCTCCGCCGCTTCGCGGACTTGCCGCTTGCCTGCGTCCGTCAGATGGCTCGGCACGGAATTATCGGAGCTCGTGATCTCCTTCACCACGTTTTCCGATTCGCCGTGGCGCATAGCGACAAACGTATTGCCGCGGCCGATCTTGGACGAGAGCTCATCGACCGAGCCGGCAAATTCCTGCGTTTCGCATTTTTCGCAGATCCAGACCGGAAGCGGGGCGCCCCAGTAGCGCGAACGCGACACCGCCCAGTCGCGGGCGCCGTCGAGCCATTTTCCGAAACGGCCTTCGCCGATCTCCTCCGGAACCCAGCTGACGGTCCCGTTGTTTTTGAGAAGCGTGTCTTTGAGCGCAGTCACCTTCACGAACCATGACGTGGTGGCGTAATTCAAGAGCGGGGTCGAACAGCGCCAGCAGTGCGGGTATGAGTGCGTTATTTTTTCCTTGGCGAAAAGCGTTCCGTGCGCGGCGAGGAATTTGATGATTTCGATGTCGGTCGCTTGATGTGCATTCGGATCTTCCGGCGAATCCTTCGCCTTCACGAGAAGGCCCGCGAAGTCTTTTACCTCGGGCTTGAAGACGCCATGCATGGTCACATGCTGGACGAACGGCAGATTTTCCTTCTCTGCGGCCTCGAAGTCCTCCGCGCCGAACGCGGGCGCGACATGTACGATGCCGGTCCCCTCCTCCATCGTCACGAAATCGGCTGCGATGACTTTCCAGCCGTTCTCGCGGTTCTTGAGCTTCGAGTCGTTCGCGTAGTAATCGAAAAGCGGTTCGTATTCCGTACCGACAAGATCCGAACCTTTCAATTCGCCGACAATTTCCGGCTCGCTGAATTTTCCTTTGAGTTTTTCGAAGAGGGGCTGTGCGATGACAACCAGTTCGGCTTCGCCATTTTCTTTCGAATTCTTCACGACCGAATACGCGATATCGTTCTTGACGGCAAGCGCGACATTACCCGGAAGAGTCCAGGGAGTGGTCGTCCAAGCTAAGAGGTACAGGTCTGCGATTTTTGATTTTTCAATTATATTTTTGATTTTTGCATTTTGATTTTTGACCTTGAATCTCGCGTATACCGAAATATCGGCGATATCCTTGTATCCCTGATTGACCTCGAAATTCGAGAGCGTCGTCTCGCAGCGCGGGCAGATATACATCACCTTGAAGCTGCGATAGACGAGATTCTTTTCATTGAGCTGCTTCCACGACCACCAGACCGATTCGGTGTATGAGGAATCCATCGTGCGGTAGTCGTTCTCCATGTCCACCCAGCGACCGAGGCGAGGAATGATTTCCTTCCATTCGTCGGCGTACTGGAGAACTTTTCCGCGGGCGGCAACGTTAAATTTTTCGATGCCGTACTCCTCGATGTCTTTCTTCGTATCGAGGCCGAGCTCCTTCTCGATGAGATTTTCGATCGGCAGGCCGTGGCAGTCCCAGCCCCAGCGGCGCATGACATGGTAGCCTTGCATGGTGCGGAAACGCGGGATCGCGTCCTTGATGGTCGTCGGAAGCATGTGCCCGAAGTGAGGAAGGCCGGTCGCGAAAGGCGGGCCGTCATAAAAAACATAATTGCCTTTGGGCGAAGGCTTCTCGAGGGACTTCCGGAAAATGTCGTTGTCGCGCCAAAACTTGAGGATTTCCTCCTCGCGCGCCGCTACGGCACTCTTCTCGGCCGATTTGTGTGTGTCTTTATTTTCCATCCTGTTGTGAAAAATGGCATCGCTCTTTGGGGAGCGGGCCGTCTTCATATTCGGTTATTAACAGCAATTCGACCTTATTATAGAAATATATCCCAGTTATTTTTCCCCAATGCCATTTTCTACAACGGGATCCTGGAATTCATTGCGCAATTCCTATCCTAGCATTTTTGGTACTTCTTTCAAAAATCATCAAAAGGAGGAAATGGGGCTTTTAGGGCGGGATAATTCGGATGCAGTTCAAGGCGCGAGCGAAATTTGCGACCAAGCTGTACATGCTAGTACTGCGCGGGAGCAAATTTCGCGAGCAACGAAGAAATACGCCGAATTTTCCCGCCCTACATTTTGACCGGAACTTTCATGCCCAGAAGATACAGGCCGTTTTCCATCACGCGAGTAAACGCGCTGGTGAGCGCGACGCGATAGGGCGAATGCGCGTCTTTCGCGTCGACAATCTTGTGATCGGCGTAATAGCTGTTGAAGTTCGCGGCGAGCTCGATAAGGTACGTTACGAGATAGCTCGGCATAAGCTCCCTCTCCGCGCGCAGGACGACATCGGGAAAGCGCGAGACAAGCTTCGCCACTTCCGCGACCTCGTCATCCGGCCGCTCGACTGACGCGGCAATCCCCTCCTGCCGCGCCTTGTCGAGAACGGAGCGGGCGCGCACCGTCGCATACTGGAGGTACGGCCCCGAGTCGCCGTCGAATGAAAGCGATTTGTCGAAATCGTAGATGATGTCGCGACCGGGAGCCTGCTTGAGTATTGAGTATTTGATCGCGGCGACGCCGACCTCTTCGGAGATCTCGTTCTTCTCGTCGTTTGCCATGGGGCGATCCTTCATCTTGTCGTAGACCATTTCCTGCATGGCGGCAATGAGCGATTCGCCGGTGATGACATTGCCCTTGCGCGACGACATCTTGCCCGAGGCGAAGCGGAGCATGCCGTGGGAGATGTGGCGGATCTTCGCGCGGAGTTCCGGATTGATGAGCTCGAGAGCCTTCAAGACCACGCGGAAGTAGTCGTTCTGCTCGCTTGCGGTGATCGAGATCGACTCGTCGAAGGAGTAGGTTTCGTTTTTCTTCTCGGCCAGGGCGAGCTCCTTCGCCTCGTAGGTCGGCAGGCCCTTTGAATTTATGAATACGCGCGTATGGAGGCCGTGGTTCTCGCCGCGGAAGACGACCGCGCCGTCGCTTTTCTCGAAAATCCCCTTCGCGAGGCCCTCGTTCACGATTTCAAGGCCGCGGTTCGCCACTTTGTCCTCGAAAAAGTAGTAGTCGAATTTCGTGCCGAGCTTCGCATAAATCTCCTCGAAGTGGTCGAGCGACACCTTTTTCCCCCACTCCCAGAGAGCGTTCAGCTCCGGATCGGCCTTGAGGAAGATGACGCGGTTCAGCTCGTCGATTTCCGCCTTTGCCGCCGCGTCGTCTTCGTAGCTGTTCGAGCCGAAGGTATACGCATTGCCGAGAAACGCCACCTGCTCGGAAAGCGGCGCATCATCGACAGGCTTTTCGCTCATCTTCTTCCGGATTCCCCAGATCGCCTTGGCGACATGGAGGCCGGTGTCCCCTTCGTAGTTCGCGCGCTTCACCTCCGCGCCGCTCCACTCGTAGAGGCGCGAAAGCGATTCGCCGATGGCGTTCGACATCAGGTGGCCGATGTGGAATTGCTTGAACGGATTCGGGTCGGTGTATTCGAGCATGACTTTGCGGCCCTTAAGCATTTCATTCGCGCCGAATTGCGGGTCGCTCAAAACTTCTTCTATTTTTTTATTGAAAAAATCTTTCGAGAGGTGGAAATTGATGAAGCCCGGACCGGCGACATCGATTTTCTCGACGTCGGCGATCTTTCCTTCGAGTGCCGATTTTATTTTCTCCGCGAGCTCGCGCGGGTTCGCGCCGAGCGCTTTGGCTTTCATCATGGCGACATTGGTCGTAAGGTCGCCCATCGTGAAGTCGCTCGGATGATCGATTAAAATCTCCTCCGGCTTCAATCCGAGCTCCGACACCGCTTCCGCGATCGCTTTTTGTATCTCCTCCCTAATACTCATACTTATACTGTATACCCACACTTACTTTCCCGTACTGCCGAAGCCGCCTGCGCCGCGGACCGTTTCTGTAAGTTCGTCGACTTCGACGATCTCAGGGTGTTCGATCTTCTGGATAAGGATCTGCATCACCTTGTGGCCCTTCTCATACACATACGGTTCATCCTTGAGATTGTACACCGCGAGCACGAGCTCTCCCCTGTATCCCGCATCGAGTACTCCCGCAAGGGTTTTAAGGCCGTGATTGGTTGAGAGCCCGCTTTTGTCCCAACAAAGGCCTGCATATCCCTCCGGCACTTCCATGGCGATACCCGTACGGATGCGCGTTACAGAATGCGGAAGAGCTTCCGTGCGTTCAAGTGCAAACAGGTCCATACCTGCATCGTCGTCATGCGCGAACTGCGGCACAACCGCGTCCGGATGGAGTTTTTTGACCTTGAGCTTCATGCCGCCATAATACAGCAGCTTTAGATAAAAATAAAAGTTTGCTGAGTACTACAAACGGCATCAGCCATCACATTGAAAGGCGACCCGAATTATCGGATCGCCTTGAGGTTGAGCTGATGGACAAGCTCTTCGTGAATGGCTTTTCGAGAAATCATTTTCCCCCATGGAGCACACTCAATGTGAATCCATTTATCAGGCTCGTGTTTGATGAGCCATTTCGCCGTTTCGACCGAAGCTTGCAGGTGAGCAATATTGCTTTCTGCGGCATCTTTCGCCTTATCGGCCATGAGTTCGAGTGAGATTGCCACCGGTACGTCCAGATAGATGCTGATATCGGGACGGGGGACACCAAATTTTCGGTATTCCATTACATCCAGCCATTCAAGAAATTCGATGCGTTTGGATACATCAGAAATTTTACCACCTTGATGGATTTGATTTGCACTCACATAACGATCGCAAATGACGTGCTTACCCGACCGCAACGCAGCTCGAATTTCGGATGCCGCATCCAAACGATCGGCAGCATATGCTAGCGATGCCAAACGCGGGCTTACGGAAATGAAATCGCCTTCCTTCCCATCGAGCAAGTCTCTTAAGAGCTTGCCGAAAAATTCTTGGTATCGAGGAAAGCTTACAAGAAGCGCCTCTTCTCCCTTGCTTTCAAAATATGCTTGCAATAATTCCGCCTGGGTACGCTTGCCGGAACCATCGCTGCCATCGATCACATAGAACATCTGACTGCCTCCTGCGGGGCAGTATACGCGAGAGCAGAGATTTTAATGACTAGACGCAGCGCGTAAAATGCGGTCTATTTTTCTGGCAATTTCCACCATGTCAGCTTCTTTCGCGCCGCGTGTCGTTTCGGCGGCAGTGCCGAGGCGAATGCCCGACGGATCGACGGGCATGCGGGTATCAAACGGAATGGTATTTTTGTTGACGATAATGCGGGCTTTTTCAAGCGCCTCGCTCGCCTCCTTGCCGCCGATTCCCTCCCCGTTCATCCATGTATCGACGAGAACGAGGTGCGTATCCGTGCCGCCCGAGACGAGCCGCCAACCGAGCTTCTTTAAAGTTTCCGCAAGCGCTTTCGCGTTCGCAACGACCTGCTTCGCGTATTTCTTGAACTCGGGCGTGGCGGCCTCATTAAGCGCCACTGCAACCGCCGCGATAGCATTCACATGCGGGCCGCCCTGGAGTCCCGGAAAAACGGCCTTGTCGATTTTCTTGTAGAGTTCTCGCGAATCGATGCGCGAGAAGATGAGCGCCGCGCGCGGGCCGCGGAGCGTCTTGTGGGTGGTCGTGGTAACGACGTCCGCATACGGGAACGGCGACTGATACGCCTTCCCCGCCACGAGCCCTGCGAAATGCGACATATCGATCATGAGCATCGCGCCGCAAGTGTCCGCGATTTCGCGAAATTTTTTGAAATCTATTTTCCGCGGATATGCCGTGAAGCCCGCAACGATGAGCGAGGGCCTCTCCTTTTTTGCGATCCGTTCGATCTCGACATAGTTGAGCTTCTCCGTTTCCTTCCCGACACCATACGGCACCTGTGCCCAGAGCTTCCCCGTGAGCGACACCTTGTGGCCGTGCGTGAGGTGCCCGCCATGATCGAGCGAGAGTCCCATGATCTTTTCTCCCAATGGCACGAGAGCGCTGTAGACTGCCAGGTTTGCCGGAGAGCCGGACAGCCCTTGGACGTTCACATGCCATTTTTTTGCCGACAATCCGAACGCCTTGAGCGCGCGTTTCTTCGCAAGCTCCTCGATCTTGTCCACCACCCCATTGCCGCCGTAGTAGCGGGCTGACGGGTAGCCTTCGGCGTACTTGTTGGTAAGCTCGCTTCCGAGCGCCTCGAGCACGTCTTTCGAGACATAGTTTTCGGACGCGATAAGATTCACGACCGACTTCTGCCGCTTCTTTTCCAACCCTATGAGATCCGCGACGTCCCTGTCTTTCATGGGCTGAATATATCAAATGAACGCATGTTTGGACAGAAGCGCGCATCATGATACCTTGGAGACATGACGCACGTCGATCTTAAACGCATTCGCGACGAGAAACAGCTCAAAACGATGCGGGAGATCGAACAGGCAGGACACTGCCCTTTCTGCGGCGATAACCTGCTTCTTTATCACAAGGAGCCGATCCTCAAGGAAACCGAACGTTGGCTTCTCACCAAAAACCAATGGCCGTATAAGAATTCGCGAGTCCATCTCCTGGCAATTTACAAGGATCACAAGACTCATATCGATCAGATACCTCCCGAAGCGGGGTACGAACTTTTCGATCTCATGCGATGGGCCGTGCAAGAATATGATATGCGGGGCGGAGCCGTGGTGTGGCGATTCGGCGATACGAAGTACACGGGCGGCTCGGTAAGCCACCTTCACGCTCAGCTCGTGACGGCAGACGTCGACGCTCCCGGATACGAGCCGATACGGTTCTTTTTGGGATAAAGTCCTGGCTACGCGCGCAACATCTCTCCAGTTGCATTTTCAGCCAAACCCGGTAAGCTAGCGTCAGTTTCTGTACCATATCATCAAACAAGGAGAATAATAATGGGTTTAGACGACCTTAAGCACGTCATGCGTCCGCTTAAAAACGGAGGTCATGTCATCGTACTCGATACCGGCGCCATTATCGGTCCTGAAGAAGAAGCGATGCTTCAGGCATTGCATTCCCGTTCGATCGGCGGTCTCATGCATCATCTCGGCGTCCTCGCAAAAAAAGGCGCTAAGAATTTCATGGAAGCGTTCTACGTCGGCTATGGACACAAATCCATCGGCGATTGCGGAGATGCGACAGTATTCGTCGAAGGCGTCTCAATGCTCGTCGCCAAGGCGATTCAGGATTGGCGTCTCTATTGCGGGCAGGAAGCCTCTACACGCTACATTGATTTCGCAAATCAGCGATTTTTGAATCCGCTTGGCACGCCAGAAGGAGAGCGGATTCTTGAGAATTGGCGAAGATTCTATCTCAAGGGTCTGGGGATACTCAAACATGAGCTTTCCTTTATGTTTCCTCGCGGAGAGACCGATGACGAGAAAAGCTATCAGAAGGCGATCAATGCGCGCGCATTCGACATCATGCGCGGATTCCTGCCAGCGGGAGCGACAACCAATCTCGCATGGCATGCGAATCTTCGACAGCTTGGCGATCAACTTGACCTGTTGCGGCATCATCCGCTTGAAGAAGTGAGGGATGTCGCAGAAGCCGTGGAAAGCGCGCTTTCTGAAAAATTTCCTGGATCGTTTCCCCGAAAGAGATACCCTGCGAGCGAAGCATATAATAAGCAAATCATGCATGATTTCACATACTTCGCGCCAGATTATGTCGATTGGTTCAGAACGAAGGATGTATCGATCAATGAACCGCTGCTCAGGAAATACCGCACCGCACTCGAAGACCGCCCGCCAAAAACAGAACTGCCGCGAAAAATCGCCGAATGCGGCACGCTGCAGTTCGAGTTCCTGCTCGATTTCGCATCCTTCCGCGACATCCAGCGGCACAGGGCTATCATCCAGCAGATGCCGCTTCTGACCACTAACTTCGAATTCCATCCCTGGTATCTCAGCCAATTACCTGAAATGCTAAGAGTGGAAGCCGAGGGCGTACTCGCCACTCAGGAGCTCGGAATTGCCTCACTCGGTGCCTCACCGGAAATATCACAGTACTATACGGCAATGGGGTTCCAAATTCCGAACAAGCTTACCGGCGATATCCACGCATTGACCTATTTGGTGGAACGGCGCGCAGGAAACGACGTCCATCCCACTCTTCGAGAACGGGCTTTCCAAATCGCCAAAGCTCTCCAAAGAGAACTCGGCGATTACGGACTCATTCTCCATCTGGACGATGAACCGCACCGCTTCGACATTAAACGCGGGACTCAGGATATTGTTCTCAAATAAAAAGCTCCGTGTAATCCCTAAAAGATTACACGGAGTATTTTTGTACTTATTTTGTCCACGGCTTGAAATGCTTACCGAGTTTGGGGCCGTTTTGATCCCCGTAGTGCGGCGACATCTGATCGTAGTGAGCGTGAGGCTCCTCAATCATCCGTTCGAAGCGTATATCGGCGATCGGTTGGCCGTTTTGAATGATAAGGCTGCTGTCGAATGAGCGGACTTCGAGCGTCAGCGGGCGACCCTTGCCGCTTCCGTCAATCCCGATTCCCCATCCAGGATCGATGAACCCCGCATAATGCGAGCGGAGTTCGCCGTTTCGGGCATCCATCGGAACCATTTCGCACGAGAGGTTCCTCGGCACTCTCACATACTCCCTCGTTGAAAGAATGTAGAAAGCGTTTACCGCAAGCGCGATACTGTTCCGTTTAACCGTAATCGGCCTGAAGAACTCTTCAGGATCGTAATGATTTACGAGCGAGAGGTCGATGGGAACCCCTGTTTCGATCGCTTCGAATCCCGGCATCTCATAGCAGAGACCCAGGGTCAGAACGATCGATCCGTCGTGGTGAGAATACGCCTGATCCTTATATCTGATCATTTGGCCTTCGCCGTTCATGAGAAACCCGCCATCTGCTTCGAAATTAAGGCGAAGACGCAGTTCGTCGAACCGGGTATCCTGATTGAAGAATCGCAGCTGCAGAAGCGTGATTCCCTCCCGGAGAATAACCGAGAATTTCTTGGGAGAAATCATCATCCAGAGCGGCCCGGAATACCCGTTGGGGATCGAATCGTATCCTGCAACGCGATCAGCCAAGAGTCGGACATGTATATCGAGCCTGCCGCTCGATGACTTCGGATTCGAATACCCATATACACCTGTGGGCAATTCTACGATCGATTCCTTGAGCCGGAAGACGTAGCAGCACCCTTTTTCAAGAGTCGCCCCGCATGCATGCGGAATCGCTCCTGCGCGCTTAAGCGCCATTTCTACCCTTTCTTCATTACTCGGCAGGAACGCGCCGTCGACACGATATCCTTCGTTCTCGACCGTGAGGTCGATCGATGCGGGACGGACATTTTCCATAATCGCCCCCTCAATAAAACCGCCGCTGAGAAGCTTTTGAATGAGTTGGCTCGGCAATGCGCCTTTATATTCCATTTTCAATCCTTTCTATGACAAAATTCTAGAGCCTTTCTAACACGAATACGCAAAAAAGAAAACCGCGCATATGTGCGGTTTTCTTTTAAATAGAATTAGCCTTTTACCTCCACCCACGCATATTTTTCTGCTGAAAAATTGCGCGGGCCCGCCTCCCCGCCCAAGGCGGGTCCGGCCGGTCGATGTTTCTTATTTCACGTCGACCCCCATGCTCCTGGCGGTGCC
>DASZYS010000065.1:0-10323 GCA_035545295.1 Minisyncoccota bacterium | reverse complement strand
ACATTATCTCCGCGAAGTGGCTTCCCTCCCCGATCACCGGGTAGACTTTGTTCTTCGTACGCTCCGGATAGAGCGGCGAGCTTGTGAGCTCGAACACTTCGTCGCGGATTTTCTTGAGCGCTGCTTTCCGCGCTTCGATCTCTTTTTCTGTCGGTTTCGCGTTCATATTATTCGCTTTTATTGCGGTTGACCCACCACGAGTCTTCCTTGTCGGCAAACCACCACTCGTCCGAATCGGTCCGCAAGAGCATCGCGGCGAGCCTTTTTCCGTTTTCAGTCTTGAGGCGCTTTACCGTTCGGTCTAGCCAATTTTGCGCCCGCACATTGCCGATATCGAGCTCTTCCTTGAGCGTCAGCATGAGCTCGAGAATATCGGCTTCTTTCACCAAAACCGATTCCCTGCTTTCCCGCTTCTCGTATTCTCCGATCGTTTTGCGTACATCATCCTCGAATGGAAGGTTGTGCGCCATGTCGTCGATCGCACGTTCATCGTCCGCATGGACGTATTTCTGGTTCACATAATTGAGATCTGAAACGCGCCCTTCCGCGATATCGTGGAACAGGCACATCTTGAGTACCTTTCCGACGTCGACGCCGTCCTCAAGCATGGCGAGAGTATAGCCGATAAATGCGACGCGATTCACGTGCTCAGCAACGCTCTGCTTGCCGCTGCCGAGGAATTGGAAGCCGCTCCGCGGAGTCTTGGCAAGCATACCGACTTCATACAAAAAATTCACTATCTCCTTATCGCCCGGCTGCGGTTTTGCTTCGTTGTTCATTGCCCTGCGTTATGAAAGCTCTTCAAAATGGAATTCTCCGGGATAGGCGGTCTCCTCGAGCTTGCCGAGCTTCTTCACGGCGCGGACGATCTTTCCCTTGACCGGCATAACGATCGCTCCTTCTGGCTTGAGTTGGGACACGAGCTCGTGCGGAATCTCATCGGCGCTCGCCGTGCAGAGAATCTTATCGTACGGGCCCGCTTCGGCGTGACCGACAGCCTCTCCCGCCTGCTTCATCGTCGTATGGGCATAATCGTATTTTTTGAAGCTTTCGCGCGCGGAGTCAAGAAGTTCCGGAATTTTTTCCACGCCGACGGCTTTCCCCGTCTTTCCGATGATCTCGGAAATGAGCGCGAGCATCCAGCCAGATCCGGAGCCGACTTCCAGAACCGATTCGCCCGGCTGGAGATCCAAGAGCTCCAACATGAATGCGGCGATCGTCGGCTTAGTAATCGTCTGGCCGTGGCCGAGAGGCAAAGCGTAGTCCTCGTACGCTTCCGTTTTATAGTCTTCGCCGACAAAATCGGCCCGATCGACGGCCTCAAAGGCGCTTTTCACACCGTCATTTCTCAGGACGTCGGAATTGTCTTTCAAATGCTTATTGAGGTCATTTCTGTCCATATTCGCTCATTATGCCATAAAGCCCCAGGTAAAAGAAAACCCGGCATTATGCCGGGTTTTCAAATCTTAAGCGTGAAGTTTCAGCCGTTCCAGATCGACGCCTTCTTCCTTGAGACGCTTCATTTTGGCCGAAGCACCCCCTCTATTGTAGTTTCCAATTTTGCCGTCCGAGCGGACGACGCGATGGCACGGGATGCTCGCGTCGAAATTCTTGCGCATGATATTTCCCACGGCGCGGCTCGCCTGCGCGTTGCCCGCGCGACGGGCGACTTCCGCATAGGTCATGACTTTGCCCCTCGGGATCCGGGCGACGACCTTTCTGACGCGCTCGGCGAATGTTTGAGAAGATGTTTTCATAATTCAAAAATTTTTTAAAACAGGCTCGAAAGGCCAGCGCTCGGCTCATCCTTTGGCTGCCGTTTTCTCGGCTCCGCCTTTGCCTTATCGGCAGGCGCGGAAAGCTTTTTCGGGGGCTCGCAGCCGTTTACCGCGCCGATGTAGCGGCAGTACTCGCAGTCGGCCGCCGCGGCGGGAATTTCCCCGCCGTCGAGGCACTTCTTGATGTCCATGATCGTTCCTTCCACCCATTTGTCGGAGCCTGTGTACGGAATGAGCGTCACCTCGAACTCGAGCTTGCCGTCGAAGGCTTCGAGGTCGGTCCTGCCGTTCGCATATACGAAGTATCCGGTGTCGGAAACCTTGAATCCTTTGCGGCGGAGAAGCCACTGGTAGATTTCGAGCTGGCGCTTGTACTGCACCTGCCAATCGGCGTCGAGATTCACCTGCTCCTCCTTGGAAGTCGACTTATAGTCGACGACAACGAGCTCGCCCTTGGGTGTCACCCAAATATCGTCGACAGCGCCCGAGATCGTGAGCCCGGATGGCTCGTGGAAATATTGGACGCCTTCGAAAACCTCCCTCCACGTATCCATATCCTTGTGGTCGAACGGCACGAGATCGAGGCCATAGGAATCCATGAGAGGATGCAGGGACTTCTCCGCGCGATGGATGTCGAACTCCTTCTTCAAAAGCTTGTCGACGGCGCTATTCAAGTTCAAGGGAAAGCTTCTCGGGCGGGCGACGCCGAGCTTGTTGTCGATATAAAAGCAGCGCGGGCATTTCATAAAAAGCTCGATCTTTGACCGGCTTAATTTGAATTTCGAACCGCCGTAGTTCCAGTCGGCGCTGCGCTTGGGATTGTAGTATTGAGCCATTTCTAACTCTCGTCTTTCCGCTTGGAATGCGTGTCGTCGATGATCCGGCGTTCGAGCACCCACATGGCGGTGAAGCTAAAGAGCGTAAGTATTGTAGCAGAAATGGAGATCGCATACAGCTGGAAGCCGACGGCCATGCCGATGCCGCAGGAAACCCAGAGCCCTGCGGCCGTGGTGAGGCCCTTAAGCTTGTTGTCATGGAAGATAATGAGCCCAGCACCGATGAAGCCAATACCCGTCACGACGCCCGCGGCGAGGCGGGTGGGATCGAAGACCTGTCCGACGGCAAACGTCGAAAGCGACATCTGCGACACGAGGATGAAGAGGCATGAGCCCATCGAGACCAGTGAGAACGTCCTCATGCCGGCGGTCTTCCCCGCCGCCGTTCGTTCAATGCCGATGAGCGCTCCGAGAAGAAGCGCCAGGAAGAGCTGGCTGAACGGCACGAGCCCTTGAGTGATAAAACCTGTAAGCAAATCGGAATCCATATGCGTTTGATTATGCTAATAAGCCTTCGATCTCGCGGAGTACGCTCTTGATCTTTCCTGTCGGCTGGCCCAAGGCGGCGAGGTGCCCCGGCTCGTCGCGGAGCGTTCGCGCAAGCACGATGCCCTGTTTCAGGAGATCGGATTTCTCCTTGTTGGAAAGCGAGGTGAGCGACGTTATCGGGTGCAGGCCGCTTTCCTGGATAAGATCCTGGAGATTGCCCTTGTCGGGATAATTCCAACCGATCATCCTGAGTCCCTGGCAGAGGCCGTATTCGACGGCGGTCGTGGTGAATTTGGTGTTTGTGAGGAGCCAGCCCTCGTCGAGCTTGCGTTCGCCGCCGAGGTCGAACGTGCGGCCGATAAGATCGTCGAAGCGGGCCTTCACGTAGAGCGCCACTTTCACGTCGGACTTCACTCCGAGGCTGTTATGGAATTTCGCTTCGACGAAAATAAGCTTCTTGCTTGTCCATGCGGCGACGTCGACTTCGTGCTCGACGCAGCCTCCGCGCACTATTAAGTCGGTCTTAGTGCTGTATCCCATCTCCTTGAAGATTTCCGCTACGAATTTCTCGAATGAGAATCCGGCGGGGCCGAGTTCCATCACCGCGCGCCGCAGGCTGTAGCGCGCCGCGACCGGATGCTCGGCCATTCTTTTAAGAAGGGAGAAAGCGTGCCGGTAGATCTGCGCCGTCGTCATTCCATCGCGAAGCTCGCGGGTCACGCGGCTCATAATCTCCGTACGCGCGATCGCCGAGGCGCCTGCGCGGACAAGCGACGCCTCGAGCTTCGACGGATCGAATGCTTCGCGCTCGCCGGTTGATTTGACGATCGTGATCTCGGCAGGCGAAGCGGCGGGACGCCGCGCGCCGGCCTTATGCTTCAGTTGTTCCATGTCGTTTCAATTATCGCATAAAAGCGGGCTGGGTGCGGCTGTGCATAAAAAAACGCGAGGACACGACGGTCCCCGCATGAACGAAACTCAGGATTTTATGTGATATACGACTTCGTAAAGAACAAAGCAGCTGATGATGACGCTCAATAAGACGCCGTCAAACCTGAGATCGTTTGGAATTTTCGCAAATTGCCTTAAAGCGCATGCGACTGGAATGCAGCCGGCAAACAAGCCGACTGCGGCAAGCAAGATCTGAACGGGAAAACTCGATGGCGGCTTTTCATTTGCCTTCGTACGACGCGGCCATGATTCAAGTTCTGAAAAGAAACCTTTGTTTCTCAAAGTTTTTGTCCTTTCTTTCACGACTATACAACTAATAAACAGCTGAGGCAAACCTGTAAGCTCATTTCGAACGCCCGGAAACAGCGAAGGCGGTTTCCGGGCGTTCCTTATCTATTTACTATCTACTAGCTACTCATTACTTCCTTATCACTCCGCCGCCGATGCACTCCTCTCCCCTATAGAGTACGAGCGACTGGCCTGGCGATACGGCCGACTGCGGCTCGTCGAAGTGGACGCGCAGGCCGTGCTCATGAGAAAGCACTTCGCAGGAAACCGCGTCCTGCCTGTAGCGGAATCGGCAGAGTAGCCGTTCGCCGTCGTGCGGCCGATCGGCCGTCCAGCTCACGCTTTCGAGCTCTATGTCATGTACCGCATACTCGCCGTCCGATCCTCCCCGTTCGGAACTCACGGTAATCGTATTGCGCTCGATGTCCTTGGCGACAATGTAGAGCGGCGCGTCATTCGGCGTTTTGGCGGTAATAGTAAAGCCGTGGCGCTTGCCGAGCGTGAGGAAAAACGCGCCGTCGTGGAAGCCGATGATCTCGCCGCGCTCATTTAAGACGTCGCCGCGCTTGGGCTCGATATAGTGCGCGAGAAAATCATGCATATCCAAAGGGCCGAGAAAACAGACGCCCTGACTGTCCTTCTTCGCCGCGGTCGGCAAGCCGAAACGTTCCGCTTCCTTGCGCACCTCGGGTTTCGTGAGAGCTCCTACGGGAAACAGCACGTGCTTCAGCTGGTCTTGCGTGAGCGTCCAAAGAAAGTAGGACTGATCCTTGTTCTTATCTACCCCTTCGTAAAGTTTGTAGATTTCTTCAGTTTTGGATTTTGAATTATCATTTTGATTTTTGATTTTTGATTTTTGAATTTGGCAATAGTGCCCCGTGGCGATGAAATCGGCGCCGTTCTCGAGCGCGTACTTGAGAAATCCGCCGAACTTGATCGAGCGGTTGCACATCACATCCGGATTCGGCGTCCTGCCACGGCGGTATTCTTCGATCATATAGTCCGCGACTTCCCTTTTGTATTCCTCCTCGAGGTCGAGCGTTTCGAACGGGATTCCCAAATGCGCCGCGACGCGCATCGCGTCCCTGCGCTCCGCCTTCCAGTCGCACGGCAAAAATTCCGGGCTCCATACCTTGATGAATACTCCGGTCACGTCGTAGCCTTGCTCCTTGAGAAGCGCCGCGCTTACAGAAGAGTCCACACCCCCTGACATACCCACAAACACTTTCTTGCGAGAGCCGCCAGCCTGCCCCGTAGCAAGGTCCTCCTTTGCTATCGGGGACATGCCAGCGAAGACTTTTTTCCCTTTCGAATGACTCATTGCGCCATAATGCTATTACTTGGTTCAAATTTCCGCAAGCAAAAAAGGCCGCGCGTTCGCGCGGTTTTTTCATTTTCCAGATATTATCTACTTAGTACTAGCCGCTATTTCCCCAAATATTTCTCCCGATTTTCCTTGTGCTCCTCGAAGGTCTTCGCATAATGCATCGTGCCGCTATTGTCGGAGAGATAGTAAAGATAATCAGTCTTCGTCGGATGAAGCGCCGCCTCGATCGCGTCGATTCCGGGATTGCCGATCGGCGTTGGCGGAAGGCCCTTATAGAGATAGGTGTTGTACGGATTGTCGAGCTTCAGGTCGCTCTGCGTAAGCTGGAACGTCCCCTTGTTCAAGACGTAGCCGAGTGTCGCGTCGATCTGGAGCGGCATGTTTTTCGCAAGCCGGTTCCAGATGATGCCCGAGACGATGCGCCGGTCTTCGGGAGTCGATGCCTCCTTCTCGACGATCGACGCGACAGTCACGATGTCGGAGAGCGAATGGGTCGAGGACGCGATATCGCTTTGGTAATTCCCGATCTTATCCTGGAAATTCTTATTGAAAAGATCGACGATTTCATGTGCGCTCCAATCCGGCATGACGTAGTACGTATCGGGGAAAAGATATCCCTCTTTTCCCTGCGCGGCGGAAATGAATCCGGCTTCGTCGAAGGACGGCAGCTTGTCGGCGAGAAGGGCGGCGATCTCGCGCACATTGAAGCCTTCGGGGATCGTAACCTTCAACGGCACGAGCCCGTAGATTCCGTGCGTGATCCGGCGGGCAAGATCGATAACGTTCGTCTTCTGCTGAAAATAATAGTCGCCGGCAATGATCTTCTGGCCGCCGAAAAGCGAGACGAACTGCCTGAAAACGAACGCAGAAGCGATGAAACCATCATTCTTGAGCTTCTCAGCCACGCTCGTCACGCTGCCGCCCTCGGGAACTTCGAAGAGTGTGCCCGCGGGAAAGCTCGCAGGAGGATTGATGAGGATAACGCAACAAATAGCAACTACAGCGAAAACCGCCCCGAACACAGAGATTGAATTCCGCCTAATCGAAAAAAGGCGAGAGCAAAATCTTTTGAAATTGTCGAATGGGACCTTGAAACGCATCATTAAATAGGAAGATCGACCGGCGGTTCGGCTTTCTTCGTGGCAATGCGCTCGAGGCCGGGCGTCGTGACCGCGGCGCTCGGGAAGTGGTAAATGGTGGCGAGCTCCTCGGCGTTCAGGATAAAGTGGTGGCGCTTGTACGGCGGGAAGAAGTAGGAGCGGCGCTTATAGGCATCGAGCATGACGCGGCGCTTGCCGTTCACGCGCGTGTTCTTATAATCCTGCCAGGGAAAATCGACCGAGGTGGTGTTCGTCGGCTTGAAGCCGTTGAAGTTGTTGGCATTGTACTGCTTGAAGCTACCCGAGAGGCCTGCGATATTCGTCGAGTTGAAATGCTCCTTCTCCGCGATGTAGAGGGCGCGGATGCCGGTCTCGAACGCGAGCTTATTGAGCTTCCGCTCCATCGCTTCGAGGGCGTCCTGCTCCGCCTTGCTCCGCTTCTCCTTGTCCTGGAGCTTTTTCATCTCCTGCTTCAGGGTCTGCTTCCAGTCGGCCTTCTTGCCCCAGGAGAAAGGATTGTACCAGCGGCGATCGGTCGAGCGGCGATCCGCCTTGTGGGCGCGCATGAGTATCTGAAGCCATGCCTGCTCCCCGGGGCCGAGCGAGCTCATATATTCGAGCACGACGCTTATCGGATCGACCTGGAACTCCGTCGGCGTACCGGGAAGAAGCATGAGCGAGAAATCATCCTTGTTCTGGTATGTCTTGATCGGAAACGGATCGGGTTTGTTGAGAGCGTATTCGCATCCCCACAAGATGTTCTTCTCCGGATCGAAGCGCATCGGAAGAGTGTAGTCGGGAACTTCGAACACTTCGATGCCGGGAAACTGCGCGTAGAGCTGGGCTTCGATATGGTTTCTCCACGCCGCGCGGCTCCAGATGTAGAATTTGACCTTTCCCTCGATCGAAGCGAGCTCAAGAGAGAACCAGGGCCTTGTCTTCCCCAAGATACTGCGGTCGTACCACGTGCCCTCCCCGCCTGTCTGAAACAGCGTAGAGAGGAAAAGCTCCATGTTCTGCGGAGGCTTCACGATGTCGAGCGGAAGGCGCACTTCGAGGAGGATCGGCTTTTGCGAGAAGATGAATTTCGCCTGCTTGTAGTTGATCCACAACCTCCAACCGCCCCAAATAAGGATGATGGGAAGCCACAGGAACGACGTTTCGTAAACGAAATAGAGCCCCACCCCGATCGCAGCGAAGGGCGACGTAAGATTGAAATTGAAAAGGTTTGAGAATCCTGTAAGCGGGTCCGTGATCATGCCAAAATCCTAAGCTCGGAATGCATTAATCATACCTTAAGAAGACGGTAGATGGTAGACAGTAGTAAGTAGACAGAAAAACCCAAACATACCGAGTTGCTTGGGAGCGATCTGCCGAACCAACGCATTTCAAGGATTTTTGCCGCAGTTCGAGGAGTGAACTGCGACCGCTGGAAGCAGTGCAAGGCCGGAAGCCGACGGGCTGAGGCGGGCCCGCGGGAATTTCCAGCAGGAAATTATCCGTGGGTAAAGCAGCGCGATCAAGGTGTATGAAAAATACTCCATGGAAGCGCACGGAGTATTTGACGAAGAAATGCGGTAAAAAGACCGTAAATTATTTTTCGACGGTGTGGTAGCGTCCCTCCTTATCCTTCCTGAAATATTTCGGATTCTGGAGGTTCACCACGATCGTGTTTTCCTTGACGTAGCGCTCCTTCAAGACCTTGTCGATGATTTCATCCTTGGTGAGCGGGCCGTTCTTGTCGAGGATCTTCTTGATGACGTCCTTCACGACGCCCGAAATGTAGCCCCACTCGGCGAGAGCGTAGAGGCCGCGGCCGACGAGCACGAAGCGGGGGTCCTTGATGAGCTCGTTGTGCGTGGTGGCGACATGGGCCTTCTTGTTGAAGTATTGTTCGATGGCCTTGGCGACTTCCTTGAAGTGGATCGGGCTTCCATGCTTGCGGATGACGAGGAACGCGTAGTCGCGCATGCCCTTGGCGTGGATGTTCGGAGATTCGCTCCTTCCCCACTCGCCCAGCGGGTTCCTGTCGATGCGCTTCGAGATGCCGAGCCAGCGCCTGATGATTTCCTCGTTCTTGTATTTGTCCGAGACATCCTTTACCTGGGAGAGGAACGTGTCGATAATTTCGGATTCCGGAATAAGATCGTCGTCGGAGAGGCCCTGGTACATCCTGCGGAGGGATTCCTCGATCTTCTTCGCCGTCTCGGAATCGACGTGCCAGCGATGCTTGAAATGGTCGTCTTCTTTGAGCTTGGTGAACTGCTCGCCGATGACGAGAAGGAAATGGATGTGGTTTTGGGCGCTCTTGTCCTTCGAGAGATGGCCGAGAAGGTCGTCTTCCGACACGATGACACCAAGCTCGTCCACGATGTGCTTCAACTCGTCGAAAACGGGCTGCTCCCTTTCGTACTCCTTCGACTTGCGGATGTTCGCAAGGGAGTAATTTTCGATCTGGCGCACGCGCTCGCGCGTGATGTCATACTTCTTTCCGATGGCTTCCAGGGTCTGACGCTCGGTGTTTTCGCCCAAACCGTAGCGGCTGACGATCACGTCTTTCGCGCGGTCAGGCAGAACTCCGAGAAGCCGCTTCGTAACCTGCTTTGGCTTGAATGAAATTGTCGCCTTCGTTTTCATATGATGAGTTATAAAGTATTGCTTATACTATTTTTATCACTTCCGCCTCGTCCAGTCAACAAGAAATGCTTGCCTGTTCGTCAAATGTTTGGCGATAGTATTGACAAAATTACCACATACATTTTTTATTGTCAAATACTACCACTCCCGGCCTACTCAAGCAGGAAATTGATCAGGCGATTTTTCACGAAAACGGTCCTTTTCACCTCATGGCCGCCCAGCCATTTCCCGCCCTCTTCGGTCTCCAGAACCCTTTTCCTTACTTCCTCTTCCTCCGCGTCCGCTTCGACGCTCACGGTGCCCCGAACCTTGCCATTGACCTGGAAAACGATCGTCGCCTCGCCGCTCGAAAGAAGCGAGGGGTCGTACGCCGGCCACTTCTCGAGGTGGATCGATTCGGCATGTCCTAGATCATGCCACAGCTCCTCGGCGATGTGCGGCGCAAAGGGCGCGAGAAGCTTGAGTAAGGCCTCATAGTCTCCCTGCGGCAGAACGGAAGTCCGCTCGAATTCGTTGGCGAGGATCATCATCGTCGACACAGCCGTGTTGAAGCCCATCGATTCGATATCCTCCCCCACCTTCTTTATCGCCCGCTGTACCGCCGACGCGAGCTCCAGGGGAGGCGCTTCGCCGCCGGAGGAGACTTTCTCTCGGAGCTTCCACACTTTCTCGAGGAACCGCCGCGAGCCGACCATGTTGTCGGTCGACCAGGCAATCGGCTGGTCGAACGGCCCCATGAACATCTCGTAGATGCGGAGCGTGTCGGCGCCTACTATCTCTACGATGTCGTCGGGGTTCACGACATTTCCCTTCGATTTCGACATTTTCACTCCGCCTTGGGCCAAAATGAGCCCGTGCGAGGTGCGTTTTGCGTACGGCTCCGATGTCGGAACGAGCCCCTGATCGAAGAGGAACTT
>DASZYS010000064.1:0-3050 GCA_035545295.1 Minisyncoccota bacterium | reverse complement strand
ATGACAGACCTCCTCATGTTCGCGGCCATGTTCGCGACGTTCATCGTGCTCCGCGGCAGCACCTTCGGAGGCGTTGGCGTTGCCGACATCGCGAGCATCCCCTTCGTGTTCGCGGAGACGATGATTCTTCTCCTGTCGAGTTATTGCATAGGGCTCGCAGTCATATCGGCGCATCGCGGCTCGCTGAAGCGGGCAGCCCTGTCGCTTTCCGCTACGTTCGTTCTCGGCGCGGCCTTTCTCGGCATGGAGATCTATGAGTTCTCGAGGCTCGTCGCCGAAGGCCATACTCCGGCAAAGAGCGCCTTTCTCTCCGCGTTCTTCACGCTCGTCGGCATGCACGGACTGCACATTCTCGCAGGCCTCATCTGGATCGCGATCGTCTTTCCGATGATTCTCCGCAAAGGATTCACGTTTCGCAATATCGAGCGCTTGACGCTCCTCTCGATGTTTTGGCACTTCCTCGATCTCGTCTGGATATTCATCTTTACTATCGTATATTTAATGGGAGTGATCTAACGCAAAATCATGACGCACGAAACGACTTGGAAAAATTATTTTCTTGGCTTCGGTGCATCGTGCATCCTCACGATACTATCGTTCTTCATTGCCGCCCGCCACGTCGAGCTCGGCAACCTTTCGTATCCCGTCGTGGCCGCGATCCTTCTTCTCATTGCCTTCACGCAATTTACCGTTCAGCTCGTTTACTTCCTCCATCTCGGCACTGGAAAGAAGGAGCGCATGAGCCTCGCTATTTTCCTCCTCACGCTCTCCGTCGTGGCGGTCATCGTCGTGGGCTCCATCTGGATCATGAATAATCTCAATTACAATATGACGCCTCAGCAGATGGATACATACTCTATCGAACAAGGATAGAATTCATATGATCAGGGATTACTACGAACTTATAAAACCCGGCATCATCTACGGCAACGCGATAACCGCCGCCGCGGGGTTTTTCCTAGCGGCGCAGGGGAATTTCAACCTTTCGCTTTTCATTGCGATGCTCCTGGGCCTTTCGTGCGTCATCGGCTCCGCCTGCGCGTTCAACAACCTTATCGAGATCGATATCGATGCGAAGATGGAAAGGACAAAAAACCGCGCTCTCGTTGCGGGAAGGCTCGATCGCCGCGACGCGTTTTGGTTCGCTTTAGCGCTCGGCGTCTGCGGACTCTCCATCTTCGCCGCTTACGTCGATCTTCTGGCGCTTGCTGTAGTCTTTCTCGGCGCCGTCGCGTATCTCGCGCTCTACACGCCGATGAAGCGCATGAATCTCTGGAGCACCGCCGCAGGCAGTATTTCGGGCGCCGTCCCGCCGGTAGTTGGCTATGTTGCCGTGGCAAATCGCCTCGACTGGGCCGCCGCCATCCTTTTTATCATCCTCGTGCTGTGGCAGATTCCGCACTTCTACGCGATCGGCATCTATCGGGGCGACGAATACGGAGCAGCTTCGCTCCCGATCCTTCCGGTAGTGAAGGGAATGCGAGCGGCGAAGGTCCATATCGCCCTCTATGTCGCCGCGTTCACGCTCGCGACGCTTTCGCTCTGGTACTTCGGATATGCCGGCGCGGCATATGCGGCAGCGGCGGGACTCGCGTCTCTCGCATGGCTCGCGTTTGCGATGCTCGGCTTCCGGAAAGGGAATAACGACAAGCCCTGGGCGCGGAAATTTTTTCTTGTTTCACTCGCTGTCCTTCTTGTCATCTCGATCGCGATCTCCTGCAGCGGAATTTTCGCCTGAACGGTTGAATCCTTCAGAATTCCAGGCATCAAAAAACCGCATGAAGCGGTTTTTTTATTCGTGGCTACCAAGTTTTGTATATTTCCCTCGAGCCGGTCTGGTACATGTCGGTGTAGCCAGCCATCTTTTCCTGCATCTTTTTCATTTCCTCGGAATTTTCCATATATTTCTTGAAGCTCTCCTCGTATGCGGCGAGATTTTCATACTTGCACATGATGACGACCCTGTTGAACTTGCCGGTCATGTCGGTCATGATGTTCATGACTTCGCCGCCCGTCATTACTTCCTTGCAGAGCTTCGCAAGCTTCGAGGCGTTGCCCGGCTTGCACACGAACGTATCTTGCACGATGATCATACTTTTTTACTTAAATTTTATAATTGCCCCCATTATCTCATGGAGAGATGCGCTTTCGATTAATTTGCTATGCGTTCTCGAGTTCGGCAATGACGATCTTCTTCATCTTGAGCATGGCGTTCATCGCGCGCTTCGATTTTTCCGAATCGCTCGGGAAAAGGAATTGCTCCATGCTTGGAGTGATCTGCCATGAGAGCCCGAACTTGTCCTTGAGCCAGCCGCACTGCGACTCCTGCCCTCCGTCCTTGATGAGGGTATCCCAGAAGTAGTCGATCTCCTCTTGATCGCGGCAGTCGACGAGGAAAGAAACCGACTCGTTGAACTTGAAGATCGGGCCGCCGTCGAGCGCCATGAAGCGTTCGCCTTCAAGCTCGAATACGCCCGTAAGCACTTTGCCATCGAAGCCATTCATCGGGCCCTCGAGCTCGCCTTCGGGGTAGCGGCGCAGGGTAATGACTTTCGATTCGATTTTCTTCGCCGGATTTCCATTGAAGACGGAGACGTAATAGTTGATCGCTTCCTCCGCGTTCTTATCGAACCAAAGAAAAGGCGTGATTTTGCTCATAATAATTCAAATTAATAGTAATTAACGAATGGCAAAGAAATGCGCCGACAATGCGCGTTCTACGCAAGTGAAGCCTCGAGCTTGTCCAACGTCTCGCCCCACCCCGCCTGCATGTTAGTGCCGTTCTGTCCCGCAGGCGCGCCGTCGTGGCGGAGCGAGAATTTCGTCTTTCCGCCTTCCGCATCTTCGAGCTCGATCGTCACCCGCATTACGTCCGGCATATCGGGCATTCCGTACGCGGCAGGGGAGACGGGATTGCCGTCCTTGTCCGCGAAGCTGTCGGTGTACACCAATTTTTCCATCGGCACGATCTCCTCGAAGACGCCCGTGTCATACATGTCGATCTCGGGCTGGCCCGCGCCCGGAGTGCCGTGCATGCAGAAGAGGAACTT
>DASZYS010000063.1:0-4816 GCA_035545295.1 Minisyncoccota bacterium | reverse complement strand
CCACCGTGAGCACTTTCTGAAGGGTTCCGAGCGTATCGCGGAACGATCCGTCGCCCAAAAGCGCGATGAGTTCCGCCGACGATGCGTCGATCGCCGCTCCTTCCTTCTTCCCCACCTCCGTTACGACATCCTTGAGTATCTGGACTGTCGGCTTCTTGAACTGGAAGACCTGACAGCGCGAGATCACCGTGTCGGGAACCTTGTTGAGCTCGGTCGTGGCAAGAATAAAGACTGCATGCGCGGGCGGCTCTTCGAGAGTTTTCAAAAGCGCATTGAATGCCTCCTTGGTGAGCATGTGCACTTCGTCGATGATGTAGACTTTGTACTTCGAGCGGAACGGGGACGCCGCCACGCCTTCGCGGATCTCGCGCACGTCGTCGATTCCGCGGTTCGATGCCGCGTCGATCTCGTAGACGTCTTCCGGCGCGGTGCCGAGCTCGTTCGCGAAAATGCGGGCTATCGACGTCTTTCCGATGCCGCGGCTTCCGGCGAAGATATACGCGTGCGCGACGCTCCCGCGCTCGATCGCCGCCTCGAGTGCGGCGACGATTGCCTCCTGACCGACGACATCGCCGAATGCCGCCGGCCGGTACTTCCTATAGAGTGCTGTGCTTTCCATGAGCCTAGTATATCAGAAGGCTGCTGCTAGTGCGGCGCCCAAGCACTTACGCTAAGCCTCGCAATATGGTATTATTGAATTTGGAGGGAGTTAGAGCAGTGCGCCGCGCATACCGTTATCACACTGAACACGAACAGCCGGAAGGCTTGGGTCATTTGTTTCTAGAGGCAATATTCTTTTGCCTGCTTATCATCGCTGTCGGGTACTTCGTTCGAACGTACTCGAGTCCGCACGACGGCACCGCCGGACAATTGGAATCTTCTATAGCGTCCAAATAGTCCGGATTCATGAGGCGGCACGTGTCCACGCGCCGCCTTTTGCTTTGTTCCGAAAACTTCCTTAGAATTACCCTATGGTCAAAATAGTCCAGAAAGACGAGAAAGTCCTGAGACAGATTGCTGAAGAAGTGCCGGTTGAGGAGATCACTGGGCCGAAAATCCAGAAAATCATTAAAGACATGAAGAAGGCGCTCGCCTCCCAAGACGACGGCGTGGCCATTGCCGCGCCGCAGATCGGGCATTCGCTCCGGATTTTCGTCATGTCCGGCAAAGTCCTCGAGCTCGTCCGCGCCGGCGAAGGCGCCGACGAGAAGCATGAGGACCTCGTGTTCATCAATCCCAAAATCATCAATTCCTCCAAACAGACGCACTGGGTCGAGGAAGGCTGCCTTTCCGTCCGATACCTTTACGGCCACGTGCGCCGCGCCAAGAAAGCCACTGTCGAGGGGTACGACGAGAACGGCAAATATTTCACCCGCGGCGGATCGAACCTCATCGCCCAAATCTTCCAGCACGAAGTCGACCATCTCGACGGTGTCCTTTTCATCGACAAGGCGAAAAATCTCGTCGACATTCCTCCCGAGGAGCAGGCGAAGCTCGAAGCGGCTGGGGAATAATCCTATCCATGAACCCGCGCACACTCAACTTCGCATTCTTCGGCACTCCCGCTTTCGTCATTCCCGTATTGGAAAAGCTGAAGAATGCCGGATTCATTCCCTCCCTCGTCGTTACCGCGCCTGATAAGCCGCAGGGCCGCGATCATATCCTCACTCCTCCGGCGGTGAAGGTGTGGGCCGAAGAGAACGGCATTCCGGTCGAACAGCCCGCAAAAGTCAGGGGCAATACGGATTTTTTCACGAAGCTCAAAGCCCGCAACTTCGATCTTTTCATCGTCGCCGGATACGGAAAGATCCTTCCGCAGGAGATTCTCGATCTTCCTGCCAAGGGGACGCTCAATGTCCATCCTTCCCTTTTGCCGCTCCATCGCGGGCCCGCGCCCGTCGAAAGCCAGATTCTTTCCGGCGATGAGAATGTGGGCGTATCAGTCATCGCGCTCGACGCGGAGATGGATCATGGGCCGATAGTTGCGCAGAAATCCTTTCCGATGCCCGAGCCCCTTCCTCGCGCACCGGAGCTCGACGAGCTTCTCTGGCCCGAAGGCGGCAAGCTCCTCGCGGAGGTCCTGCCGCAGTGGATAGACGGCTCGGTCATGCCGAAGGAGCAGGATCATTCGAAAGCAGCTTTCACCAAAAAATTCGCCAAGGAAGACGGCCTTATCGACCTTGCCGACAATCCGCTTCTCAACTTCCGCAAGTTCAAGGCGCACGACCCATGGCCCGGCACGTACTTCTTTGTCGACCAGCACGGCAAAAAAATCCGCGTCATCGTAAAGGAAGCTGATCTCATCGACGGGCAGTTCGTCGTACGGCGCATCATCCCCGAAGGCAAGAAGGAGATGAACTACGCCGACTTCATGCGGAATCTGAAGTAAAAGTCCTCTTACTATCTCGCAAATCTCTTCGCAAGCATGCCATAATTCTGCAGAATTATGGCATGCTTGCGAATGAGAATTTTTTGTTTTTCTATTGCCTTAAAGTTTCCAGCTTTAAGCTATGAGCTATACGCTGTCCGGCTAAAAGCTTTCTTAAAGCATCTCCTCGATCTCCTCTTCGCTGGGGTCCTTGTGGAGCATTTCCTTCGCCTCCTTGCCGCCCTCGCGAATCCTCTCGGCATGCTTATCCTTCGATTTCGCAAGCTCAGAAACAACCTGATCTTTCACTTCGTCGATCGCGGCATAGAGATCGTCTTTCTCCGCCGCCGAGTAGTACTGCCTGCCTGCCCATTCGAGATTTACTTCGGCACGATAGTAATCACCCGTCCTGTGGTGGTTGGTCGTCTTCCCCACCTCGATATCGAGAATCGCGCTCTCGTCCCCCAAATCTATGAATTTCTCAATCGCCTCCACCATTTTCGCTACGTAATCGTTTATCGCCTGGGTAAGCTCCATATTGGTGGCCTTCGTATTGATCTTCATCCGGTTGTGAAAAATGGTATCGTTGCTTCGCAACTTACCCACTTCTCGAATAATTAACTAGTGATTAAATCCGACTAAAATTTTTATTCCACGTACCCGCTTCTTTTAAATGCCATTTTCTACAACGGGATTCATGGCGAAAGTTTAGTTAGCTTATATATATAATTGTAGCACTGCGTGCATCGCCGTACTATATGAAAACTATACGTCCGGGAACTGTTTTTTGGGTGAAATCTCCCAAGCCTTTCACTGCCCTGGAGTGTTGCAAATCATAGCTTTTCTGCTATTATTTGCCCTGTAAATCACGTTCCGCTAGACTATAACGGTAGCGTGATTGGAACATAAATACATTCCGCGATAGCTCAATGGTAGAGCAGCCGACTGTGTGGTCACGCAGCTTCCTGAAGTAATTCAGGTTGAAAAACGAGGTGAATTCGGGGAAGCCCCACGCGGGTAATCCCGAGCCGAGCCCAGCCCTAGTTTTGGTTTATAGAAAATTCTATCGATCAAAACTAGAGCTGGGAAGGTGTAGAGACTATTCCTTACGGAAGTAGCCTAGGCAATAGCCGACGGCGAAGCGCCTCGCTCCCGATCCTCACGGAGGGAGATGATATAGTCCATCCCTAATGGCAACAATAGGATTAATGTAATCGGCTGGTTGTAGGTTCGAGTCCTACTCGCGGAGCAAACTAAGAACGCCCTTGTGGCGTTTTTTGTTTGCTCCGCGAAAGAAGCCTGGGGGGCTTCCGGGTGGGACTCGAAGCCCGATTGAGCATATTTTGCGAGTTCCTGAAGCAAAATATCCAATCGGGATACTGAACCTGTAAGGTTCGAGATTCATACTCGCGGAGCAAGTTAGGACTATCTGATAGTTCTAGTACTAAATTGAAGGGAGAAACTATTGAAAACTCTAGCTTTTTTGCATTCACGGTCGGGTTCTGAAGTAGATAGTTCAAAAACGCCCTTTTCTCAGCAGGTTCCGAACTGCCGTCAAAAATCGCTCTTGCCCTACGAGCTACAGAAATAACGGTAGCAACGGTTGTTTGGTATTCGCTATCAGCTTTTCTGTGCTCCAAAAGTTCAATTTCAAGAACCTGCATTTTGTCTTGAAGCTCTTGATGCTTTTTGTCATAGGTATCCTTAGTGATTCATCCATAATTCTTTACGGAGTTAATTTAGTAAGAGTGTAGAAATATTATCGCTTTACTTTGCTTGACAAGTTGCTATCATTCAAGCATGGCAATTCTAGGTGATAAAAAATACGGTGCGGCAGAGATTAACTTCGTAGACTACAACTACGGCTATGTTAGCTATTCCTTGCGGTTACTGTATAGTGGGAAGTCGCTAATCAATCCAGAGCTTCTTGCTGAAGATCCCTTTCATTTTGATGAGTACGAAAACGATTATTTAATACCTTTTTTTGAAAATCTGCTCCAAGAAGACAATGAATCAGTTTTTAAGTCGCTTGAGCCAGAAGTAAGAATCGATGCTCACTTTAATCCAAAATTAGGTTTAGAAGATGCACTAAAAATTGAAGGAGCTTGGTATAGCGACAAGTACAAGGGCAAATTACAAAAAGTAGATGATGACAGGCAAAAGTCTGGTGGTAAGTTACAGGATGATGGCTTTGTTTTTTGCTTCTACATCAATGAACACAAACTTCGTCCATGGAGAGAACAAAAAAGTGCATACGGAGACTTTGTTCCGGCAATGCTAATTGGTGTTAGTAGACAGGAGCTAGAAGACTTCCTTAATCAGTTGAAAAAAGACTATAAGGAATGGAAGGTAAGAAATAAAGAGCAAATAGAATATTACGGCAGAGAAAAGTCAGAAGCCAAGCAACCAGAAGATGGTAACTAGTTCTGAAGTGCAGAAGTAGAGAAC
>DASZYS010000062.1:0-7013 GCA_035545295.1 Minisyncoccota bacterium | reverse complement strand
AACGAGCGCGCGGCCGCCTTTCTTGAGGATGCGGAGCGCTTCCTTGGCGGCGCCTGGCTTGTCTTCAAGCTGGAAAAGGAGGTTTGAGATGATGACGGCGTCCATCGAACCGTCCGCAAGCTTGGTCGCGCCGAGGCGCTCCGCGTCGCCCCAGATTGTTTCGATGTTCGAAATGCCCTGCCGCCGGGCTTCGTTCGTGAGCTTGGCGAGAAGATCCTGCTGGACATCGATCGAATAGACCGTGCCCTTGCTCGTCACGGCCTGCGCCGCGGCAAACGAATAGAAACCGGAACCGGCGCCGAAATCGGCGACCTTCTGTCCAGGCTGCAAACCGAACTGTTCGATATTTTTCTGCGGATCTGCAAACATTGATGCAAAGCTCCCGCCGCTCATAGGCGCGGAAATTCCTTATGCATTCATTATATTTCAGGCGCTACGCTACAACAAGGAAGCTACTCACAGGTAAAAAGTATAAAGACAATAGACCTAAAAGGAAAAGCTCCGGTGAATAAATTCAGCCGGAGCTTTAGGGACAAGAGATCATGTTTTATTAAATGACCGTCCCCATAAAAGTTTGCGTATAGGACTTTACCAGAACTTGGGCCAATACTTCAGGCTCAACCTCGGAGAAGCTCTCGAGTAGCCAGTTATAAATCTTGGAGAAGAAGTTAAACAAGCTCTTTGCCACCTTTCTGGATCCATTATACACCAATTTATATTAAAAGTCAATGTAGCAAAAACCGCCGTTTCTGGCGGTTTTCTTTAAATTTAAGATGGATCAAAAACTTTCAGAATTGGATGCAATTCGCGAAACGAGTGCAGCTCGCGCCCGAACCGTATTCATATACGGTGAGAAGCGAACGCAAACGAGTGACAAAGAAGTGCGCCAATTCTGGAAGTTTAGAGGCAAATCACCGATGCGATCGAATCTCCTTCCCGTAGCTTCATAACTCTCACTCCCTGCGTCTGCCTTCCAAGCGTCGGAATACTCTTCAGATCGGTGCGGATGACCTGGCTCTGCTTCGACATGGCGATGACTTCCTCCTCTTCTTCCGTCACGACCTGCGAGGCCATGACTTCTCCGGTCTTCGCCGTCACCTGCGCGGTCTTGATGCCGCTGCCTCCCCTGCCCTGCACCTTGTATTCGGAAAGCGGGGTCTTCTTGCCGTAGCCGTGCGAGGCAAGCACGAGAAGCTCGGCATTTTTCGCATCCTTGGACACCGTATGCGCGCCGATCACGGAATCTCCCTTGTCGAGCGAAACGCCGCGCACGCCGCCGGCGGTGCGTCCCATTTCGCGGACGTCGGATTCCTTGAAGCGGATTGACTGCCCCTTGGCGGTAACGATGATCGTCGTGTCGCCCGCGCTCGTAAACGCTGCCGAGACGAGCTGGTCGCCCGCCTCGAGGCGGATGGAGATGATGCCGCTCCGCCTCACATCGTGGAAGCTCGCCGCGTCGACGCGCTTCGCCACTCCCTGCTTCGTGACCATCATGATCGAGAGCTTGGAAGCCTTCACTTCCTTGGGCATCGGCAAAATCGACGTGATGCGCTCGCCCTGCTCGAGCGAAAGGAAATTCATGACCGACTTGCCCCTGGTCGCTCTGCGGCCTTCCGGAATATCGTACATTTTGATCTGATACGCCTTGCCGCGGTCGGTGAAGAAGAGAAGGTCGGAGTGCGTGGAAGCGATAAGAAGGTTCGTCACGAAATCCTCCTCCTTGGTCTCAAGGTCGACGACGCCGACGCCGCCGCGCTTCTGCTTGCGGAATTCGTCGGGGTTGGTGCGCTTGATGTAGCCGCCGGCCGTAAGCACGAGCGCGTTCTCCTCGTCGGGAATGAGGTCCTCGACGGAAATCACCTTCACGCCGCCCTTGATGACGCGCGTCTTGCGCTCGTCGCCGTACTTCTCGCGAACCTCGTTCATTTCCTTCTTCACGACGGCAAAGATTTTCTTCGAGCTCGAGAGGATGTCCTGAAGTTCCTTGATGAGCGCCTGCACTTCCTTAAGCTCGTCCTCGATTTTCTTGCGCTCGAGGCCCGCGAGACGCTGGAGCTTCATGTCGAGGATGGCCGTCGCCTGAAGGTCGGAGAACTTGAACTCCTTCATTAAATTCGCGTGCGCGGTCGGCGTATCCTTCGAGGCGCGGATGAGCTTGATGATCGCGTCGATATGATCGAGCGCCTTCTTCAGGCCGAGGAGAATGTGCTCGCGCGCTTCGGCTTTCCGGAGATCGAATTCCGTGCGGCGCTTCACCACGATGAAGCGATGCTTCACGAATTCCTGGAGGATGCCCTTGAGAGAAAGCGTCTGCGGCACGCCGTCGACGAGCGCCACGAGGTTGTAATGGAAAGTTTCTTCGAGCTGGGTGTGCTTATAGAGGGCGTTCAACACTTTCTGCGGATGGCTGCCGCCCTTGAGGTCGATAACGACGCGGATGTCCTTCGTCGATTCGTCGCGAAGGCCCTTCACGCCCTCGATCTTCTTGTCGCGAACGAGCTCGGCGATCTTTTCGATGAGCGACGCCTTGTTGACGCGGTACGGGATGCCGGTGATGACGATCTGTGGATTGCCTTTTTTGTCTTCCACGATGTCGGCGATGCCGCGCGTTACCACGCCGCCGCGGCCGGTCGCATACGCATGCTGGATCTCCCTCTGGTCGAAGGCGATGCCGCCCGTCGGAAAATCGGGGCCTTTCACAAATTCCAGGAGATCTTCGGTGGTCGCCTCAGGATTGTCGATAAGATGCGTCGACGCGTCGACAAGCTCGCCGAGGTTGTGGGGCGGGATGTTCGACGCCATGCCGACCGCGATGCCGAGCGTGCCGTTGAGAAGCAGGTTCGGAACGGCGGCCGGAAGCACGACCGGCTCTTTCTTGGTGCCGTCGTAGTTCGGCATGAAGTCGACCGTATCGCTGTCGATGTCGCGAAGCATCTCCGCGGCCATGCGGCTCATCTTCGCTTCGGTGTAGCGGTATGCCGCCGGCGGATCGCCGTCGATCGAACCGAAGTTTCCTTGGCCGATAATCATCGGGTATCTCATAGCGAAATCCTGCGCCATCTTGACCATGGCGTCATAGACCGCCACGTCGCCGTGGGGGTGGTACGATCCGATCACGTCTCCGACCACGGTTGCCGACTTGCGGGTCTTGGCCGTCGCCGTAAGGCCTTTCTCATTCATGGAAAAAAGGATGCGGCGGTGCACAGGCTTCAAACCGTCGCGGACATCGGGAAGGGCGCGCTCGGTGATAACCGACATCGCGTAGTCGATGAACGAATCTTTCATTTCCGTCGTGATCGGGGCGGGAATGATCGACCTGCGCTCCTGGAAGTCGTTCATTTCTGGTTGTTCGGAAGTTTTCTTAGCCATAGTTAAAAATTTTCAATTTCTAATTTTCAATGAATTTTCAAGTTTCAATTTTCAGACATCTGATTTTTTGAAAATTGAAAATTTTAAATTGAAAATTGCTTGTTTATTAGTATCCGAAATCATACTGCTTCTGCGGGGCGGAAGCTGAGTCCGCGGCGGAATCAGTCGCGTCGGCCGCCGTTTGGGGCGGCAAGCTGCCCATGAGGCCGGTCCCCGCCGAATAGGAATTGGCTGAGTCGCCGGAAATATCGGAATTGTCAGAATTGCCGGCGGAAGCGGCTTCCATATCCTGCGCGGCATTATCATACCCGTTCTGAAGCGCGCTGCCCACTGCCGCAAGATTCTCCCCTGCCGCAGACTTCGACGCTTCTGCCGCATCGTGCCTCAAGCCCTGCGGAAGAAGCACCGAGAGCCAGACGATGAAGATCGCGCCGGTGACAAGGCCCGAATAAAGGAGCGAGTATCTCCTTTGCACGTGCGGAGGCTCTTTGCGAAGATCTTCGATGTGCCGCTTGATGCCCATGGAATTTAGATTAAAGGTTAAAAATCAAAAATAAAAGACGTGCGGATCAAGATGCGCCGAGTACGACGATCTCGCCCTGCTTCCCGTCCAGATCCTTCCGCTTCACCGTAAGCTTGTCTTGCGTTTCGACTTTCTCGCTGCCGCCCTCCTTGAGGAACACCTTGAGCGCGTCCTTTGCGCCGACGTCGCCATAGTGCATCGGGATCATGATGCGAGGCTCGAGCGAAAGTGCGAACTTGTACGCGGCCGCCGGGTCGAGCACGCCGTCGCCGCCGATCGGCACGAAGAGAATGTCGACGTCGTCGATATTCTGGCGCGCCTCCTTGGCCGATTCCGCGTCGCCAAGCGCTCCGAGGAAGCAGAGATTCATGCCCTCGAGGCCGATCGTATATATGGTGTTCCATTTCTCTTCGCCGCCGTAGCGCGACTTCGACTGCATCCCCTTGATGAAAATGCCGCCGACTTCGTACTCGCCCGGACCGGAAATCTCGAACGGCCGGCGATCGCCGCGCGACACCGTTTCCAAGCCGTTCATATCTTCGTGGTTCAAGCTTACGAGCGCGATATCCGCGCCATAGGACGGCGTCTTAAACTTCGAATCCTTGGAAGCCGGATTCAATGAAATGACCGTATCGCCGAATTGCAGTTTGAAAGCTTCAAGCCCTCCGTATGTGATAATCATCCTGTAGTGAAATTTCAGGTCGTTCGCCAGATGCGAACTGTCCCAAATTAGCGAAAATTTAATTTACCAGCCTAAACATCCATCATCCAAATCCTTTAGCAGCACCGTTCGCAACCTGAAATTCTACTACAGGATCATGGAGGCATTTTAGCATAAAAAGCGTTCGAATATGAGCTTTTGTAGTATTGACTTTTTCGATAAAAGTATGGTATTATTAAAAAAGGAGTGAGTTAACATTATGATGTGGTTCTGGATCAGTTTTTTCACTGTGTGGCTCTTCGGCGGGCTTGGGTTCGCCATTCTGGCGGGTAACGTTATGAGGTTCGGCCTCGGCGACCCGGATGCAAATAACGCTATTTCTTCTACCGATTCCCCACTTTTGGGCGAACCGGCGGAACGAGTAATTAACGTATCATGAGGCTTCCTTCAGGGAGCCTCTTTTGACAAAGACTTTATTTCATTCTCCAACCATCAAACGCACTTGCATTTGTTGTTGGTGGGGATTACTATACTAGTGTAAGTTTAATACTTACATTGTTCCTTTGAAGATTGAGTTTCAATCTTCACCAACCAAAGTTTCCGAGATTTCACAAATCTCAAACCAATCCGTTTTTCGAAATTTTTGAGAAAAATTTCATCCAACGCACTCTGCAATCACTTATGTGAACGCAGGGTTTTTTGTTTGTCTGATTTTCCTTATTTCTCCCTCATTCTTCCTCTTTTCTTTTCTTTTGACTTTTCCCTTGATTTCTATATATTTAATTGGCCGCCGCGGCTTCGGCCGCACGGCACATTATTAAAAGACCCGCTTTGCGCTAACCCGCTCCGAGACGGCTTGGAGCGAACGCAAGGCCCTTTTCATTACATGCAAGCAGAAGACACCAAAGAAGTTAACGGCCTCGAGCACGAGGAAGGCGACGAGAAAGCTGCCAAGACCAAAAAAGACACGATCATGACGAAGTTCGTCGCTGATTCGCCGAATCCGCCTTCAGTGGAAGACCTCGTCGAGGGCCCGGTAATCTCGATCGACAAGTCGGCGATCTACATCGACCTCTCGCCGTTCGGCACCGGCATCATCTTCGGACGCGAGTTCATGAGCGCCCGCGATATCGTCAGGAAGCTCAATATCGGCGACAACATCGCCGGCAAGATCGTTTCGATCGACAACAAGGACGGCTACTACGAGATCTCGATCAAGGAGGCCCGCCAGGCGCTCATCTGGAGCGAAGCGGAGGAAGCCATCAAGGACAAGCGCGTCTACGAGCTCACCGTCCAGGAAGCCAACAAGGGAGGGCTCCTTCTCATGTGGCAGGGCATCCAGGGATTCCTTCCGGCATCCCAGCTCAAGACCGAGCATTATCCGCGCGTCGCTGACGGCGACAAGGACAAGATCCTCGAGGAGCTCCGCAAGATGGTAGGACAGAAAATCACCGTCTCGATCATCGCGGTCGTTCCGAAGGAAGGCAAGCTCATCTTCTCTGAGAAGAGCCCGCAGGAGAAGAACAAGGAGCAGATCATCGGCAAGTACTCGCTCGGCGATATCGTGGAGGGCGAAGTTACCGGCATCGTCGACTTCGGCGTGTTCGTGAAGCTCGAAGAAGGCCTCGAGGGACTTGTGCACATTTCCGAGATCGACTGGGCGCTCGTCGAGAATCCCCGCGCGCTCTACAAGGTCGGCGACAAGGTCAAGGTGAAGATCATCGAGATCAAGGATGGCAAGATTTCCCTCTCGATCAAGGCCTTGAAGGAAAACCCGTGGGTTGAAGCGGCCGGCAAGTACAAGAAGGACCAGGAAGTCTCGGCGGTCGTTATCAAGTTCAACAAGCACGGCGCCCTCGCCTCGGTTGAGGAAGGTATCGCGGGACTCGTTCATATCAGCGAGTTCGGCAGCGAGGAGAAGCTCCGCGAGAAGCTCGAGCTCGGCAAGAGCTATAAGTTCAAAATCACCCTCTTTGAGCCGAAGGAGCAAAAAATGACCCTCTCCTACATCGGATAAAAAACTTGCACAGACGGCGCACTCCTTTGTCACCGGCTCCGTTTACTCCCGCGCAGTAGTATTTCTACAGCTTGGTCGCAAGCCTCGCCGGTTTCGCGGATTGCATCCGACTGAGCAAGTTTTTAAGAAAGTAATTCAAATTAGGAAAACCGCCCGTTGGGCGGTTTTCTTTTTGACTAAATTCGTGCACGTGGTAATTTAGAGCTGGATTTCGTATCACAGAGGAGGATACATGCCGCGAGATATCGTATTCAAATACACTCAACGCAAGCAGAACAAGAAGCTGGAAGACATGGCCTTCATCCAAGTCGGAGGCCTGCCCGTCTTCAGGTATGTTTATCAGAATGAAGGAACATTCCAAGCTCATCCTATCGGAACTATAAGTCATACCCTGCGACCCAATCGGGTTGACATTGGCCGTTGGGGCCAATCAGACGGATGGA
>DASZYS010000061.1:0-6400 GCA_035545295.1 Minisyncoccota bacterium | reverse complement strand
CGAATCCCACACTCTCGCGCAGCGGCAAACGAAAAAGACAGCTCCCAGCTGTCTTTTTCGGCCGTCTGCGGAGAGTGTGGGATTCGAACCCACGAGAGGCTTTTAGACCCCTACCTCGTTAGCAGTGAGGCGCTTTCGACCACTCAGCCAACTCTCCCTAAAACATTTTGTAGACAAAATGTTCGGACGAACAACCGGCTCCCAGCCGAGTGTTTTAGCCATCTTTCCACATCTTGTCGCTACTACCTTATCATACTTCCCCGTGAGCTTCTAGGCACAAAGAAAGCGCAGTGCATATCAATATGCACTGCGCTGGAGTCATGCATTTTCCCAAATCTCCTGCATTTGCCTTGCGAGACACTTCCTCTTTTCACCTTTTCTCTCCCCCGTATTGCGCAAAATATTCTGAAGTTTCAGTCTTGCTCTGTGTAGTCGGGTTTTTGCAGTAGTAGGCGGAAGCCCTGTGGTTTCCATGATTTCTTCTAGGCTCATCCCCTCCCTATACTTAAGTATCAAGAGGATGCGTTCGTCCCACCCAAGTTGGCTCAATAGTCTCCCCACGGTCATTTTTGGCTCCGGATTATGAGCAGCAACAGTGAGATTTAACGATTCGAAATCGACCATCTCTCTTTTCTTCCGATAACTTGTATTCACAATGTTGCGAGCAATGGTGAATACCCAGGTCTGGACAGCGCCTTCCTGTCTGTATTGTGCGCGCATTTCCCACCCGCGAACCCATGCAGCCTGGGCGAAATCCCGAGCCTCATCGAGCGTAAGCTTGAAACGTGCAATAAGAAATCTTTCAGTCGGCACAAGCCCTTTTTCATATGCCGCACCGTATTCCTCTCGCGTCATACAGCCTCCTTTTCCAAAAAACAAAAATTTTGATTCCTACTAAAATCAAAATATCACAAAAAAGATCATCTGTGAAGATCAACCTCAGTGGGCATTGAATTTATTGCTCGTCGCGCAGGAATCGAGCATACTTGGAATAAATTGTTTCGTTCGTATAATCGGCCCGAAGACGTTTAAGAGATTTTTCCGGAACGCCGGCATCTATCACCTCCTCGACTTTTTCAAGTACTTTTTCAGGAGAGGAGAAGTCGATGACCCAATCACTTAGTCCCACATTCTTAAGCGTTTCTGCAACGCCGGCCTTGGAACTCACAAGAACAGGGACGCCAGTCGCAAGTGCTTCCTGCGCCACATTGCCATATGTTTCGAAATGAGACGGCAGAATAAGCACGCCGAGATTGCGATAGAACGCAGGCAGACGATGATTCTCAACAGGCGAGAATAGAGTGATGAGCGACAACACCTTTCGGTAATCCGGCATGTGAGGCTTGATATCGGTAATGGCGTGAATTTCATAACCGCTGTCGGTCTTCTTGCTGTAACGCGCAAGCGAGATGAGGAACGAAGGATTTTTTACCTTCGTCCAGCGGCTTACCATGCCGATTACCGGATTCTTCCTGCGCTTCGGCGCGCGGAAAAACGATTTCGATACCGGATTCGGAAGAACGATCGAACGGCGCACCGGGTGATTGTACACTTCGCGCTCGACGGTGCGCTTCGCGTGCCGCGAGGGAAAGACGTATGAAACTTCCGGCCGGTCGAACTCCCTCTCCATTTTGTGGAAAAGTTGTTTCGCATCCTCTTCCTTCCAATGCTCAACTTCTTTCGTAAGCACGCCGTGATAATGGAGCACGATGCGTGCCTTGCCATAACGAAGCGCGGCTTGAAGAAGGCACCACGGCAGAAAGAAGGTGCCATTGACGAGTATCACATCAGGCCTTACTTTTTCGATCGCTTCATAATATGCGTCCGTCACAGAAGCATAGGCGGTGCGAACGTCGTCGAGCGACTTCGCGGTATGCACTACGTCTTTGAGGGAAGGATACGCGATAGTACGAGCAAGGAGATGAAAATGCTTCATTGAAGCAATTTCGGTGGTGCGGAGATTCTGCTCTTCCCCCGGCAACATGATATCTACGCCGTAGATATCGATTGATGCTTCGGACGTACGTTCGTTATAGCGGATAAAGTTCGAAAGATACTGGGCAATACCCGCTACGGTGTAAAACCGTATATTCGTAAGCACTTTCACATCAGTAACATTAACATATTTTTTTACAATTTGCAATTTTTTCATTCATTCATATGGTCAGATGAAAAGAATGAATTTTAATTTGAATAAACTGCGAAATTGCACGATAATGTGCTCACGAATATGGAGAGGGTGAAAGAATTCAAGAAAATCGTATGGAGTCACTATCGAAGGAGCGGCCGCGACCTGCCGTGGCGGAGGACGCGCGATCCGTACCGGATTTTCGTTTCCGAAATCATGCTTCAGCAGACCCAAGTGCCGCGCGTTATTCCCAAATACGAAAGCTTCATCAGGAAATTTCCCTCATTCAAGGCGCTCGCCGCGGCCAGCCTCCGCGACGTGCTCGCCGAGTGGAAAGGCCTAGGCTATAACCGCCGAGGCCTCAATCTCAAGCGCGCGGCCGAGATGGTCGTGAAAGATTTTCGCGGCAAACTTCCGAAAACAGCCGAGGAACTCGTGAAGTTGCCCGGCGTCGGGCCGAATACTGCTGGGTCGCTTCTTGCCTTCGCCCACAATCTCCCCCTCCCGTTTATCGAAACGAACATCCGGAGCGCTTACATTCACTTCTTCTTCCAAGGTAAGACCAACATCCACGATCGGGACATCCTGCCGCTCATCAGGAAAACCTTACCGAAGCAATCCGCGCGCCTGCCCCGTAGTAATTCGCGCCCTGGCGAATTTACTATCGGGGAGTGGTACTACGCCCTTATGGACTACGGCTCGTGGCTGAAGCGCGAGCATCCCAACCCGAGCCGCCGGAGCGCCCATCACGCGCGGCAGTCGCCTTTCAAGGGCTCGCATCGCGAATTGCGCTCGAAGGTCCTGCAGTACGTCCTCGAAAACTCTCGCGCAACCGCGAAAAAAGCGGCAAAAACCTTGAGGCTCGAGGAAGCTGAAACGGCGGACATACTCCGCGAACTCGCCGCAGAAGGCCTTATCAAGGGAAACCGCCGTTCATTTATCGTGGAATAGCAAAAGCAGCGGGATCTCCGCTGCTTGTCCTAAAGTTCGTCTTCTTGTTTCTGCGGGCGAGAGCGCATCCGCATTATAAAATGAGTCGACCAATACACCGGCAGGAATGCCGCTATGCCGATGACGGTTGTCGGACTATCGGCAAGTCCGTACAGCATGCAAAGCGCAATGGCAACCGCTGCAACCGGCACGCCAAAAGCTATGGCGGTTATTTCGCGTGTCATGTTTCGGTACCTCTGTAAATATTAGATAAAAATTTTTTATATAAGTCAATAAGCTCTCCCACAAATGCCTTCTGCTACAATATGCCCATGACCGGCCTCACTTCCGAGACTCCCGTGGAAATAGCATTTCGCCTCGACCTCGAGCATAAGAAAGCGCTCCACCGCCTGCATATACGAACCGTCCGCGATCTCCTCTACCACTTCCCGACCCGCTACGGCGACATCGCCGAAGTGCGGAATATCTCAAGCGCGGTTCCGGGAGAAGACAGCGTCTTCTTCGGCAAGCTCTCGAAGCTGGAAGCGAAGAAAGGATGGAAAAGCAAAATCCCCATGGCGTCCGCTTCCGTTTCCGACGAAACGGGAAAGATCGATCTCGTGTGGTTCAACCAGCCCTATCTCGCGAAGATGTTCTTCGAAGGCCAGCTCGTGCGCATCGAAGGCAAAGTCACCGAGCGCAAAGGGAAGCTCACAATATCGAACCCGAAAATCGAGAAGACCGACAAGGTGCCGGTCGCCGTCGGCGCGTCGCTCTTCGGAGCCGAGGGCGAGTCGCATACGCTCTATCCCGTCTATCCGGAAACAAAAGGCATCACCTCGAACTGGATTTATCACCACGTCGCGAAAGCGATCAAAAGCGGCGTCCTCGACGAACTCGCCGATCCCCTGCCGGAGGAAATTCTCAAGAAATACCATCTGCCATCCCTTAAAGCCGCGCTCATCTGGATCCATACGCCGATGAAAATGACCGACGCTGAGGCGGCCCGCAAGCGCTTCGGCTTCGAGGAAATGTTCGCGATCCATCTCGAGAAGCAGAAGGAGAAACTGCTCTGGCAGAGCGCCGAGGCTTTCGTCATCAATCCTTCGCAGGAGAAAATGGACGAATTCGTTTCCGGCTTCGCTTTCGAGCCGACCTTCGCGCAGGAAAAGGCGATCCGCACAATTCTCGCCGACTTCAGAAAAGGCTACCCGATGTCACGGCTTCTCGAAGGCGACGTCGGCTCCGGCAAGACGGCAGTCGCGGCGGCGACCGCGTACGCGGCAGTCGTCTCGCGCCCGAACGGACAAGACTATGGCACGCTCCAAGTCGCCTATATGGCGCCGACCGAAATCCTCGCCAAGCAGCACTTCGAATCGTTCATTCAGTACTTCGCGCACATGGGAGTGAATATCGGCCTCATTACCGGCTCCGGCTGCAGGAAATTCCCCTCGAAGGTGAACCCCAAGACATGGACGGACATTTCCCGAAACCAGCTCCTCAAATGGGTGGCGAACGGCGAGATCGCGATCCTTGTCGGCACCCACGCCCTCATTCAGAAATCGGTGAAATTCAAGCATCTCGCATATGTGGTGATCGACGAACAGCACCGCTTCGGCACGGCCCAGCGGCAGAAGCTCGTAACAAAGGAAGGCAAGACTCCCCACCTCCTCTCGATGACCGCGACGCCGATACCGAGAACGCTCGCTCTCACGATGTACGGCGATCTCGATCTCTCGCTTCTCGACCAGATGCCCCAGGGCCGCAAGCCGATCATTACGGAAATCGTCACGCCTGACCGCCGCGATGCCACGTACGAGGAAATCCGCGGGCGGCTCAAGGAAGGCCGCCAGCTCTATGTCATCTGCCCGCGCATCGACGAGCCCGATCCACTCAAAGCCCTTGCCTTGAACACCAAGTCGGTGAAAGAAGAAGCGAAGCGGCTCAAAAAATCCGTATACCCAGAATGCGAGATCGCGATCCTCCACAGCAAGATGACGCCGCGCGAAAAAGAAAAAACGATGGAAGCGTTCGCCTCGGGCGAGATTGATATTCTTGTCGCAACGTCCGTTGTCGAAGTGGGCGTAAACGTCCCAAACGCGACGATGATAATCATCGAAGGCGGCGAGCGCTTCGGCCTCTCCCAGCTCCACCAGCTCCGCGGCCGCGTCCTCCGCGGCACTCACCAGGCATACTGCTACGTCTTCGCCGACTCGAAAAGCGACCGCACGTACGAGCGGCTCAAGGCCTTCAAGACTGCGGCGAACGGCTTCGAGCTCGCCGAGTTCGACCTTGCCCAGCGCGGCGCGGGAGAACTCTACGGAGGCAAGCAATGGGGCGTCTCCGACATCGCCATGGAAGGCATCAAGAACTTGAAGCTCGTCGAAGCCTCGCGCGAGGAAGCGGCGGCGCTCATCGAGCGCGACCCGGACCTCCTCCGCCATCCCCTTCTCAAGAAGCGCCTCGAAGAAGAGGCGAAGAAAATTCACTTCGAGTAAAGCGGAGAAATCAAAAAAAGAAAGCGCGAATTATAAATAATTCGCGCTTTGGCGGGGCTCGCATTCCCTATTTCCTCCGTTTCCGCAGGTAATAGAAATGCGGGTTCCACCTCAAACTGCCGTAAAAGACATTATTGCCTTCCGCATGCGATGCGGCTACAACCATTTTTGTATTTTCGCCGAACTGAAGGTTGCAACGCGGCCCCCACCCGGCTATCGAATCCGAGTAAATTGTAAATTTTACTGGACGGCGGAAGAGCCGTATATTCTCGCTTCTGCTTTGCAGCTGGAAAATTTTATCCAGCATTTGGTGCTCGCCGATGAGCGCGTAGATGCGCTTTTTGGCTTCGTCCCGTATTACCTGGCTCTGCGCTCCGCTTTGCTGCAGCCGAGACACTTTGATCCTGGCCTGGGTCGTGTACGGAAGCGGATTGAAACCCGTTCCGAAATTGCCTTCTCCGAGCCGGCTCATGACGAACGCGGTCTGGGCGAATGCCACATGATTGATTACCAAAAGCGATTGCCTCGAAGGCGACCCGCCCTTCAAGTCGTCGATTGCGTGTTTGAACATCGCGTTCTGCCCGAAGACGGGTAGGAACGCAAAGCATATGAAAAGTACAAGCAGTCTCACATTCCCTCCTTCTTTAATTTTGCAATATTTAAAAAATAGTGTCAAATTATCCTATCCCCATTCGTTGCCCCTTCGAGGGCTTTGGGGTAAGATTTTTGCAGCTTAAAGCCATGCGTGTGTAGCTCAGTTGGTTAGAGCACCGAGCTTACAGATGGCAGCGAGAGACAAATAAAAATGGGCGTATAGCTCAGTTGGTAGAGCAGCCGTCTTATA
>DASZYS010000060.1:0-10497 GCA_035545295.1 Minisyncoccota bacterium | reverse complement strand
GCGTGTATTCTCCGATAAACATGAATGATTTTCTTAGCGAGTAAACGAGCTTTAGAAAATCTTCACTCCGCACCGCTTCCGAATGGATCTTTCGAAAGATGGCGCGCAGCGCGCATGCTCATGTTTACTCAGTGAATACCGGCGCATAACGGTCGGAAGTGGTGAGGGGTGGTAATTTTTATGGTCGCAGCTGCTCCCTAAAAATTTACCACTTTATCCCACTTAATTGACATTATATACCACCAGATAGCTCGACAATACCACTCTTATCCACAGAACTCAACATTATTGGACGGCTCGGCAATAATGATCCGCAATTGCCGGCTTTTTGAAGGCGGATTTGCCTTCCCAGCCTGATCAGTGCTCCATTTTAGAAAATAGGAAAACCACCGCCGAAGCGGTGGTTGCTTTTTACTTGGTCAAGCGAGAAGAGCGGTTTTGAGAGGAGGGTAAACAATGAGGGAACGGTGAGACCCATATTGCCATTTCAGGAAAATCGCTCAAGCGAACAAACTAGAAAAATCTTTCAGCAGAATATCATAATTTCAGCATTCACGCAAACTAGCTTGCCGCTTCCTCGAGCCGCGTTTCCAGAAAATTCCTGTCGAGCACGGAGAGGAACCAGCCGGCCTTCGGCCCCGACTGCTTTCCGAGAATGCACAGGTAGAGCGCGCCGAAGAATTGCGCCGCTTCGAGGCCTGATGCTTTGCGGATCTCATGGAGCTCCGTGTGAAGCTCCTGGCCGTCCAATGCAGCCTGCGATTTTACGTATTCCAAAACTTTTTTGAGAGCGGCTTTCTGCTCGGGTGTGAAATTCTTCGCCTCTGCGGGAAGCGTTTCCTTGATTTCGAACTTGAAGTCCTCAGGCGCATATGTATCGAGCCAGATGCGGGCATACTTCGCCCGCTCCTCGAGCTCTTCCCTGTCGCGCTCGCCGTACGAGAGCCCCTCAAGCTTCTCGAATTCCGCGACAATATCGATATGCGGCATCTGCACGAGATACGCGACGGTTGAAAAACGCGGAAGCGCGCGCTTTTCAAGGAGTTTCGGATCGGTTTGATTCACGAGCTTAAAGAGCCTCGCCACGTCGTCATCCTTGCCGCTCCAAAAAGCTCCTGCCGCCCTGTCGTAGCCGTCGAAGAGAAGCGGGATGGCATCGCCTTCCGGATCGACATTGATCTGCTGATTGATATCTTTATAGAGAAGCGAGTAGCGCAGGAGCTGGGGCGGGAGGAGATCGGCGAATTCGCGCGCCGAGGAGCCCTGTCCTTTGGACGAGGACATCTTCTTGCCGCCGATGAGGAAGAATTCGTATGGAATATCAAACGGAGGCTTCCGGCCGAACACTTCGCGGGAAATATGGTTGGCAACGTCGCGCGAGCCGCCGCGGGTCGAATGATCCTTGCCGCCTCCCTCGATATCGACGTCGATCACGCTAAACTTCGCCGCCCATTCGACTTTCCACGGCAATTTCGCATTGCCGTTCAAGGGAGAAATTCTGCCCCTGATTCCACAGCCTTTGGCCCATTCGATGTCCCTGCATTCGTACTCGACTTCCGATCCGTCCCACGAAAGGACGCGAGTAGTCGAAATCTTGCCGCATTTCTCGCAGCGGACGTTCAAAGGCCACCAGTCTTCACCCTTCACCGAGCCCGAAGTTTCCTTGTAGATCGTGCGGATAAGTTCGGCGCGGTCGAGCGCGGTCTTGATCATATCGTTATACGCGCCGCTCCGGTATTTCTCGCTCGAGCGGTAGTACGTGGGGGCGAAGCCCGCTTCCTTGATGACGCCGAGAAATTCCTCCGCGAAATACTCCGCGAAGTTTTTCGCCGTGCCGCCTGCCTGTCCGGTAGTCAGGTCTGGCGACGGGATGTCGCAGAGCGAAACGCCCATATATGGCTCGTACGTTTCCCTGTCGAGATAGACGGGAATACCGTCCATGGCGTCGAAGTCGTTGATCTCGAAAAAGAATTCGTTCTCGATCCCCCGCTCTTTCAAAGCTTCCGATACGATGCCGTGAATGGCGACGCCGCGCATCGAGCCAATGTGAACGCGGCCCGACATCGTCTTCTCGTCGCGAATGATGAGTTTTTTCCCGTCCGCGATCTTGTCCTTATACTGCAGAGCTATTTTCTCCGCGATTTTATCGGCCCAAAACATGGTTCTTAGTAGATAGTAGTTAGTATAGAGTAGCGGGATAAAAATACAAAGAACCGGCGCCCTTGGGCGCCGGTTCCGGTCTTTCTACTCACTACCCATTACTGACTACTGAGTTTTACTTGATCTCAACGACTTTATAAGTCAGCATTCCGCTCGGAGCCTTGAAGCTGAACTCGTCGCCCTTCTTCTTGCCGAGAATCGATTCGCCGAAGGGAGAGCGGATGGAGATGTGCCCCTGGCTCATGTCAGACTCCTCGCTGCCGACGATCTTATAGGTTAAGCCGCTTCCCGCGCCATCCTTTTTCACGGTAACGGTCGAGCCGATGTTCACGATGTCGGACGAGTGGTCCTTTTCGCTCACGATGACCGCGCGTTTCAGGATGTCTTCGAGCTTCGCGATGCGGTCCTCGACAGTCGCCTGGCGGTCGCGCGCCTCATGATATTCCGCGTTCTCCGAAAGGTCGCCGAGGCCCTTGGCATACTCGAGCTCCTCCGCCACTTCCTTGCGGCGGACGGTCTTCAGCTGTTCAAGCTCCTTTTCGAGCTCATTGAACTTTTCCTGGGTTAGATATTCTTTTTGATTGTCAGGCATAACAGTTAGAATTCGCATATTTGGCGCACTCCTTTGTCGCCGGCTCCGTTTGCTCCCGCGCAGTACTAGCATGTACAGCTTGGTCGCAATACTCGCCGGCTTCGCGGATTGCATCCAAATCAGCAAATTCTATTGATTACTTTATTTTAAAATATCGCCGCAAATTGCGGGATATAATGACCATTTCAATTTATTGTCCATCTATTGTATAGCAGACCCACGAAATGTCAATTTGAGAGAAAAACCGTCAGCTTTTAGCTTTCAGCTGTCAGAAAAACCATATTTAATAAGGTTTTTGAAAAAATTGACATTTTTATAAATAATGTAATGTAGCAGAGGGTGAGGCTAATTCATGCACGATCTTTACGGACTTGCCGCGGCATATGCCATCATGGCAGCAACATACCTCAAACTCCTTTGGTTCCCTTCCAAAGAGCCAAGATGCGTTAAATGTAATTTTTATCTGCTGGGTCGAGAGATCGCAGAAGGAAAAGTCATCTGTGAAGGCTGCAGATCTGGATCAACTTCTCATTAAGATTGAATAGGCATTTTTTCTGAAAGCCCGTCTGAAATATGGCGGGCTTTTTCTTTTTCAAATTTTTCTCAAGTTACCACCATCCAAAGACTTTCAGATTTGGATGCGATTCAAGGCGGCCGCGAGTATCGCGACCAAAGTGTACATGCTCGTACTCTGCGGGAGCGAACGGAGCGGCCAACGCAGAAGCGCGCCAAATATGGAAGCCTCTATTGCAAATACTGAGGAGTGTTAGCGGCCATCCAGTCAATAATCTGCCGCATAACAAACGACGCGCCGATGAGATTGTAGCGGGAGCCATGCTCCATGACGATGGCGAACGCATAGTGCGGATTGTCATAGGGAAAGAAGCCGGTCACCCACGAGTTGACGTAGTCCTTGGTAATGCCGAGCTCGGCGGTTCCGGTCTTCGCGGCGATCTTCACCGCGGGAGTATTGAGCGCGGTCGCAACTCCTTCTTGGACGCCAAGGCGCATGCCTTCGCGGACAATCTCGAAGTAGTCGGGATTCAGGTCGAGATGCTTGTCGTTCGCCGCCTCATTAGGATCGTTCAAGAGAAGCGTCGGAGTATGGAGCGTCCCGCCGTTCGCGACCGACGCGACCGCACGCACCACCTGAAGCGGCGTTACCAGCCAGCCGTATTGCCCGATCGACGAGTGATACGTGTCGCCCAGGAGCCAGTCCTCGCCGAACGTCTTCTTCTTCCATTCGATCGACGGCACGACGCCCTCCTTCTCGTTGGAGAATTGGAAGCCTGTTTTCTGGCCGAAGCCGAACATCGCCATGTATTTGTCGATGTTCGCGATGCCGAGGCCCTTCTGGTCGCCGAAGCCGCCGCCGACTTCGTAGAAGTAAACGTCGGATGACATCGCGATGGCGTGCCGCATGTCGAGTGGACCGAGATTTTTCCAGTCGTTGAAGACGCTGTACTGGCCCGGATTGTACGGATTCGGAATCTTGAGCGAACCGGTCGTATAAATGATCTTGTTCGGATCGATGGTGTGCTCGGTGAGCGCCGCCATCGACATATATGGCTTCACGATGGAGCCCGGCGTGTAGAGACCGGAGGAAACGCGGTCGAGGAATGGCGTCTCGGGCGCCTGTATCTGCGCTACCTTCTCCTCGTTCGTGCCGTTCGTCATGGTATTCAGGTCGAATTCGGGGAAGCTCGTGTACGCGAGAATCTCGCCTGTGTGGACGTCCATGATAATGGCCGCGCCGCCAGTGAACCCGTAGTCGTGCGCCGTTTGGGCGATTGCGTTGTAAACCTCGCTCTCCACCTTTGAATCGATCGAAAGCTTCACGTTGCCGCCGTCCCTCGGCTCGTCAGTTTTGGCGCCTCCCTGATCCTCGCCGAGCGCATCCTCTTCGACGATTTGCTCGCCGTTCGTGCCGCGAAGCGTCCCATCCTCGCTCTTCTCGATGCCTCCCACCGGCTGATAGGTGTCTTCATAGAAATTCCCCTGCTTGTCCTTGCCCGGGTACGTGACGTATCCGAGGACATGCGCGAAGCCGGGATCCGTCGTATATTTGCGGAGCGGAAACACGTCGTCGGGATTGAGGTCGTTCCACGCGAGCTCGACGCCGTTGCGGTCGTAGATGATGCCGCGCGACGCGAAGAGGACGGTGCTCTTGTCGCTGTTCTCCTCGCTCATTTTCGCGTAGAGATCGCCGCTCCTGATTTGAAGGAACCAGAGCCTCGAAGCGTATGCGAGCGCGAGCAGCACGAAAAAGAAGCCGAGGAGCCGAAGGGCGCGGGTGGCGATCGGCTTCTCGAACCTTCCCTCGAATTGGCTCATGTCGAAGTCCGGCAGGTTGGACGAATCGAGGAAGATCTCGTCGGGTGCGATGTCCGCCCCCTCATAGCGCGACCTTCGCCTGAATATTTTCCGCACTTTTGAGCTGAAACGTTCGAGCATGGAAATAAAGAATTTCTAATTATCAATTTCAAATTTTCAATGAATTTTCAATTTCCAATGATTCAAACGTTTGGACCTGCCGGCAGGCAGGAATTGATCCATTGCGATTTGATTGAAAATTAAGAATTGGAAATTAAAAATTTTACTTATAGTACCGGAGATGAGGCCGGAGATACAGCGAAAGGCCGAGAATGACGCTGGCGGCAAGCGTTCCTTCGAACGTCGTGCCGCCGAAGCGGCCCGGCACGCCGTAGAGGCAGTCGGCGATGAAGCCGAATGCGACCGCCTCGAAGAAAGATTCGAAGAGAAAGCATCCCGCCGCCGCCGCGAGCGCCGTGATCCACCACGGCAAATACAGGAGCGACGCAAGAATGAATCCGTCGAGTATGATCCTTGAAGCTGCTCGTGTCATCGGTTTCGGAATGCGACCGGGGTTACGGCGTATCGCCGCTTTCGATCGTCACCCACTTAAGCTGGAAGATATTGACGGGGCTTTTGATGAGAACCTGCTGGAACGCGTCGGTGGGCTCTGAGTCGACCTGCTTCACCACGCCGAGGACTTTCCTGCCGAGAGAAGGAACGACGAGCACGTCTCCCGCTTTCACGTCGACTTCCTTCGGCGCCTTGATGCTGAAATTGCCTCCTCCTGCGCCGACGACTTTCTGCGGCACCCCGGTGCGCTCGATCACCGCATCGATTTCCGTGCCGGCGTTCGAATAGAGCCTCACCTTCGCGGTCGGACCGTCAGCTTCGGCCACTTCTCCGAGAAGAATGTCCCCGTCGGCATACACGCGGTCGCCCGCCGCTACCTGATACTGGCTGCCGATCTCGATCACCAGCGAATCGTAGGGAGAGAGCGGCGGCTTGGAGAGAACAAGCGCCGGCGTTTCCTTGGTGGCGCGCACGAGGCCGAGCAGGTCGCGAAGCTCGCCGTTTTCCGTTTCAAGATCGCGCGAGACGGCGAGCTCGTCCTGCGCCGCCTGAAGCTCGCTCTTCAATTCCGCGTTCTCGGCAATGAGATCGCTCTTGCTCTTCAGCGCGTCGCCCGAAGCGGCGGCATCGCGCGCCAAGGTATCCCCGCTCCTCATGATAGGCGCGAAAATCGCGGCGATCGCGCGCGAGGAAAATGCCGGCGCGAATACTCTTGTCGCGACGAGGGCGAGAACGACGGCGGCCAGGATGATGAGAGGGACTTTCCGGGATTTTTTCTTTGTACTGCTATCCCTTAGGCGGTAATTCATTTTCGTCGGCAATGAGCACGTCAGCGTGCGCTCCGATATCCTCGAGCACGACGCCCGTGCCGCGCGCGACCGCAGTGAGCGGATCGTCGGCGGTGTACACCGGAATCTTTATCATGTCTTCAATGAGAGCGGCGAGGCCCTTGATGAGCGCGCCGCCGCCCGCGACGTAGACGCCGCGAACCATGACGTCGGCGAGAATTTCCGGCGGCGTCGTCTCTATTACTTCGCGGATTGATTCGACCAGCGTATCGATCGACTGGCGAGTCGCCTCCCGGACGTCGGAATCGGTGATAACCACTTCGCGCGGCAGGCCGGTCACCAGGTCGCGGCCCTTGATCGCCGCTTCCATCGGCTGGTCGCCGGGCAGTACCGAGCCGATCGCGATCTTCACGTTTTCGGCGGTCTTTTCGCCGATGAGTATCTTGAATTCGCTCCTTATGTAGGAAATGATGTCGGAGTTCAGCCTGTTGCCCGCGATGCGGAGGCTCTTCGAGCGGACGACGCCGCCCAAGGAAATGACCGCGATGTCGGTTGTGCCGCCGCCGATGTCGATCACCATGGTGCCGACCGGGTCTTTCACCGGAAGCCGCATACCGATGGCGGCCGCCATCGGCTCCTCGATGATATGAACCTCGCGCGCGCCCGCGTTCCGCGTCGCGTCGCGCACGGCCCGGATCTCGACGTTGGTGATGCCCGAAGGAACCCCCACCACTACGCGCGGGCCGAGAAGCTTCTTGCTCGACGACTGCGCGCGATTGAGAAGATACGATACCATTTCCTCCGTCACTTCGAAATCGGAGATCACGCCGTCGACCAGCGGGGAGACGGCGGTGATATGCCCCGGCGTGCGGCCGAGCATCTGCTTCGCCTGCGCGCCGACCGCAACGACGCGGCCGCTCTTCGTGTTCACCGCGACGACCGACGGCTCGTTCAGGACGATCCCCTGCCCGCGCACGTATACGAGCGTGTTCGCGGTGCCGAGATCGATGCCGATATCGTTCGAAAGCAGCCTCTTTATTCCCTTGATTCCCTTGTCAGCCATTTCTAGTTCGCCTTAAATTTCTCCATAACCGAGCTGTTAAGAATTTCCGATTCGTTCACGCTTTCCGTAGTACCCGTCTTCCTTTCCTTGAGTTCGAGCGTTCCTGCCGCCATGTTGCGCGCGCTCACTACGAGCCTCCACGGGATGCCGAGAAGGTCGGAGTCTGCGAATTTCTCGCCGGCTCGCAGATCGCGGTCGTCATAGAGGACGTCGACGCCGCTGTCCATAAGATCCTTGTAAAGCTCCTCGGCGCGCTCCTTCACCTGCGGCTCTTCGCCGACCGCGACGAGATGCACCGCAAAGGGCGCCACCGATGCGGGCCAGACGAGTCCGTGCTCGTCGGAGAGAGTCTCCACGATGGTGCCCATGAGCCGCGCGGGGCCGATGCCATAGCTCCCCATGATGACAGGCTGGGGCTTGCCGGTCTCGTCTTTGAACATGAGGCCCAAGGGCTCCGAAAAACGGGTGCCGAGCTTGAAGATATTGCCGACCTCGATCGATTTCGTTTCCCTGAGATCCTCGCGCTTGAGCCCGAGATCGGCGAGCACCTCGTCGGTGTACACCTCCTTGTTTACCGCGATCCCCTTCTCTTCGCTGATGTAGATGATGTCCTCGCCCGCGTCGCAGATCGTCTGGAATTCGTGGCTGTATTTCGAGAAAGCGCCGCCGGACGCGAAGGTCATGTAGGTCGTGCCGCCCAAGCCGGCGCGCTCGAAGATTCTCTTGTATGCGGCGGCGGCCTTGTCATAGAACGCGTCGAGCTCTTCCTGCGACTTCGCGAACGAGTACAAGTCTTTCATGATGAACTCGCGCGTGCGGAGAATGCCAGACTTCGCGCGGTGCTCGTTCCTGAACTTGGTCTGGAACTGGTACGCGGCGAACGGGAGATCCTTGTACGACTGCACGTACTGCGCCGCGATCGCGGCGATCGCCTCCTCGTGCGTATTGGCAAGTCCGAGGCTGCTGCCGCCCTTGAGTTCGGTGCGGAACCACACGTCGACCGACTCGTCGGCCCACCTGTTTGTCTTCTGCCATTTTTCCGGATCCTGGAGCGCCGTCATGAGCATCTCCTGGCCGCCGATCGAATCCATCTCCTCGCGGATGATCGCCATCACCTTGTTGAGCACTCGCAATCCCAGCGGCAGGAACGAATAGAGGCCTGCCATTTCCTTCGAGACGAAACCCGCGCGGAGCAAAAGCTCCGCATTCTTCGAGACTTCATCTTTCGGAACTTCCTTCCGTGTCCTCGTAAAAAGCTCTGATTGGCGCATGGAGAAGTTTATAGTTTCTAGTTGTTAGTTTTTAGGCAGGTTTCTACTACTATATATGCAAACAAAAAATCCGGAATTTCTAGCAACTAGAAACTAGCAACTAGCGACTTCCCCTAAATCTTACAGGAAAGGCTGTGGTGGGTCAAAAAGTACGGCTCAAAATATGAATATTATTGACAAATATACATGTTTGATGTATAGTAGTAACCAGATGTAAATTCAACTCAGGGAGAATAAGAAATGCTCGTTCGCGTTCAGGCAGATCATTTTTTGAGGACCAAGTGGCAGATGGAATTATGCATCGGGGCCGCCGTCTTGCTGACATCGTGTATTCTGACGCTTTCCGGCGCCGCGCGAAGCGATTTGCTTCTGTACGGGATAAGCACGGCGATTTTCGAACAGTACGTCTTGCATGTACCAATGATATTCTGGTGCCTCCTCGCTCCGTTTGCCGCCCAGCCTCCGCTGCAATTCCTGCGGGAATGGGAAATCTGGAAAACCGGCGAGCGCAATTACAGATGCTACCGGAGCAATCGCGAGTTTATCGGGATGGCCATCCTGGTAACCTCCCTCATCATATATGCAGGTCCATCGATCATGCTGCTTCTGGGACTCGTTCTACACACAGTCATAGAGGCGAGCAAAAAGCCCGATTCTTATTCTTCCTCCGCAAAAGGATAGGTTATTCGGTACAACAAAAAGCTCGTGCATTGCACGAGCTTTTTTCCTATCTCGCGAGCCGCAGGATATCGTTGAATGTAACGACAAGCATCAAGCCGATAAGAAGCGTAAAGCCGACCATGTTGAGCGTGCCGGCGACGCGGGCGCTGATCGGCTTGCGCTTGATCGCCTCGATGATCACGAAGAGGATGCGGCCGCCGTCAAGCGCGGGAAAGGGAATGAGATTGATGATGGCAAGGTTGATCGAAATGAACGACATGAACGAGAGGACATAGGAGAACCCGAGGCTGCGCGCTTGCCCCACCATGCTCGCGATGCCTACCGGCCCGGCGACCTGCGAGAGATCGGAGTGGCCGCGGAACGCGTCGGAGATGAGCATCCAGAGTCCGGCTACGATCGCCACCGCCATGTTCCATGCTGTTTTCAAGCCTTCCCAAAGCGCCGCAAACAGCGGGAGCCGGAGGGTTCCGATCGAATCCATCGAAATGCCGATCGCTTTCTGCCCTTCCACGATGCCTTCTGCCGGGGTCATGGTGACGGTCGCGTCGGCGCCGCCGCGCTCGTATTCGATCGAGATCGCGCTGTCCTGGTGCGACGCCACGTACGCGGACACGTCGTCAGGCGCGGACGAGCGGAGTTCGTCGGCCTGCGTGTAAACCCTCTCGATCTCGTCTCCTGCCTGAAGGCCCGCCTTGGCCGCTGGAGAACCGGCGACCACATCAAGGATGGTGAGCTTCGGGTTCGAAACGGCATAGCCCGCATCGACGGATGCCGGCGTGCCGCCCATGTAGCCCGCCGAAATGACAAGCCATGCGAAAACGAAATTGCACAGGATGCCCGCGATGAGAACCGCTACCTGGATCCACTTCGGCTTCGCCGCGAAGCTTCTCTCGCTCCCGGGCCCGCTTCGCGCCGCTTCCTCGAGGTCCTCGCCGTGGATTTTCACGAAGCCGCCAAACGGAAGCCAGTTGAGCGAGTACACCGTCTCCCCTATTTTCTTGCCCCAGATGCGCGGCGGATAGCCCAGGCCGAATTCGTCCACCCGGATGCCGGCTC
>DASZYS010000059.1:0-7890 GCA_035545295.1 Minisyncoccota bacterium | reverse complement strand
TAATGGGGCTTTTCATCATGGTCGACGATAATCCGAGCCCGCATCATCGTATCCGGCTGATGCGATCCGCCTTCTATCAGGTTTGCGGCGCGAAAGATTTCTTTTTCGATCAGAATGCACTTTCCGGGCGGAGTACCGCCTGTTTTTATGGCGTCTCTCATGCTGGCTTCGAGTTTGGATGCCTGGTTCTCCACCTTTTCTATGGCGGCCCAGATATCCGCTCTGTTTTTATCGTACGCTATAAGCGCACGCTTGCAGGCTGGAGCATCAAGGCGCAGGACGGGCACTTTGGCGCTTTCGACAAGCATTTCTTGCTTACCTGAATATACCGCCAAATTGGCGACAAGAGATTTGAAAATTTCGTAGTTGACGTCAACCGGCGAAATATCTTTTTTCGAAACGCGCTCAATATTTTGGGCGCCGAGCTGCAGTGATAACATAAGAACGATAAGAATCGTTTTCAAGCGAACCTCCTCTGTTTCCAAGATACGTCGATAGCCCATCAGTGTCAAATATGAGCTTCGCAAAGTCGGCATGATAAAATAGCAGGATGACTACCGAAGCGTTCGAGAAGGTGTATAGGAAGCTCAATAAAGCCCAGAAGGAGGCCGTGGATACGATCGAGGGGCCGGTCATGGTGATTGCGGGGCCGGGGAGCGGCAAGACGCAGATTCTCTCGCTTCGCGTGGCGAACATCCTCCTTAAGACCGATACGAGGCCGTCGAATATTCTCTGCCTCACGTTCACCGATTCGGCGGCGGTCAATATGCGCAAGCGCCTTTCCGAAATGATCGGCCCCGACGCGTACCGCGTGGCGATCTACACTTTCCACAGCTTCGGCACCGACATTATCGAGCGATATCCCGAGCACTTCTTCCAGGGCGCGAGGTTCGCTCCGGCGGATGACTTGGCGCAGATCGAGGTACTCGAGGAAATTTTGGAAGAGCTTCCGCACGACAATCCGCTCCGGAGCGTGCATCCCGAGCAGGGCTTCACCTATCTCTCCGATCTCAAGCAGGCGATCGGGAGCCTCAAGAAGGCCGGCATTGCCCCCGTCGAATTCAAGGCGGCTCTCGCGCACATCAAAGACGAAGCTGTCGCCGCCGACGCGATCCTTTCTCCGCTCTTCGACGCAAGGCTCTCGATGAAGCTCGTCGCGGAGCTTCGCAAGGGCGCCGAAGAAGTGCGCGCGATCGATTCGGGGACGTTTCCTCTGCCGCACTTCGCGCCCTACGCCGATACGCTTGCCGACGCGCTCGACAGCGCGCTCGACGACGCGGAGGAGATGGGGAAGACGGAGCCTCTCTCGCGCTTGAAGTCGAGCCTCTTCGGCAAGACGGACGACGGCGGGCGGATTCTCAAGGACCTGGCAAATATGGAGAAAATGGAGTCACTCGCCGACATCTATGAGAAATACCGCGTGCGCATGTACGAGGCGGGCGCATATGACTTCGACGACATGATCCTCGAGGTGATCCAGGCCGTTGAGTCCGACGCGGGACTTCGCGCCGAACTCCAAGAGCAATACCAGTTCGTCCTGGTCGATGAGTTCCAGGACACGAACGACGCCCAAATGCGCCTTCTGCGCGGCCTTCTCGATGCGGAAGTGAACGAAGGAAGGCCCAATATCATGGTGGTGGGCGACGATGACCAAGCAATCTACAAGTTCCAAGGCGCCGAGCTCTCGAACATCCTGAACTTCCGTTCGCAATACAAGGAGCCGAAGATCGTTACTATGGCGCACAACTACCGCTCGACGCAGGTCATTCTCGACATCGCGAAACTCGTCATCGAGCGCGGCGAGGAGCGGCTCGAGAACATCCTGCCGGAGGTTGAGAAGGATCTTGTTGCCGCGAATGATCAAATCGCGAAGGGCGACATACGTTCAAAGACATTTCCGACGATCGGCCATGAATACCGCTTTATCGCCAAGGAAATCCGCCGCCTGCTCGATGCGGGCGAAGAAGCGAACAATATCGCCGTCATCGCGCGCAAGCACGCCTTTCTCGAAGGGCTCGTGCCGTATCTCAATGACGCGCGCGTGCCGATCCGCTACGAGCGGCAGTCGGACGTGCTCAAGGAGCCGCATGTCCGTGAGCTCATTGTTATGGCGCGCTTCGCCACGTCGCTCATGAAAAACGAGCGGGAAGAGGCCGACCATCTGCTTCCGGAAATCCTCTCGTTTCCGTTTTGGGGCGTGTCGCGCAAGACGATCTGGCAGATCTCCGTCGATGCCGATAGATCGCGGCGCCTCTGGCTCGAGATCATGCTCGATCACGAGGACGAGAATATCCGTCGTATCGCCGAGTTCTTCATCGATCTCTCGCAAATCGCGCTTTACGACACGATGGAACGCGTCGTAGACATCCTCATCGGCTCGCACCTCGCCCTTGCCGCGGACGACGAGTACGACGACGAGGCGGTTGCAACCGATGTCGTCGACATTCTGAATCCCGGCCAGTCGCAGAAAAGCGTATTCATCTCGCCCTTCAAGGAATACTACTGGAGCATCGACCGCCTGAAGGAGAGCAAGGCTGACTATCTCATCTTCCTCTCGAGCCTCCGCACGTTCGTCGCGGCGGTGCGCGGATACAAGCGGGGAGAATTGGCGAAGCTCGAGGATCTCGTCGCGTTCGTCGACCTCCACGAAAAGAACCGGCTTGTCATTCCCGATACCTCGGCCTTCGCGAACGGCCTCGACGCGATATCGCTCGTGACCGCCCACAAGGCCAAGGGCCTCGAATGGCAGACGGTATTCGTCATCAATTGCCGCAACGACGTCTGGGCCGGCCGCGGCCCGGGCAGGAAGCTTTCGTTTCCGCTCAATCTCCCGATAACGCCCGCCGGCGACACCGTCGACGACCAGCTCCGCCTTTTTTACGTCGCCCTTACCCGCGCCAAGCGCAATCTCTATCTTACGGCGTCAGCCACGACCGAGAGCGGCAAGGAAGCTTTGCGGCTTCAATTCCTCTTCCCGCGGGATGGATCGAAGGCCGGGTCGGCCAATTCCGATCTTGCAAAGCTTCTCGAGTTTGCCGAGGAGTCGTTCGACATGGATGAGACGATCGAAGCGCTTGCAACTGCGACAAGCTCATTGAGCCGCAATCCTCTGCTCTACGACGAAGAAGCGTTCTTGAAGACTTTGGTCGAGAACTACTGCATGAGCGTGACGCATATGAATAATTTTTTGAACGTCGCAAAGGGCGGCCCGGCGTATTTCTTCGAGCAGAATCTCCTCCGCTTCCCGCAGGAGCCGAACCTTTCGAGCAAGTTCGGCACCGCGATGCACGCCCTTATCGAGCGGGTCTACAATCATTTGAAATTCGAAGGCGGCATGCCGGAGCAGAAGACGCTCCTCTCATGGCTCGATCGCGAACTCAGGCAATTCCGCATGACGGAGCGGGATTTCGAGCTCTTGAGAGAAAGGGGAAGGAAAAGCATCGCTTCGTATATCGAAGGGAAGAAGGATTCGTTCAAGCCTACCGACAAGATCGAAGTGAACTTCAGGAATCAGGGTGTCGCCTTAAACGGCGCGGAGCTTACCGGCAAGATTGACAAGATGGTGTTCAAGGAAGGCGGTGCGAAGGAGAAGTGGAGCGTCCATGATTTCAAGACCGGCCGAGCCCTCGCGGACTGGGATGGCAAGGACGACTACGACCGCACGAAGCTCCACAACTACAAGTACCAGCTTATTTTCTACAAGCTTCTCGTCGAGAACTCGCGGGAGTTTTGCGACGACTGCGTTGCCGAAGAAGGCTGTCTCGAATTCATCGAGCCGATCAGGGGGAAAATCGTCGAACTGCCGCTCGCATTCGAGCCGGGAGACGTGGAGCGGGTGAAGAAGCTCGCCGAGATTGTCTACAAGAAAATCGTCGCGCTCGATTTTCCCGATGTGTCCGGCTACGACCAGAACGTGAACGGCATTCTCGCGTTCGAGGAAGATCTCTTGGAAGGGAAGATTTAATTCCCTCATTCTTGCCATTTTCATAAATTCGGGGTAGTTTTTGATTGGAGGTGTTCGAAATGGTGAACAGCATAGTTGCGGGGGTAATCGAATCCGCGGCGCTACTTGCCGCACGAAGCCTCATAAGCGAGCTCGATCTGGAGCAGGCGCAGCCAGCTCTCCTGGGCATACGAAAAACCGAAGAAAATTTCCGTCAGAATTTTCTTCGAATAATATTCTTCTCCCTTTCGACAAGAAGGAGAAGCCTCAAGAATTGCATCGCGATCATGCTCCAGCTGGAGCGGATCGATGGTTGCAGGATATGGTACGCGGTGGCGGGAAGCCTGTGCGTGCAAAAGAAAAAAGGCGTCTGGCTGTTCCAGAACTACGGCATGGAGCCGGTGCTGGAAGGCTCTAAGGTCATCGGCTATCAGGTAGATTCCCCATGAATGCCCGCCTCGTTTCAGCGGGCATTTTTTATTGCCAGATATTAAAAATTATGTTATTTTAGTCATGGAGGCATTGAAATAATAATGAGGCAGCTCAGGGAAAAGCACGTCGCCTTATCGGACGAACAGTTAACCGCACTCATAGCGGCACGGAGAGTCGCAAGCGCGAGGTGCCTGTACCCCTCTCGAGAGGTCGTTCACATTCCCTCTCTCGTGGAAACGAACCGGGGGCTTAGAAAATCGATTCAGGTTACTTTGGATTATCCACACAAAGCCCAGTCGTGTTTCGCGATTGATCTGCGACCGCTTGAAGCGGGAGGACGGAAAATCTGGGTGCCCGATCATATGGCCGAAATATTTCACGTCGATATGGGCGCCGCGCAAACGAAAGAGATTGAGTACGATTTTTCAACCGAACATCCTCAGGAGCCGTACGAATACGTTCCTGCTATGAAAGAGAAAAGCCCGTCATGAGACGGGCTTTTACAATGGAGTTTTTTTGCGGCTATTTCGTCGCGGCGTCGAGGATGGTCTGGAAATCGGCGAGAGGAAGCGCGCCGCCGATGACGACCCGCTTGCCGTCGGTCGATACGTAGACGACATCCGGGCTGTACTTCGCCTGGAGGCTCGAGACGGCATTCTTCGTCGCGCTATTCACGCCGTTCTTGAATACCATGACGATGAACGGCGTGCCTTGGGCGCCGGCCTGGAGCGCGTCGCTTTCATCCGCCGCCACGAGGCTTTCGGCCGCCTTGTTGTTGAGGCAGGTGTTGAATGCGGTTTCATCGAGGCCTGCCTGCTTCGCCATGGCGCCGAGATCGGGCGTACCTTCGTTGGCATTGTCATCGATCGCGAAGAGGCTGTTGAGGAGCGACCAGAAGGCCGAATTGCCGCCCTCCTGCGCGGCGCATTCGAGGCCCAGGGCGCGCCGGTGCGCGTCGGGATGGATGCTGTCGAGCGGGAATTCGCGGTATACCCAGTTGACCGTGCCGTCCTTGCCGTAGGTCGACATGATCGAGGTGATAGTCGGGTGGAATGCGCGGCAGAACGGGCACTGCGCGTCGGAGTACTCGACGAGCTCGATCGGCGCATTGGGATCACCCAAGATGTGATCCTTCGCCGGATCGACGGGACGGATCGTGGCATCGGTATTCTGCTGCTGCGGCTGGTTCTGGGTGCCCGCGGCAGGCGCGCTCGTCGGGGTGCGCGAGAAGTATACGGCTCCGGCCACGATGAGGCCGGCGATTATTATCGAAAGGGGAACGAGATACTTGTTGTCGGACACTGCGGACCGCTTATTGCCGTGATCCGCGGGCATGTTTTCTTGCATAGCTCTGCGTTAATTTATATGTATGATCCATACTAGCATATTTGGATAGCAGGCGATATGCTCCTGCCGCAGATGAGCAACCTGTGGTATCGTAATGGCAATGAGTACTCCGATTTTCGAGGCGTTCATAAGCGTATTTTTAGTGAGTGCGGCGTCGCTCGCCGGCATCGCGGCGCTTTTTACCGCCGAGAAAGACAGGAACGGAATCACGTTCGCGCTCGTGAGCTTGTCGGTAGGCGTATTGTTCGGCGATGCTCTTCTCCACATTCTTCCTGATCTTTTCGCTTCCGGCGAAAGTGTCATTGCGCTTGCATCGCTCGTCTTTGCGGGCATCATGCTTTTCTTCGTGCTGGAAAAATACCTGCATGTCGATCACGAGCACGGCTTTCATGAATACGGGGAGGAAGCCCATCGTCACGGGCTGAGGAATCGCGCGCTCGGGACCACGATACTTGCCGCGGATATCATCCACAATTTTCTCGATGGCCTTATCGTCGGCGCCTCCTACCTCGGCGGAGCGAAGCTCGGCCTCGCAACGACCCTTGCCGTGGTCTTTCATGAGATCCCGCACGAGATGGGAAACGTCGGCGTGCTTCTTCATGCGGGCTATTCCAAGAAAAAGGCGTTTTGGTACAACACCCTGACCGCTCTCACAGCTTTTTTCGGCCTGGCATGCGCGGTATTTTTCGGGCAGGCGCTCGCGGGCTTTACCGACTACGCCCTCGCGTTTGCCGCCGGCGGCTTTATATACATTGCCGGTTCGGAGCTCGTGCCGGAATTGCGGGAGGAATCGGGCTTCAGGCCGTCGCTCGTCCAGTTCGCATGCATGATCCTCGGCTTCGGAATCATGGCGCTCGTGCTTCTTTTGGAGTAAACTCATCGATATGCTCACCTATTTTCAAGCAATAATAATCGGGGCGCTGCAGGGTGAGAAGCGCGTTAGGGAACCCGCAATTCTGATTGGGGGCGAGCGCTTCGCAAGGGCGGAGGCCGACGGGCCGAGCCGGGGTCGCGGAATTTTTCAGCAGAAAAATATCCGTGATCGTCGAGTAACGTTTTAAATTGATCGTATGCTTACCTATTTTCAGGCAATTATAATCGGGGCGCTGCAGGGACTCACTGAGCTTTTTCCCGTATCGAGTCTCGGCCACAGCATCATCTTGCCGGCTCTTTTCGGCTGGCATCTCGATGAAAATGCCGAGTTCTTTCTCATTTTCCTCATCGCGACGCATCTTGCCACATCGCTTGTCCTTCTCGGATTTTTCTGGAAAGACTGGGTGAGGGTGGTCAAAGGCATCGTTCTTTCGGTTATTCGGCGGCGCATCGATCCCGCCGATACGTACGCGAAGCTCGGCTGGCTTCTCGTTATCGGCACGATTCCCGCCGGAATTCTCGGGCTTCTTTTCCAGGATCAATTCAAAAGCCTTTTCTCGTCGCCGGTCGTGGTTTCGCTTTTTTTGGGATTGAACGGCATTCTCCTTCTTTGCGCCGAGCTTCTGAGGCGCAAAAAGGCGGCAGGGGAAGATGCGCAAGCCGACGAGCAGATTGCCGCGATGGGATTTTCCAAGGCGGTGAAGATCGGCTTCGCCCAGGCGCTCGCGCTTTTCCCCGGCTTCTCGCGCACCGGCTCAACGCTTGGCGGCGGCCTTCTCGTCGGGCTCGATCACGAGTCCTCGGCGCGTTTCGCGTTCCTCCTCGCCACGCCGATCATCCTCGCCGCGGCCGTTTTGAAGCTTCCCGAGCTTATTCATAACGGAGGGAGCTACCCGATTGCCCCCGTTGTTATCGGAGCGCTCATATCGGCAATCGCGGCGTATCTCTCCGTGCGTTTCCTTACGAAATATTTCAAAACCAAAACCCTCATGCCGTTCGCCATCTATTGCCTCGCTACGGGCGTTCTCTCGGCGCTCATTCTTCTTGTACGGTAACCTTCTGGTTTGGAATTTTTAATATGAAAAAAGCGGACCGTTGCCGGGTCCGCCTTTGTTTGCGAAAAGACAATCGCAATTGCTTTTTTTGCCCTACTTTTGGGCGCTGCACCCCGGAATCCACCAGGGGCAGGGTATGGGGTGCGGCATCGGCAGGCCGTTTGCGGGCTTAGCTGGCCCTTTGCGGGCATTAGTCTCAATGCTCGGAGTGACTGCCGCGGGAGCGGCAGAAACATGGGC
>DASZYS010000058.1:0-4053 GCA_035545295.1 Minisyncoccota bacterium | reverse complement strand
CGCTTGCCGAAGCGTGGGAGCGCATCGACCGCCTGCACAATTCCTCCGGCGAATTGCGCGGCATCCCCACCGGCTTCCCCGAGCTCGACAACATCACTTCGGGCTTCCAGAAATCCGATCTCCTAATTCTCGCAGCCCGTCCTTCCGTCGGTAAGACCGCATTCTCGCTCGATATTGCCCGCCGCGTGGCCGTAAATCACAATATTCCCGTCTGCATTTTCTCGCTCGAAATGAGCGCCCAGCAGCTCGTCGACCGCATGCTCGCCGCTCAGGCGCAGGTGGATGCTTGGAAGCTGCGCACCGGAAAGCTCTCTCGCGACGAGGACTTCCAGTCGCTTGCCGATGCCCTCGACAAGCTCCGCAACGCGCCGATTTATATTGACGACCAGCCGGGCACCAACATCATCCGTATGCGCTCCGTTGCCAGGCGCTTGAAGAGCGAGAAGAATCTCGGTCTTCTCATTGTCGACTACCTCCAGCTCATGGTCCCCACCCAGTCCCGCAACAGCGACAACGTCGTCCAGCAGGTTACCGAAATTTCACGCTCGCTCAAAAATCTTGCCCGCGAGCTCGACATTCCCGTCCTCGCTCTTTCCCAGCTCTCCCGCGCCGTCGAAACGCGCGGCGGCAAGCCGAAGCTCTCCGACCTTCGCGATTCCGGCTCTATCGAGCAGGACGCGGACATTGTCATGTTCATCCACCGCGACGCCAATGACGACGGCGGCGGCAAAAAGCAGGAGGCCGAAATTCTCATCGAGAAGCACCGAAACGGCATGACCGGCAAAATCGACCTCTTCTTCAACGACAAGAAGGCTACCTTCCAGAGCGTGGATAAGACGAACTATTCGGGTTCCGATAAGGAGTTTAATGACTTTTAAGAAAAATAAATTTTCAATTTACAATTTCCAATGAATTTTCAAATTCCAATGTCTCAAGCATTTAAAATTGTTTCATTGAAAATTTATTGGAAATTGAGAATTGCAAATTGAAAATTTATCGAAAATTGCTACAATTTTCTGATGAATTCAATCCAGCGCCTTGCAGAACTTCTCTCCGAGCTTCCGGGCATCGGGCCTCGGCAGTCGAAGCGCATCGTCTACCATCTTCTCACCCGCCGCCGCGATTTTTTGAACGAGCTTTCCGACCGCGTGCGCACCATCGCCGACTCAATAGCCGAATGCGCTTCCTGCCACCGCTTCTATGAAAAAGGCTCCGGCAACGGCGATCTCTGCTCCATCTGCGGCGACCCGCACCGCGATCGCTCGCTTCTCATGATCGTCGCGCGCGATGCCGATCTCGATTCCATGGAGAAGGCCAAGGGCTACAACGGCCTCTACTTCGTTCTAGGCGGCACGGTGCCTATCCTCGAGAAGGAGCCGCGCAAGACGATCCGCGAGGATGAGCTTTTGAAAACGATCGAGCGGTACGCCTCGACCTTGAAGGAGATAATCTTCGCCTTGAATGCCAACCCGGAGGGAGAAAATACCGAAACCTATCTCACGCGCGAGCTCGATCCTCAGAAAGAGAAATATTCCCTGGGCTTTTCCAAGCTCGGGCGCGGGCTCTCCACCGGAAGCGAGCTTGAGTACGCGGATAAGAATACTCTTCAGAACGCCCTGCAAAATCGCCACTGAGTATAAAAAAGCCCGCCGGGTCAGGCGGGCTTTGCGCTTAGAAGCGTCTGTATTACAGGAGCTTCAGGACAAGGCTCCATAGTTGCGGCAACCACAAGTAATGCAGTCGCAGAAGTGTGTGGGCGAGATCGACTTGATTGCCGATCTGATTTTCCAGAAATGTGGAACAGGTGCTCCAAAGGCTTGCGAGATGTCCTGTGGCGCCCTCGCAAATGTTGAGGAGGAAGTAAAACTTCATAACTGTCGGTAGTATATCATGTTTAAAATAATTGTCAAGAAACACTAGCTATCGCTCCGCCGAAATGGTATAAACAGCCCTGGAGGATTAGCACGTATGGCAGAAAGAGATGAAACCGGACCTGATTTTCAAATGGGCCATGTCGATCCGGCTGAGTGCGGTGTCCAACCGCATGTTATAGGCGAAGAAGAAGAGTTCGTACGCAAAGCGGCGGAGGTCGGTTGGAGCGAGGAGCAAGCTTCCCTTCTATGGAAGACATTCGCCCCGAAGGGCCATTCGCATGACGGCCTCAGGCTAATCGGTTTTTGGTAGGGCATGCAAATGCCGAAGCGCACCTATGTGGTGCGCTTTTTGTTTTCAGGTTATAAATTTTTCCTTCCTTGCAGCCTTACTTGATCCCCTCGATTCTTACCTGGAAGTAGGGCTGCTTGTGGCCGTTCTTCTTGAAGTAGCGGCTCTTGGCCTTGTACTTGATGACGGTTACCTTGTCGCGGTTGCCGGCCTTTTCGAAACGGGCAGTAACTGCCGCGCCGGAGATGTAAGGAGTGCCGATCGTGGTCTCGTCCGTACCATTGTCGACGAGGAGGACTTTGTCGAAGGTGATCGTGTCTCCTTCCTTGAAGTCGCCTTTCAATTTCTCGATTTTCAACACGTCGCCGGAAGCAACCTTGTACTGCTTGCCCCCCGTCTCGATGATCGCGAATTCGCCGCCCTGTTCGGCTGCCTTTGCGGTCTTTTTGGTTGTCTTTTTCGGTGCCATGATCTTTTAAACTCCTTAATTTACGATGCAGAACATTCTATATAAATATACGAAAAACGCAAGTGTTGCGGTACTTATTCCGTTAGAAAGCCCCGAATCAGCCGATTCGGGGCTTTGGCTGCGGATTAGGCAGCCCTAGAAAAGGATCACCTCCCTTACTCAGAAGTATCTCCGCGCGGGTTGCCAATGTTTATATCGTATCGGCATGGATTCTTCATAATAAGGTCTCCTTTCTGGGAATTTTACTACTCCTTCAACTATATCAAACCTCAGCAGTTTCCGCTTGTGGACATTAGTCGTCGAGATACGGCTTCTCGACCGCGTCGATGCCGAGTTCGAGGCTGTCGTTGCCGATGCGGACCATGTCCTTGTCGATCTTCTTGAACTCGCCGCTCGACTTGTTGTAGTGGTTGACCACCGTGCCGAGCGCGGTGCCGAGCTTGCCGTGGTATTCCTCGTAGGCCTTGAGGTGCTTTCCGAGGTCCTCGACGTTCTTGATGATCTGCGCCGCCCGCTCCTCGATCTGGAGCGCCTTGAGGCCCTGAAGCACGGTCTGGAGATACGCGAGGAAGGACGTCGGCGAAACGATGATGACGCGGTACTTCGCGGCGGCGCGCTGGATGAGGTTTTCGTTATCGTCCTTCAAGCCCCCGATCTTGTTGATAAGGAGGTCGTAGTAGATCGCCTCGTGCGGGATGAACATGAATGCGAAATCCATCGTGCTCTGGCCCGGCTGGATATATTTCGAGGTTTCCTGAATGCGGAGCTTCAAATCGCTCACGAAAAGCTTCTCGAGCCGCTCACGCTCCGCCTCGCTCCTCTCTTCCGCCAGGCGGTTGTAGTTCTCGAGCGAGAATTTCGAGTCGATCGGGATGATCTTGTCCTTCACGAATACGGCCGCATCGACGATCGTGCCGTCGGCGAAGGGATACTGCATCTGGTAGCTCCCGGGCGGCAGAACGTTCTTGAGGAGCGCTTCGAGATAGTATTCGCCGAGGATTCCGCGCTGTTTGGGATTCTTCAGGATGTCCTCGAGCGAGTTCAGCTGGTCGGCGATCGACATCATCTGCTTCCCCGTTTCCTCGACGCGCGCCACCTTGTCGGTCATGGCCGTGACTTCCTTGATGAACTGATTGACCAGCCGCTGAGACTCCGAGAACTGGCTGTTGACGGAGCTCGACATGAGCTTGTGCGACTCTCCGAGCTTCATGTCGACGGTGCGGTTGATCTCGTTGATCTGCTGGAGGACGAGATTGAGGCTCTGCCCGTCGGAGGCGCCCGTTTCGAGCTTGGAAAGCTTGCGGTAGAGCAGCCAGAGAAATGCCGCCAAGGCGGCGATTAGGGCGACTAAAACGATTATGAGAGCGTCTTGCATTGCGTAATTATATCAGAGGGAGAAGTGTATCGGAAAATGCGTTTAT
>DASZYS010000057.1:0-13934 GCA_035545295.1 Minisyncoccota bacterium | reverse complement strand
CGAGAGCGCGGAGTGAGCAAAATGAATGCGGAATGAAGTTTGCGGGCTAAAAGAGGTATAATATCCATATGCGTTATACGCCGAAGTTCATACTAAAAACATCCCTTGTCGCTATAGTATGCGGGTTCGTAGCCGGCTATACGCTTTTCCAGGCGCAGAGCCTTTTGAAAGGCCCGGTCGTCACCCTCGACCAGACAGCGCGACTCGGCGGCGGAAGCGATGTCGCCGAGATCGGCGGCGTGGCGAAGAACGTCGCCTACATCACCTTCAACGGCAGGCGCATCTATACGGACACGAACGGCGATTTCAAAGAAAAGTTCGCGCTTTCCGACGGGTACAACATCGTGAAGATAACAGCGACGGACAAATTCGGCAGGGAGACAGACAAGACGGTGGAACTCGTGTACGACGAACCGGCGGGAGGAGATTCATTATCAATGCAGACCATCAACAGCACTTATGGCAAAACGAACTAAAGACAAGAATGCGGACGAACAGCCGGCAGCCCGAACCAGCTCGAGCATCAGCGATACCCTGCGCGAAATCAAGACAAAATTCGGCGACGAGGCGATCATGACCCTGGGCGAGAAGCCGAAGGTCGATATCGACGCGATCCCCACCGGCTCCATCGGCCTCGACGCGGCCCTCGGCGTCGGCGGCATGCCGCGCGGCAGGATCGTCGAAATCTTCGGACCCGAATCGTCAGGTAAGACTACTCTCGCCCTTCACATCGTCGCCGAAGCCCAGAAGAAAAACGGCATTTGCGCGTACATCGACGCGGAGCACGCCATGGATCCCGAGTACGCCAAGAAGCTCGGCGTGAAGATCGACGAGCTTCTCATCTCCCAGCCCGATACCGGCGAGCAGGCGCTCGAAATCTGCGAAAGCCTTGTACGCTCGGGCAAGATCGACGTCGTCGTCGTCGACTCCGTGGCGGCTCTTACCCCGAAAGACGAGATCGAAGGCGAAATGGGCCAAGCCCATGTCGGCAAGCAGGCCAGGCTCATGAGCCAGGCCCTCCGCAAACTCACGGCCATCGTCGCCAAGTCGAAGACGGTCGTCATTTTCATCAACCAGATCCGCATGCAGATCGGCGTCATGTTCGGCAACCCCGAGACCACGCCGGGCGGCAAGGCGCTCAAGTTCTACACGTCGGTGCGTCTCGATATCCGCAGAATCGCCCAAATCAAGAAAGGCGAAGAAGTGATGGGCGGACGCGTACGAGTCAAAGTCGTGAAGAATAAGGTCGCTCCCCCGTTCCGCCAGACGGAATTCGATCTCATGTACAACGAGGGCATTTCCCGCGAGGGCGAGATCATCGCACTCGGCGAAAAAATGGGCATCATCGCGAAATCCGGAACGTCATACAAATACAATGACGAATCGATCGGCCGCGGCTACGACGCCACCCGCCAATATCTCCGCGAGAACGGCGATGTCGCAAACAAGATCCTCGACGAAATCCGCAGCAGGCTCCACGAGTTATAAATATAAAAAAATTCCATGTCCCTCGAGAATTACGGCCAAAGCAAAAACGAGCATTTGTTCAGCAGTTGGCAGGGCCTTGAAAACGGATTGAGCGAACTCGAAGAAGAACTCAAGAAAACCGATCCCGAAGCGGCGGAAGAATTGGAGGAAATCATCAAGAATTTTGAGGGCCTTCGCGAGCGCATCATGTAATCCCCGGCATGAAAGGCCGGGGTTTTTTCTTTTGCCGCGGTGTGCTAGACTGACAGGCGTCTTAGAAAATAACGAGTGAAGCGAGTGTATTTTCTTGACCCAGCACCATTTCTGAAACTGACGATAATTGATTGCTTAAAAGCGCAAGAGCAATTTTGTGCTCAATAATCAACAAGCTTTCATATCAGAAATGGTGCTGGGTGGCGAATTTAATAGTCGCTTCGCTCCTTAAAATTCAACCATGCTGGAATACAACGAAATCAAGGAAGGAAAAGTTATCGTCTTCGAAGGCGAACCGTGGGTGGTACTCACCTCCCACGTCTTCCGCAAGCAGCAGAGGAAGCCCGTGAATGCCACGAAGCTGAAGAATCTGATCACCGGCCGCGTAACCGAGCAGTCGTTCCACGTTTCTGAAAAGGCCGAGGAAGCCGATATCGAGACCAAGGATATCAAGTACCTCTACACCAATAAGGGAGAGTGGTGGTTCTGCGAAGCGAACGATCCGTCGGCACGCTTCAAGATGACCTCCGAAGAAGTCGGCGCGGGCGGCCGTTTTCTCAAGCAGAACTCCGTCGTCCAGGCGGTTCTCTACGATGAGAAGATCATCGGCGTAAAGCTCCCCATCAAGGTTGAGCTCAAGGTAATCGAGGCCCATCCGGCGGTCAAAGGAAACACCGCCCAGGGCGGCTCCAAGATGGTGAAAGTCGAGACCGGAGCGGAAATCCAGGTGCCGATGTTCATCAAGGAAGGCGACGTGCTCCGCATCAACCCCGAGACGGGAGAGTATACCGAAAGGTTGGGAGCTAGTTTCTAGTTGCTAGTTTATAGTTTCGAGTAAAAGAAAATGCGGTGCGACCCACGGGTCGCACCGCATTTTTTAATTCAGAAGTACGTCATGCGGCTCGTCATGTTCAGGAAGCGGCATTTCCCCATCCGGTAAGATTATTCCCAATCTTCCCTGAGGCAACCGTTCTGTGTACCCGCGCCGAGGATTCAGGTCGTCGATTGGATGCGAGTAATAAAGCATCTGATTGTTATCATCCAATAAGATGATTGTAAAAAAACCTGTCGCCTTTTTGGCATAACTCCCGGGTTTTCTTCCGTGCCAACAGAAATATGTTCGATAACTGCCCGTTTACAGGAATCATATCTTGGCCGAATGGCTGCATACGCTCCTCACCCTCCAGTTCAAAGTGTCTTACTTTTATGAGCATAACGCCCTCCATCTCAAACCTTACCTTGAAATGAGAGTATGTCAAACAACAAAACCGGCCTTTCGGCCGGTTTTGTATTTCTAAAATCATCAGGTTGGATGCAATTCAAGGCGCGAGTGCGGCTTGCGCAGGAGCTGTATAAGCAATACTGCTTCAAGCAAACGCAAATGAGCAACGCGGAAGTGCGCCGACCTGAGGATTTTATCGAGCGATATATGGGAGAAGGGCCATAAAGCGCGCCCTCTTCACCGCGACATCGAGCTTGCGCTGATGCTTGGAATCAACGCTGGTGCGCTTCTTCGACTGGACGCGGGCATGCGGAGTGAGGAACTTCTTCAAAAGCTCCGTGTCCTTATAGTCGATGTGCTGGATATTGTTTTGTGCGAAATAAGACTGCTTGTGTGCCATATCGGTTTTTTGGGTTGTTTCTTTATACAGGATTGTTCCTTAAAATGCAATAGTTCCAGGGCTTTCAAATTGAGATGCAGTCCGCGAAGCCGGCGAGGCTTGCGACCAAGCTGTACATGCTAGTACTGCGCGGGAGCAAACACAGGCGGCGACAATGGAATGCGCTCAATTTGGAAGAACTGTTTAAAAGGGTATTTCGTCGGGATTGATCTCATCCGGATAATCCACCGCCCCTCCCTCATCGCCCATTGGGGCATCAGCCTGATGATCCGCGCCGGAAGCGGCTTTCGGGGCGCCTCCGCCGTAATTTCCCTCGCCTTCGCGCCTCGGGCCGAACTGGACGCGCTCGGCGATAATCTCGGTGCGGTACTTCTTGGAACCGTCCTGGGCATCCCAGCTTCTCGTCTGCATCCTGCCTTCGACAAGGACCGAGCTTCCCTTCTTGAGATAGCGGCTGACCGTCTCCGCCTGGCGTCCGAAAACCACGATATTGTGGTAATCGGCCGATTCCTGCTTGGCGCCGTTCTTGTCGCGCCATACCCTGTTGGTGGCGATCGAAAACGAAGCGACCTGGATGCCTGACGGCAATGACTTGAGTTCCGGATCGCGGGTAAGATTTCCGATGAGAATGGCCTTGTTTAAGTACATGTTTTTGATTGGTTTGGTTAGGATTCCCGCCTACCGGCAGGCAGGTACGATTTTATGATTCTTGAATGGGAGATGCCCCTACTCTTACATCATACCTCCTAAACCCCGAATCTCCCATTACTCCGCCACGAGCTCGTCGATCGATTTGCTGATCCTCTCCTCGTCCTCCTTGGTGATCTCCTTCTCCTCGCCGGAAGCCGAATTCTTTTCGTCGTCCTTCTTGAACGCGGGCTTCGCGACGCTCATGGTATTCTCGCGAACCGTTTCGATGAGAAGCGAGCGGAGCACGTGCGGGTTCGAATCAAGCGCCTTCTGGATCGCAGGGGCGGCCTCGGAAGGAGCTTCGAACTTCACCCATCCGAAGTAGGCCTCCTCGAAGTTCTGCTTCCTGCCATCGACGACCTTGGGGATCGCGTATGCAAGCTGCCTCATCTTCGGGAACTCGTCGGAAATGAAAAGTCCTCCCTGCCCCTCGATGAACTCCTTGATCGCTCCGACCTCGGCCGGAACCTGCTCTTCGGGAACTGAGGGCACGAGATGGTAGCCCACCTCGTAGACTTTTAAGACCTTCTCTTCGGTTTCGTGTGCGTTTTGTGCGCTATTTTCCATGGCGAACACTCTATCATATGGATACGGGGCGTGCAACCCCTTCCTGAGCCTCCAAACCGAAGATTCTCACGGCATTTTTGACCAATGCCTCCCGTACCTTCTCCGGATCATCATTGCGGATCTCGGCGATGCGGCGGGCTACTTCACGCACATAGAGCGGCTCATTGCGGCGGCCGCGAAAGGGCGCTGGGGCGGCGAACGGCGCGTCTGTCTCGGCCATAATTGCCTCAAGCGGCGAGAGTCGGATCACCTCGTCGTACGAATTCGCGAAAGTTATAGGGCCATCAAAGGAAAGGGAGAAGCCGAAGTCGAGAAACTTGCGGGCGTCATCCGCGCTCCCTGCAAAGAAGTGCATATTGGCCCGAACTTTGTCGCCGTGCTCCCGGTGGTACGACGCAAGGATATCGTAAATATCGCCGTAAGCCGCGCGGCCATGAATCATGAGCGGAAGACCGAGCTCGATCGCGGCCTCAATGTGCGTTTCAAAAACTTCTCTCTGGCGCTTCTTCTCCGCCTCATCGGTGCCGTCCTTGCGGTAGTAGTCGAGGCCGCATTCGCCGATGGCCACAACTTTTGCGCTCGAACGCGCGAGCGCAATGAGCTCATCCTTCCCCATCGCCTCTTCGTGCGTGGGATGAACGCCCACCGTCGCGAACATTCCGTCGTTTTCTTCGGCGAGCTTCATGGCCGATTCCGACGTGGCGCGATCCGTCCCGACGGTGATCGTCCAGATACCCGCATCCCTCATGCGCTGAATAGCCTCGGCGCGATCGGCGTCGAATTGCGGGAAATTCAAATGAGAATGAATGTCGATGTAAGCGGGCATAAATTTGTTTCTATCGGATAGACGGCATATACTGCATGAAGGCCGAGAGAGGGTTGCTTGCGAGCAGAAGATGTCGTACTACTTCTCAGCGCCTCTTACTTGAATTCAAGCTTTGCTGCTCGGAATTCAGGTCTTCGGTGTTAGCGTTTAGTGCTTGTCTTGTGGCAGAGTTTGGCAATCACGTGCCGGTCTCAAACTGGATAATACTGAAGTTGTAAAACTTTCCACCCCCGTCTGCAGGCGGGGGTTTTATTCTAGTCTTTCCTCATAAAGAGCGGCTTTTCGGGCATCTTGTTTGCAGCGACGGAAGCGAGAATCGCGGCGCTCGTTTCGGGCATCAAAGGCTCGAGGAGCTTGCCGATGCTATAGACCTGCTGGACAAGTCCGGCGATGATCTCCTTCGCCTGCATGGGATGATCCTTCACGAGCTTGAACGGCTGGAGTTCCTGGATCGTCTTGTCGGCCTGGCCGATGAGATTCCACACGGCCTCGGCGGCCGCTTGGGGATTAAACGATTCGAAGGCAATTTTGTATTCCCGCGGCATTCCTTCGTCGCGAATCTCGACAGGAGCGTCGAGATTGCTCTCGGCCATTTTCATCACGCGGTTCACGAGATTGCCCAGACCATTCGCGAGGTTCGCATTGTACGCTTCCTTGAAGCCATCAGGCGTGAGGTCGCCGTCCTCGAACGGAGAAATGTGGCGCGCGAGAAAATAGCGCACTGCTTCCGCCCCGTACTCACCGATAAGCTCGAGCGGATCGACGACGTTGCCGAGCGACTTCGACATCTTCTTGCCGCCCGAGGTGATGAATCCGTGGACGAGCAGGCGCTTGGGAAGCGGCAAGCCGGCGGAGAGAAGCATGCCCGGCCAGATCGCCGCATGAAAGCGGAGAATATCCTTGCCGATCACATGCACGTCGGCCGGCCAGAATTTCCTGAAAAGGCCGTCGTCCTCGGTGCCGAAGCCGAGCGCGGTGACATAGTTCGTGAGAGCGTCGCCCCAGACGTAGATCTTCTGCGACGGATCGTCGGGTACGGGTATTCCGAGCGTCATTTTGTCGGCCGGGCGCGAGAAGCTTATGTCTTCGAGGCCGCGCTCGAGAAGGGCGAGAATCTCATTCTTGCGGGCGACGGGCAGGATTTCCAATTCCCCGCTCTCGATCTTCCGTTTGATCTCGCCGGTGTATTTTGAAAGCTTGAAGAAATAATTTTCCTCCCTGAGGCGCATCGGCGCTTCGTTGTGATCGGGGCACTTGCCGTCGACAAGGTCCTTCTCGGTAATGAACGCCTCGTGCCCGACGCAATAGAGCCCCTCGTACGAGCGCTTCTCGATGTCGCCCGCCGCGACGAGCCGCTTCCAGAATTCCTGCGCTCCTCTCCAGTGCCGCTCCTCGTCGGTCGTGCGGATAAACTGATCGTATGAAATGCCGAGCTTCGCGTAGAGATCCTTGAAGCCCTCCACGATCTCGCCGAGATACTCCTTCGGATCCTTGCCGGCCGCCTCTGCGGCCCGTACGAGCTTTTCCGTATTCTCGTCGGAGCCGGTGAGGAGGTACGCGTCCTTGCCCGCAAGGCGGTTGTATCTCGCAAGAATATCGGAGACGGTCGTCGTATACGCGTGCCCCATGTGGAGCTTCGCGTTGGGATAGAAAATAGGAGTGGTGATATAGAAAGTTTCGGGCCGATCCATCCCGTTAGAGGCAGATCCCGTTAGAAATCTCACATTCGGTCGAATGCTCGTTTCCAGCTTTGCTCTGCTTGAATTTGATTAGCTTGTAATTCATGGTTCGTAGATTTCTAAACGGGACAGATCATGCTCACCGCGCTTTCCGCAAAATTAATATGATTTCTTTTTCCAAGTATTTCGACCATTGTGAATGAGGCACGTGATCGCGGCCTCTAACGGGATCCATGTGAGACACGTTACAGAGCCGAGGAGCCGGTGTCAACGTCCTTCTTCTGCATGTCGTCCATGAACTCCATGAGAATGGCGGCGACCGGAACCGCGATGACGATGCCGAGGAAACCGAGAAGCTCCCCTCCCGCGAGAAGGGCGATAATGGAGATAAGCGGCGGAACGCCGACGACCTTCTTCACCACGAGCGGATAGACGACGTGATTTTCAAGCTGCTGCACGAGCGTGTAGAAGAGGGCGATGACGATGCCGAAGGTGAAGCCGCCCGAAGCGAACGCGAGCAGGACGCCGGGAATCGCCGCGAAGATCGGGCCGACCACCGGCACGATCTCGAAAAGGCCGGCGAAGAACGCGAGAAGGAGCGCGTGCGGAATGCCGAACGCCAGGAGCCCCAGATAGACCATGACGAAAATGATGCCCGCGAGGAGAACCTGCCCTTGCATCCAGCGGCCGATCTTCACTTCGGATTTGTCCCACAAGGCGAGAATGTACGGGCGCTGTTTTATGGGCGTAATGACCGAAAGGAATCGAGAAATTCCTTTTTCCTGCACCGAAAGGTAGAGCGAGATGACGATGATAAGCACGAAGCTGAACGCGCCGCCGAACACGGTCGAGAGCGTCGAGAAAAAGCCATGGGAGAGGTCCCCGATGGCGCCGTTCAGCTGATTGGTGATCGTATCGAGCGAGATGGCGGGCGCGGTGCCTTCGACGCCGGTTATTCCCCCGCCGACCTCGATCGACTGGATGTAATTCGGAAGCGTCTGAACGAAATTGACCGCCTCGCCGATGAGAGGGATGAGGAGGAAATAGAAGATGATCGCAAGGGATGCGGCGAGCAGGAGATATTCGAAAATGACCGCCGCCACGCGCGGCACCCTATGCCTAATGAACCACTTTGTCGACGGCTCGATGGCCGCCGCGATAACGACGGCCACGAGCACGATGAGCACGATGCCGCGCAGATAGTAGAGCACTCCGCAGAGAGCGAGGATGGCGAGAACCTTGAGTATCGCCACCGTGCTGATGTCATGGATAATGCGATGTTCGGGCTGCTGCATCCCGTTAGAGGCAGGTCGCGTTCAATACGCTTCCTGCAAAAAGATTATTTTGTTCAAATGTTTCGACCATTGAGTTATATGATCCCATCAAGCGGCCGCGGCCTCTAACGGGACTGCATCCTTTTATGATACCATCCCTCCCCCGAACTGAACACAGCCGCGGAGCTATATTTTGAGGAGTTTCTTCAAGGTCTCGGGGTCGCCTACGCGGCCGATGAGGGCCAGGTTGAGGTTCGCCTCGTCAAAGACGGCATTGGCGACCTTGCGCAGGTCGTCGGCGGTTATGGCCTGAAGCTCCTTGATGATGTCGTCCGGCTTCTGGATCTCGCGATTGATGATTTCCTGATGGCCGTAGAAGGTGGCGAACTCGTCGGACGATTCGAGGGCGAGGGCGAGCTGGCCGGCATAGTAGTCCTTCGCTTTCTGGAGCTCCTCGTCCGAGACCGGCTCGTCGAGAAGCCGCCTGAATTCCTCGATGATTGCCGCAACCACTTCCGGCACGCGGCTGTTGTCGACGCCCGCGTAGACCGTAAGGTCGCCGTGATCCGTCCTGAAGCTCGGCGACGAGTACACATAGTACGCTACGCCCATTTCGTTGCGGATCCTGTGCCAGAGGCGCGAGCTCATGCCGCCGGAAAGGACGACATTCAAGAGCCGGAGCGGCAAGGCCCGCTTGTCGTAGACGGAAAACGTGCGCACGCCCAGCGCGAGATGCGCCTGTTCGGAATCCTTGTTCTTGATGAGAAGCGCCGGCTCGCTCTGGTCGATTCTCACTTTCTCCTTCCCCGCCTTTGCGGACGGCTTCATGCCGCCGAATGCCGCTTCAAGATCGTCGAAAACTTTTTTCTCATCGAAATTTCCCGCAACGATCACGGCAGTCGACTGAGGCTCGTAGTGCGCCGCGCGGTACTTGGAAATGTCCTCGCGCGTAAGAAGCTGGACGGATTCGCGGGTGCCGAGAATCGGCCATCCGGCCGGCTGGTCGCCGTAGAGAAGCGCTTCGTAGAGCTCGCCGACGAGATCCGACGGAGAATCGTCGTACATGTTGATCTCCTCGATCACCACGCCCTTCTCCTTTTCGATCTCGCGCTCGTCGAGCGTCGGATTGAGATAGAGGTCGGAGACGATGTCGAGAATCTTGCCGTAGTGCTTGGCCGCCGACTTGGCGTAGTAGCCGGTATATTCCTGCGAAGTGTACGCGTTGTATTCGGCGCCGATCGAGTCGAGCTCGCGGCTGATGTCCAATGCCGCAGGCCTCTTCGCCGTTCCCTTGAAGCACATGTGCTCGAGGAAATGCGCCACGCCGTTTATGCGCTTCGTTTCGTACTTCGATCCCGCCTCGACCAGGACGAGGATCGTCACTGTCGCGGCGTCGGGCATCGGCACGGAGATAATTCGAAGACCGTTTTTTAATGTTTTCTTTATGTAACGCATAGAAATTCAGTTTCTAGTTGTTAGTTGCTAGTCTTTAGCCTGAGAACAGAAAGCATAGCTAGAGTAGCACAAAACCAAGTTTATATAAAAAGATGGAGCCGCCTGGAAACCAAGCGGCTCGAAATAACTAATATATTGCTTTACTATAGCCTGCATCAGAATTGGGAAGCCGACGGTAAAGTGTCGATTTTTCCTCTCTTACTTCGATCCATTGAAGCCAGGCCCAAATACCTTTGCCATTTTGGTCAGTACCGACGCGTTTTGGCAATAACGCAAAACTCCGATGCCATTGGCTCGCCTTCTTTTGCAGACTTTCATACGACTCACACTTAAAGATCATTGCTGTCTCCTTGATATACATAAATATAAAATATTTTATCTGTCAAATTTCAAATTGCAGTGGAGCAATACGAACCCCGGGTCTTCTGGCTTTTATAAAATCGAAGCCCTGGATCCCGTACTCGGGATGACAGAGAGGAGTGATTGCTTCGTCGAAGATTTCTCGCAATGACAAACCACTAGCAACTAGAATCTAGAGGCTAAAAACTCTTTCAGCTCCGCAATTGCGACGCGCTCCTGGGTGCCGGTGTCGCGGTCGCGAATGGTAACGGTCGAATCCTTCTCGATCGTATCGAAGTCGATCGTCACGCAGTAGGGCGTGCCGATCTCGTCCTGGCGGCGGTAGCGCTTGCCGATATTGCCGTTGTCGTCGAATTCGACGGCGCCGAATTCTTTTTTAAGTTCGCGATAGACTTCCCTCGCCTTCTCGACGAGCTGAGGCTTGTTTTTGAGAAGCGGAAAGACGGCAATCTTCACCGGCGCAACGTTGGGAGAGAATTTCAGGAACGTGCGAGTCTCGCCTCCCATTTCGTCTTCGGTATACGCGTCGGAAAGGATCGCAAGAATCGTGCGGTCGACACCGAATGACGGCTCGATCACATGCGGAATGAACCGCTCCTTCGTCTCCTCGTCGAAGTACGAGAGATCGACACCGCTGTGCTCCGAGTGCTTGCCGAGATCGTAATCGGTGCGGTACGCGAGACCGTACAGCTCCTTCTTGCCGAACGGATAGTCGAATTCGAAATCGATAGTGCGCTTGGAATAGTGTGCCCGATCTTCGGGTGCTACTTCGAGCTCGTGCACGTGCGGCTCGGCGAGGCCGATGTCGCGGGTCCACTCGTGCATCTGCCGGCGAAAATGCTCGAACGATTCTTCCCACTTTTCAGGCCGCACAAAATACTCGATTTCCATCTGCTCGAGCTCGCGGAGGCGGAAAATGAAATCGCGCGGGGCAATTTCATTCCTGAATGCCTTGCCGATCTGGGCGAGGCCAAAAGGAAGCTTGGGATGGAACGTATCGAGCACGTTCTTGAAATTCACGAACATGCCCTGCGCCGTTTCGGGGCGAAGATAGGAAACCGTCGGATTGTTCACGTCCGCGCCGATGTGCGTTTTGAGCATCATATTGAAATTTTCCACATCGGAAAGCGTGTTGCCGTCAGGACTCTTCAGTTTCTTTTCCTTGATCGCCGCGCTCATGTCGGCAATCTTCATTCCCTTCACGTCGACGCCCGCGGCCTCGAGAAGATGGTCGGCGCGGTACTTCTTGCCGGTTTTCGCATCCGTCGTAAGCGGATCGGAGAATCCGAACGCATGGCCGGAGGCTTCCCACACCGCCGCGTTCATCAAAATATCGGCATCAATGCCATACATATCCTCACGATCGAGCACGAAACGCTTCCACCAGAGATTCTTCACGTTGTTCTTGAGCGCCACGCCGTACGGGCCGAAGTCCCACGTGCCAGCAAGCCCGCCATAGATTTCGGAGCCTTGGAATATAAAACCTCGGCGTTTGCACAAAGATACTATTTTTTCCATTAAGTCGTTCATAGTTGTTGTGAGCGACGCCCTGCCCCGTTGGAACGCATAGCGTTTCCTGCGGGGTTGGCGAGCGAGACGATTTTCTCCATTTTGTCTGATTCTTGTGCCATGGGTCTAAAGCTATCCTATCGGGGAGGCGCATGCAAGCGCGCTACTGCGCCACTTCGCTGGTGTTTTTGGCGTCGACATTCGGATCGGTCGAAAGAAGGGTCGTCACCTCGGGGGCGGTCTTCGCGGCCTGCTGCTTGGTAAACGTGTCCGCCCCGCTTATGGAAACCGTATTGACGAGAGTCGGGCGTGTTCCCACCTGGGTGATGCTCGGCGTCATGCCGATTTGAAACATGACTTCCTTGGGCGACGTCGTATAGCCGGTTCCCCGCGGCAGATTGCCGATATTCCACGTGACGGAATTGGTGAGCGCATTGTACGTCACGCCTTCGGTCGACGGGCTTATCACTCCCTTCCACTTCACGTACGGCGGAAGCTGGGCCGTTACCTTGGCGCCCGAGACGTCGTTGAAGGTGTTCGACGCATCCCAAATCACCGTGTATGTGGTTTCGGTATTGGCCTTCGGCGGTATGGGGCCGGTATTTTGGAACGGGCCGACCGAATAGACCGCGCGCTGGGTAATGCCGAGCTCGGTAGTCACCTGCACCACCTTGGAGAGCGTGGCCGTAACGGTTTGCGGCACGCCGCCCGAATCGACGCGGCTTCCCGTCATGGTGACGTCAAGCGTGATCTGCGGATTCTTGACCTTTGAAATGAGATCGGCGGTGGTCGGAAGGCTCGCGAACGTGAGCCCGACCGTACCGTCGGCGCCCGGTGCGACCTGGGCGAGGTCCTTCAAGCCGTTCATATCCCAGGTGACAGTATTGTCGAGCGAGCGGAAGAAGCCGTTGTAGGTGGGAATCACCGACTGCTGGTCGAGAATGGGGCCCGAAATCTTCGCGACGATATTCGCATTCACCAGATTGACCGGCAGATTGTTCTTGTAGTCGATATCGGCCTGAATCCTGTTCGAAGCGGGCACGGCGAGCGCTTCCTTGCTGCCGTTCCAGACGATGCCAAGCTCGATTTCCGGCTTCTTCACGGTGAGCGATTCCTGAGTCGTCGAGAGATTGACACCGATCTTGCCGCTGTCGCTCGGATCGGCGGTTCCGGCATGGAAGGTGAAAGTGCGCTCCTCGTTGTCCTCCGCCTCGAGCGTGCCATGGAGCTTGATCGTGCGCTTCTCAAGGGGCTTCAACGTGCCGATATTCCATGTATTCTGGCCGCCGGTCGGCGCGGGATCGGAACTCGCGAACACGAAGCCGAAGGGATAATCGGCTGTAAGAACCATGTTGTTGAGATCGGTATTGGTGTTCGAACTTACGTCGATATCGAATTCCGTATCCCCTCCCACGTTGACCTCCTTCGGGTACGAAACGGTCATGATGATGGGCGACGACTGGATGGCGATCTGATAGGTCTTCTCCTTGTTGTAGGTTGCGGTCGACGCCTTGATCTTGTACGTCGCTGTTACCGTGACGTTCTGCACGTCGTCCTTCTGTCCGAAGAACACGCCCGTGACGGTGCGGTGCACGCTTCCGCCTGCCGGCACTTCCCCGATATCTTCAGTGTACGTGGTAAGCGGCTCCGTCAGATTGTCGGGAGAGCGGGTGCTGTCGGGAAAATGTACGGTGATCGACACGTCCTCGAGATTCAGGGCGTTGTTGTCCTTGACGATGATGTCGAGCGGCAAAGCGTTGCCGGCCGCGACCGACACCGGACCGGCGACGACGATGTCGACGTTATTCGGGGAGATGCGGTTCAAGCCGCCGAAGAAAACATACGCGGCGACGGCGACGCACGCGAGAAAGAATATGAGCGATACGATGAAAAGCCTGTTGAAAAAAGAGCTCTTCTTTTTGTCGCGGGCATGAAGCGCGAGTCCGATGGGCGCGGCGCCCTCTTCCTCCTTCCATTCGCTTTGCACCTCGAACTGCTCCGGCTTGATGTCGGATCGGCTGTCTTGGAAATCGAGGGGGTTTTTGCGCGAGTAGAGGCGGCGCCTCAGGCGCTCAATCCTGCCTGACTCATTGTCATCCATCCTGTTGTGAAATTTCGGATCGTCCGCGCATGCGGACACCTCCGTAGTTAATGAAATGCTTGCGCATCATATATGGCACTGTTGCGGGAATCTAACTCTCAACCTGTTCAAATCCGAAATTCTACAACAGGATCCATAGAAAAAGTATATCATGCGCTTAGAACTCATTTC
>DASZYS010000056.1:0-21481 GCA_035545295.1 Minisyncoccota bacterium | reverse complement strand
GACTTCCCTGCCCCTGACGCGGAGATCGCGAAGAAACTTGATCGCGTAGACAAGCGCGATCGACGCGAGGATCGTGAGAATGACGACCGCTATCGTCGTGATGAAAAAGAAAATGTCGGATTTTGCCAAACTGTCCATGGGATCTATTGTATCATTTCTGCCATTCCCCGCTACGCGATTTCGAATGAAAAGCTGCCGCTTAGCGGGTTTCGGCAGGGCTTCCCGTCGCCGCCCCTTCACCTGACGACGTCGTTGCGGTAGAAGTCGCTTCGCCCGCCACGGTCGAAAATCTCACCGGAATGCTCACTTCCGCGCTCTGATCCGGCAATCCGGAAGAATTGCTCCTCTCGAGAACGAGCGTGCCTGTCTCGGTCGAAGGCGCGGAGAACGTGAGCCGGGCGGTAAACGGGACTTCCGTCCGGCTCGTCCAATCGCCCGACGCGACGGCCGCCCCGACAGCGACGGTTCTCCCTTTCGAATCGAGGAGACGCACGGGAAACGTCGCTTCAAAATACCAGCCTCGAGCCTTGCCGCTCACTCGGAGCGGACTTACCACGGCATCGTCCGGCTGGGGCGCGTCGACAGCGATCGTCGGTGCGGTATCGGTCGCAATGTCAGTCGAAGTCGCTTCCTGCGGCGGAGCAGGAGGAGCGCCGAGTTTCGCGAAGGTGCGTCCGTCGGGCGTAGCACACGAGGGCGGGGTGCCGGTCGAGTCGAGGCCCGCGCTCACGCAATCCTCGAAACTCGAGATGTTCGCGAGAATATGCTCCGAGGGCGTTATGCCGAGCCCCCACAGAAGCAATCCGCCGAATGCGGCGAAAACCGCGATGATCGCAACAAGCGCCTTCTTATTCATCGTGTGCCGCTAGCCTCATCATCTTCCTAGTATATACGAAACCCGAGGAATCTCGCGAGAAGAAGCGTTCGAGCCGCCCCTATGCGTACTGCCGCCTGCGATAGAGCATGATGCCCACGGCCGCGGCGAGAAGCGCGAGGGAGAAGCCGGTGAGCTCTCCCGCCGACGGCGCGGAGAAGAAGACCGACGCGAGAAGGCCGCGATCGTTCGCAGGAGGAATCGGATTCTGAGGTTCGTCGGAAGGCGCGGCCGACGCGGCCGTTTCTGCGGTCGACGAAGAGCTCGTGCCCTGCGTGGAAATTGTAGGCTTCGTGACGAGCGGCGCCTTCCCCGGTGCCGGAACGAGATGGAGGCCGCGAACCATGAGCGACACCGCCGAAACGTTCGATGCCACGGGAGCGGATGCCGCATCTTCCCCGGCCGTGCCCTGGACGAAGCCCGATGCGGTGTAGACTCCCGAAGGCGTATCCGGGTCATAGAAGACCGAATAATCTATATTGAGCTCGTCGTGCGGCGCGATCGTGCCGAGATCCCATACTTCGCCGTGAAGCGAGGCGCCGGTGCCGTCGAGCAGGCGCTCATGGAATTCGGCGTTGTAGACCGGAGCATCGCCGTCATTCTTGATGACCACGTGATATGCGACGGTGCTCGATGCGGGGACGATCGAGGGCCCGTCGAAGCTTGCACTGACGTCGAGAAGCGGCGTGGTCGATGCTGTCGAAGTGGCTTCTTCCGTCTTAGGCCTCGAGCTTCCATGATGCCTCGGGGAGCCCAAGAGAACCGAGATGTCTTCCGTATTGTCGTCGAGGTTGTTGTCGTGCTCGATACTCGTCACTTTGGCGCTCGTGATGGCGGTTTCCTTGCCGGCCATCGAACGGTCGAGGCGGGCGGTAATATCGAAGCTCTTGCTCTCCTTGGGGGCGATAGTGCCGAGATCGGTGAGGATGGTGCTCGCGTCCGTGCCCTCATCCTTCAAATAGTCGGAGCCGAGATCGGTGTGCACGGATACTCCCGTCGCAGGCAGGTCGCCGTTATTGATAACCGTGAAATGATATGTCACTTCACCTCCCGGCGACACGGACGGCCCCGTAATGTCGGCATGGCCGCCGATCCAGAGGTCGGGCTTGCCGAAGGAAACGTCTCCCGACCAGTCGCCGAAGATATTGATGATCGCCCAGAACATGTTGCGGCCGATCATGTTGGTATTCGCCACGTTGATGACGTTCGCCGCGGCATAGGCGTCCCCGCTCTCCACGCTTCCGTCCGCTCCGGACGCGTGGTTGTCGCCGGAAGCCGCGCTTACGTCGATCGAGTTGCCGATACCGGTCGTCGCGCCGTTCGAGACGTCGGTGTCGGGCGAATCGGTCGCATCATCGGACCCTTCGATCGAATCGAAGGAGAGGGCGATGCCATGATCCGTCTTTTTCCATTCGACGCCAGGCGGAAGGCCGATGATCGAGCCCGACCATGAGCCCTCGATATTGAGCAGGACGTTCATGGAAGCGCCGCCGACCAGGTTGGAGTTCAGGAGGTTCAGGATGTTCGTCGTGGCGTCGGACGAGCCGCTCGAAACGGTCGATGTGCCTCCCGTGAACGAATTGTTCCCTGATGTCGCGGTGGTGCTGACGTTGTTATCGACGTCCGCGAAGCCGGTATTGGAAAGCGAGAGATTCGAGGGAGAGATAGATGCGCCCGAGAGGAGAATTTTCATGAGCGTTTCCGCGTTCGGGAATACGATATCGCCTCCCCAATCGCCGAAGTTGTTGTATGTCATGAAAAGGTACTTCGAATCGACGAGATTATTGTTGGCGAAATTGATGACGTTGCCCGCCGCATAAGCGTCCCCGCCGAGAATATCGGCGGTGCCGCTTGCCGAATCGGCGGCGTTCCCGCCGGAAGTAGCATGAGCCGAGAGCGCGTTGGATATGCTGGCCGTGCCGTTATTGAGAACCGAGAGGCTGCCAAGAGTCGTGCCGCCGCAGATCGCGCAGCGGATAGATGATGAGGCGAAGAAATCGAGCGACCGCAAATCGAACTGGTTGACCGAATTCATGAGAAGGCTTGAAAGGGCGAGAAGCTCCCCGTAGGAATTCACCAGGTTGGTATTCACGACGTTGAGAAGGCTCGCGTTGGCGATGGCGTCGCCGGATTGCACCATGACGTCGCCGGTCGAGCTCGCCGCGTTCGCGCCGGTACTGGAATCGAGATCCATCGTCGAGCTCGCGTCAGCCGTGCTGTCGTTTACGACGCTTAAGCTCGTCGTGGCATCGGAGGTCGTAGCCGCATTGTCCGAATTGTCCGAAACGGTCGACGTAGCGTCGGAGGTCGTCGCGCTTTCGCCACTCGACGTGGCAGTCTCATCGCCTCCGGCATTATCGTCGGGAGGAGTATCGGTCGCATCGCCAACGCTCACTGAGTTGGTGTTGAGATTGTTGCCCGCTTCGGAAGAGACGGTCGAAGCGCCGGAGCTTATCGCCGTTTCAGGCGCGGCGGTCGCATCATTCGTATCAGCCGAAGACGCCCCTGCGGTTTCGGAAATATCGGAAGTGCTAGACGAGCTGGAGGCTTCCTCATCGGCGTTCGTCACTCGGACGCTGAATGATACTGAGTATGGCGTGAAAAGTATCATTGCCGCGGCAAGAAAGAGAGCGGCCCCGGCTCTCGCCCTATGCAAGATGGAAGAATGATGCGACATGGCTGAAAATTGATCTTATGAACGAATAAAAACCGACAAAGCCGGAAACTTCGTCCGAAGAAGTCGCCGTCTCCGATGTCGCCGCTGCCGTCTCATCCGATGCGATCGCATCAGCTGAGGCGGAAACGTCGACAGACTCGCCTTCCCGCGCTGCGGGCGGCGCGTCGCCCGAATCCCCTGCATGCCCATTTCCCGAATCATAGGAAGTGGTCGTGGAAATATCGATCACCACCGGAGAACCGTCATCCGACGCGCGATGCTCGTCGATATTCTGCACCACTTGTCCGTTCACGGTCGTAACGATCTTCACGGACGCGCTCGATTCCCCGTTCTGTCCGGAAATACCGTCGCGGCCCGGCGCGCCGTCTTGCCCGTCCGCGCCATCCGCCCCGTTCGACGAAAAAGCATAGACAGTCGCCCGGGACGACACATTGCCGCTTGTTGTCGCCGCGAACAGATTTCCCGCATAGAGCCCCGCGCCGAAAAGCACCGTAAAGAGCGCTACGGCCGGAATGACACTGCGGGTTTGCAATATGACATGCTCGTTCATGGGATTGATGGGAATTGATATGCCTCCCGCAAGCTTCCGGCGCTATTCGAATTCCGGAAGCTTGCGGAAAGCGGAGAGCACACTCTCCGACTTTTCCATTTGAGATAGAAATTACCTCGTTACGCGCGTAATGGCGCGATTGATGACGTTTATGAAGCTTGTCCTGGCTACCGAAGCGCCGGTGAGAATGCTGCCGCCTTCCCCGCCGTTGCCTCCTTCGCCGCCGTTGCCGCCGTTCACGTCAGAGGATGCGGTAAGGCTCTGGTCGCCGGTCGTGCCGCCCTGGGCTCCGTTGCCGCCTTCGCCTCCGGCCCCGGCATCACCCGAAGCGCCGCCGTTGCCGCCCTGGCCGGTGAGGCTCGTCGAGATCGCGTCGCCCGAAGTGCCGCCCTGGTTGGCATTTCCTCCGTTGCTTGCCGAATCGGCAATGCCCGAGGTTCCGCCGTTGCCGCCCATGCCGCTCAATGCTCCGTCACCTCCGGTTCCGGCATTGCCGCCCGAGGCGAATGCGGCAGTTCCGATATATGCACCACCGGTCGAGCCGCCGTTTCCGGCTGCCCCGCCGTCATTTCCATTTCCCGCGTTCGCGGTGTTGTTTCCGGTGCGAAGCATCGCCGTGAAGATATTGTCGAGAACCGATCCGTTCTCGCTCCGGACCGTAATGCTGTGATTGCGATCGATGCTGTTCGAGGTGTTGAGGTCCTCGGTGCTTTGAGCAGGATCGTTTACGCGCGTGTCGCTCGAGTTGACGTCATTGTTCATCGTAATGTCCGCTCCCGCGTCGCCCGTGACGATAACGCCTCCCGCTCCGCCGTTGCCTCCTTCGCCGCCGTTGCCGCCGCGGGCGGTGCCGGTGACATCAAGAGTCTGGCTGCCGGTGGTTCCGCCTGCTCCGCCGTTGCCGCCTTCGCCTCCGGCTCCGCCCATGCCTGAATCGCCGCCGTTGCCGGCGTCGCCCGACGTGCTCAAAGCGTCAGCCGTTCCGCTGTCGCCGCCATTAGAAGCGCGACCCGCGGTTCCGACAGAGCTTGCCGCACCCGAGTCGCCGCCCGTTCCGGCGTCGCCCGATGCGCCTCCCGCTCCGCCGTTGCCGGCGTTCCCGCCGTTAGCGACATGAAGGCCCATGATAGCGGCGTCTCCCGTCGTACCGCCGTTGCCGCCCGCTCCGCCCATTCCTGCGTTGCCGCCATTCGCGACATTGCCGCCGGTCGAAGCGTTCACCGAGGCGGAATTCGTGACCGAAGCGGAATTGCTGCTTACGACGCGCACGCTCTGGATATCGTCATTCGTCTTTGCGGCCGCGACTCCAGCGCTGTAGAAAGCGATGGTCGATGCGATCGAGGCAGCCGCAACGATTTTTCGTGTAAGATCTCCCATTGTGTTTGTATTCTTAATCGATGGCGCACTGCGCCATCCGTTCTTATAAATTTGGATATTCATTCGCGATGACCTGTTCTGCTTACATACATTGAGCAGCAGAACAGGTCATCGTATCGACCTCGCGGGCTTTTTTGAATAAAGCTCACGCTTGTCCCAACGCGCGCGCATTGAGGCAAGCCTGAGCTTTAATCGAGACGAGAAGCGGATGAAAATGTTGTTGCCGTCATGGTAAGTGAATACGTTTGTTGCATCAAAAGTAATATTTCCAGGTGTAAATTCTGTGAAGCAAAGATGACAGCGATATGAAAAAGCGGAGCCAAGCTCCGCCTTAGAAAATAAAAATATTTTTTATGAGTTAGCCTTCATGCGGCGCAGGGTGCCGGAAAAATTTTTCCGATTTTCGCTCAGCGCTTGAAACGGATTCTAGATGGGAATGTCGAGAATTCTCTGCGCCGCCGGATCGGTCGGAACGACGCGCTTCGATTCGAATTCGCGCGCGATCTTATCAAGAAGGTCGACCGGCGAACTGTGCATGTAATTTCCTTCGGTAAAAATCACTTCGAGCGAGCGGGCCGAGCCGCCAAGCGCCTTCATGAGATGGCTCTTCACCGCCGCGGGCGCGAATGCGTACAGTCGGCCGGATGCGCCATAGAGCTTGCTCCGTGCCATTACTTCCATGAGGCTGGTGAAGTCGCGGATCTGCGCGTCGTCGGTCCGCTCGTAGGCGGTGCCGCTCGCCGAGCCGCCGCGGCTCCGCGATTTGAACTCCCCTTCCTTATCGGTGTCTGCCGGGCGTTCGACGACGAAGCTCCCCAACTCGGCGAGATCTTCGCCGTTGATCGCATACAGCGCCGCTTCCTGCTTGCTTGTCACGAGAAGAAAGGCTGGCGAATCGCCTAAGCGGCTGCGAATATGTTCTGGTATTTTCATAGCGCAATCCTACCTCCTTCCTTTTAAGAAAAAATGAAGCGGCAAGGGCTGTTTCCCTACTTCTTCCAGAGAACTCTTTTGGCGGCGAAATGGGCCAGGACGAAAAACGCGGCGAAAACCGTGATGACGATCTCGATTTTCGCGAGAAGGCTCTTGATCGAGCTCACGCTCGCATCGACCGCAGTGACGAACAGAAAGAGGAAGAGCGTCCAGATGATCGTGGTGCAGAGATTAATGAGGAAGTACTTCGCGTATTTCATGCGGTGCATGCCCGTGATGACTTCGGTTACCACGCGCGTGCCGTAGAGGAACTTGCACATGAAAAGGAGCTTCGCCCCGTTCTTCTCGAACATTGCCGAAAGCTTCTCCACAAGTGCGGGGTTCTTGCGCAGGAACCATATCTTCTGGATCCTTTGAAGGCCGATGAAGCGGCCGAGGGCATACCACATAAAATCACTCACGGCGCTCGCAAGGAGCGCCGTGAGAAATAAGTACGGAAGCGTTACGAAACCGAACTTCGCCGAATAGATGAAACTGACGAGAAAGATGTCGCCGGAGAGAATCAGGCCGCCGAATACGAGAAGGTATTTGTACCCCGCGAGCGCCGTAAGCATAGGCCAGCGGTTAAATTAGATGAGAATGTTGATCTTCGCGGTCTGCTTGAGCTGATTGACGACGGCAAGGACCTGCGCCGCGATCTTCTGATTCTTGACCTGCTCTTCCACTTGGTCGTGGACATCCTTGAGCGCGGGCGTGGTCGATGCCGCCTGGCCCTGGGTCATCTGATCATACGCGTCGGAAATCTCTTTTTCGGAAACAGTGATATTCTGGGCCGCAGAGAGCTGATCGACGTATTTTTGGAGAATGAGGTTCCTCTGGAGCGTATCCTGGAGATCAGCCGAGCTCATACCGAACTGCTTGATCTGCGTGTCGAGGGCGTCCTGGCTGCCGGCCGATGCCACGAGCTGATCCATCGCGTCCTTGACTTCCGCGTCGGTAACGCTGATGTTCTTGGTCTTGGCATCCTGGAGGATGAGGTCCTCGTTCACGATCTCGTCGACGATCTGCTTTTCGACGGTCGTAAGGGTCGCCTGGTCATCGAGATTGACTCCCTGCGCCGCATACGTGGGCTTCAGCTGGTTCAGCCTCAAGTCGACATCATGCTGATAAATAGGCTCGCCGTTCACCGTAGCGACCGTCTTGCCCTTCTGCTCCCCGAGCGAGAGCATGCCCTTCTTGAAAGCGAAGAACGCTCCGCCGACGACGATAATGACGATTGCCACGATAATGAGAATCATCTTCGTGGATGATCCGCGCCTGCGATGCTCGGACGAGTGTGCTGTTTCTTGATCCATATATGACTACAAAGCGATTATGGGTAAAGTATACCATAAATATGAAGGCGCAATCAGCTTTTCCCCAACGGGATTTCAGGGGGCGCTACACGAAAATGCGCAGCGGTATCAGCGCTTTTTCAAATATCTTGCGCAGGAAAAAACGGCCGTTCCACTCCTCGGGCATTACTTCGGCCGCGCTCTGGAGGTCCTCGAAGAAATGGTTCTTTATTTCCAGGGCGAAGCGCGAACTGTAGGAAAGGACGTTCAATTCGTAATTGAAGCTCATCGAAAGGTAATCGAAATTCGAGCTGCCGACGGAAGCCCAGTCGTCGTCGATGACGATCGTCTTCGAATGGAGGAACGACGGCTCATACAGGAAGATCCGGATGCCCGCGCGCAAGGCGCCCGAGTAATACGATTCTGCGGCGCGCTCCGCGAAGCGGCTGTCGCTCCGCTGCGGAAGAAGAAGCCGCACGTCGATGCCGCGGAGGGCCGCGAGGCGGAGGGCGCGGAACAATTGATGGTTGGGCGCGAAATACGGAGTGGAAACGTAAATGCTCTTCTGCGCGTGCCTGATGCCCTCGAGAAAGAAGCGTGCGATGAAGCGATGCGAGGGGCGGATGCCGTTCGGGAGGACGCTCCACGAGCCCGCCCGGGCGACCAGGGCGGACTGGCGGTGCCGCAATCCCTCCGCGACGCTTTTCCAAATCTCATCGAACTCGCAGGCAAGCGCGCGGACAATGCCGCCGCGGAGTTCGACGTGCGTGTCGCGCCACATTCTCGCCGCTTCTTTGATCGCCGTCCCGCCGACGAAGGCGGCCGCTCCGTCGATCACGAGGAGGCGCCGGTGATCGCGGAGAAACGAATGGAAAAAGCGGCTCGCATCGCGAAGTGGCAGCGTTTCGTGGAATGCGACCTGCGCGCCCGCGGCTCGCAGCCGGTTTGCAGTCGTCGAGACGTAAAATTCCCAGCTGCCCGTCGCGTCGAGAAGCAGCCGCACTCGGACGCCCTGGCGCGCTTTTTTCTCAAGGACGTCAAGGAAACGGCCGCCGATGCGGCCGGAAGCGAGATCGACGAAATAATACTGCTCGAAGTCGATCGATATGGCCGCCGATTCGAGAGCGGAAATCATCGCTTCCCACGTATCTTTCGACCAGCGGTAGAAATGCCACGTCGTTTCTTCATTGTTCCGGTCGGACGTTGCCATTCTTTTAATCTTAGCGATCCGGATGAATAAAAGATTAACGGCTGAGCTTTCTAGTTCATGAGCGCCGAAGGCGACGTTTGCGTGGAAAGATCGTCGCGTTTGCGCTGCGCGATGAGATTCTGGCACGCGAGGCGCTCCGCGCCGTCGAGCAGATTGCAGACAGGATCGGCTTCGTCGGTATATTTCTCTCCCCAGAAGTCGATGATGACGTTCACCGCGCCGGCGATGCAGTCGGATTCGTAATTGTTGTCGTCCTGCGGGACGGTGCCGCAGTATCCTACGATCTTCTGCGGATCGCGGAGAGTGTTGCCCGCCACGTCGCGCCCGAAGCTCTTGAAGCAGGTGTGCCGATGATCGGCGGGAGCGGCCATGCAGTCGCCGATGACCTTCGGATAATCGTAATTGGAAACGTACAGCATCCAGCTTGTCTGCATGAGGTAGCAGTCGTCCACCATATTGAAATCATCAGGCAGGGCGTCGCATGGATATTGCGGATCGGTATTGAGCCAGGAAGTGGTATGGTCGGGCTTCGCGCCCACGCCCATGCCGGTCACCACGTTTTCCATGTAGACGCCGCCGTAGCATGAGCGCGCCTCGAATTCGGTCGGCAGTTCCTGGCAGATGGTAAGCGCCTTCGGCAGGTCGTAATCGGTATACGCGAGCACGCCGTGGCCGACGCCGTGGAGGCATTCGAAGTTGCCGAAGCGGGTATCGAAATTCGAACACAGGTCGGATACCGTCTTCGTGAAATCATCGGTCCCCTTCTCGGCGATGAGGGCTTCCATGGCGCCGTGGTAAAAGCCGGAATGGCAGGAATCGTCGCCATCCTTGAAGACGGATGCCCCGTAAATCTTGTAGGCGACGCGCCCGACCTGGTGGGCCTGCGTGTGGCAATCGACGGTGTTGCCGTTCCCCGATTCGGCGAGAATTTTTGTCATGACCGGCTGGGGGCCTAAGAGTTCCAGCCAGTACGCGATCTCCTTCGGTTCGGCCGCGATTTTCATGAATTCGACCTGTGAGAGCGCTTTGTCGAGCTTCGAAGGAAAGATCTTGTAATAGATGCGGAGCGCATCGATTTTGAGATTATGGAAAAAACCGGTCGGAAATTCTTGCGTGGAAGTCGCCGTCGGATCGACGAAGCCTAGAACGGCATTCACGTGAATGGTACCCGTGAACTGCGGATAAAGATGATCGTGCATGCCCCACGAGCCGGCGCGATTGAAGGTGAACGACCACGACTCCCCTCCCGGAATGGGCCGCTTGGGATCGAACTCGGGATAGATCTGATGAGTCGGATGGATATCCGATGCCGGCCAATGACTTGCCGTATCGGCATTCTGGAAGACGACGAGGTCGCCCTGATTGATCGTAACTTCGGCCGGTTCAAAGCCGTGATCGGTCATCTGGACGTAGACGGTCTGCGGAGCGCCGTGGTGATGTTCGGGCGCGGCAGCCGTCGCGTCGTCCGCGGCATACAGGCTTCCGGCGGAAGCGAGAAAGAGCGCCGCAACAAGCAAAGCTTTCTTCATCCCGTTAGAGGCAGGAGAGGCTTTGCTCTCCGTGTTTAATTTCTAAATTCAATCGAACCATGCTCATGTTTTTCCGTAAATGAATTCCCTCTGCGTGCAAAGCCGCCTCTGACGGGATTCATGGCCTAATCATATCGCACCTCGCCTTCCGGCGAAATGCTCGTTTCCCCGATATCAAAAAAACAAGCCATGCGGCTTGTTTTGCAGAATGCATTATTGTTCGAGTTGCACGCCTGATTGCGTATCGATCGAGCCGCCGCTTGCCCCCGATTCGTTCGAATCGGAAGCCGCCGAATTATCCGGCTGATTCGATATCGGTTCGCCGTACACGTTGATGCTCACCTTGAAAGCGGTCGCGCTCGAATTGCCGGCGGGAACGGTGATGGTAACGGCGCCCGGCTGTGTCGCCTCGAAGGTCCTCACCCACCGGTCCGGACCGGTCGACGCGCCGAAAGTTTCGCCCATGCTGGCCGCCGGATCGATCCTGAGATCGTTCTTGGAATAATCGGCGGACGGAAGGGAGACGGTACTGCGCGACGTGATCGGCATGCTGCAGGAGAGACTGTTGTCGTCCTCGGTTACCACTCCGGGGCACGGCGCGGCGATGTCCGTGCCCTGCGGCGGACGCGACACGATCCTCACGGTATCGGCCACGATGGAGGTCGGCGTGCGGACGCCCGTCGCCTGGATCGACATGCCGGCCTGCAGGTCGTTCAGGGAGATCGCAGCGCCGGTCTCGTCGGAGATCGTCGTCGAAGATGTCACGGCGATGCTCGTCTCGGAATTATCCGTCGTTTCGATCGTGACCGTTCCGGCCTGCGGAGCGACATACTTCACGGTGCCGCTCACGGTCGCCTGCATATCCACGACGTTGTTTCCGCCCGTGGCGTGGCGGTAATAGGCGACGCCTCCGACGACGGCGGCGATCACGATAAGCGCGATAATCAATTTCTTCATTCTAGTGAAAGATGCGGGCGAGCCGCTTTTCCGGCAGGCTGTCCATAAAAAAATGGCTAAATTCCAAGCATATTCCCAAAGGCGTCTCCGGCAATCCGCCTCTCTCCGGCCGGAAATGATCCTCACCACCCATTATACCTCCATTTGTTAAGGAAGAGTGAAAAGCATTGCATAGGGCCGCGAAATAGCCGGAATGTGGTAGAATTCGGCGCATCATGGATGAGCTTCCAAATATCGCGGCAGAGATGGGCTTCCGCCTCTCGGCGGATCAGCTTGAGAGCTTTTCGACCTATCTTCGGGAGCTTCAGGAATGGAATGCCCGTACCAACCTTACCGCGGTCGACGACGAACGCGGCATCGCCCTCAAGCACTTCGCCGATTCCCTCTCCCTTCTCCCGGAGCTCCCCGAAGGCGCGTTCCGGCTCATCGACATCGGCGCGGGCGCCGGCTTTCCCGGCCTGCCGCTTAAGATCGTCCGTCCGGAAATCGACGTCACGCTTCTCGATGCGACCGCGAAGAAGACGGAATTCCTCACGCACATGATCGCGACGCTCAAACTCGCTGGCGCCGCGGCCATTCATGGCCGGGCCGAGGAAATCGCGCGCGACGAAGCGTACCGCGAAACGTTCGACGTGGCGGTCGCGCGGGCGGTCGCGAAGCTTCCCGCGCTTGCCGAACTCGCCCTTCCGTTCGTCAAAGTCGGCGGCCGCTTCATCGCCCAGAAGCAGGCGCATGACGGCGGCGAAAATGAGATCGAAGGGGCCCGCAACGCCCTCTCGGAGCTCGGCGGCGAAATCCTCGCCGTGAAAAACGCGCCCGCGCCGCTCCCCGCCGGCCGCCAGCTCGTCATCATCTCGAAAATTTCAGCGACGCCGGAAAAATATCCCCGCCGCTCCGGCCTGCCTGGAAAGCGTCCGCTCTGATTTTCCAATTTCCACTTCTTAATTTCCAGCCTCCACTTCCAACTACTACGTTATAAATTTGCTATAGCAAATTTATAACGTAGTAAAAAGATATTTGTGCCACTGTTCTTATTTTCGTTTCAAGGAAAAGTGATGAATAAGATGCGAATCGTTCTCAATCGAATCGCCAATGACATAGAGAAGCTCCTTACTGATCCGAAAATCGGTTTTGAGAAGCGTAATGAAATCTTCACACTCGTATGGATATACCCATACACTGTCCTGCAGACGGTAAAATCCAAGATCAAGGAGAGTATTCCTCACTTTTTCCCGTAATGATTTTCTTCTCTCGGGGATATCAAAAACTAAAATTCGCCATTTTCCATCCCACTTCCGTGGTTTCGCCTTTGCAAAGCCTTCCTTGAGCAAAAGGGCTCGTTCTCCCTTCTTTGTCAGTGACAAGCGTCCTTGAGATAAGACAAGGTACCCATTTTCCACCAGCTTGCGCTGAGCCGATTTGATAAATTCGCCCTGCCTTTTCGGCAATATGAATCCCAGTTTGCCGAGCGCACCCAGCACGTTGGGAGCAACGGCTCCCACTGCAATAACACCTGCCGCCGCCACGGTACGTAAAATATAAAATTGCAGGTTCTTTCTCTTCGTCCTCTTTCTGCTCTGCTGCTCCTGAATTCCCATATACGTTATAAATTTGCTATAGCAATATTATAACGTATATGAATGATATGCATGTGTACATGGATGAGCTTATCTTACAGCGCCGCCTACCGCACCGGAATATACGTCGTCGTCGATGCGTCTTCCGGCGCGTGCGAGACGTACATCATGTTCTGCTCGCCGTCGACGATCGACTGGAGCATCGACGCGGTCTTCAATTGCTCGTAGATGCGGCCCATGTAGAAGCCGGTCGCAAGCACCGCGAGAAAGAGGACGACCGCCGCGCTCATCGAATACCAGTTCACCCTGTTCCATTCGATTTTCATGAGCCTTATTGTAGCACCGGGAGGCAAGCTCGGCAGTAATCGCGCCCCGAAACGAATAGTGGTAGTATAAGCAGATCGTATGGACGAGCTCGAAGACAATCGACCCGCAGAACTCCACCGCCACGTGCATACCAGGCTCAAGCTCCGGCTGGTTTTCTACTTTCTCATTTCCATCGTGCTGGTGATGCTCGTGGCGCTTCACATTATCGTCGACCAGGTTAATTTCCTTTTTCCTGCCATCGCAATCGTCATCGGCCTGGGCGTCGGCATCATTCTTTCGCGCACGTCGCATATTACATGGGATCACGGCGCGCAGAAAGTCATTTCCCGTTTCGACATCCTGGGCGGCATCATCCTCGCCCTCTACGGCGTCTTTGAGATTTTCAAGGAGGAGATCGTCGAGGAATTCGTGCATGGGCCGGCGGTAGTCGCCACATCCCTCGCCCTCCTTACCGGCATCATGATCGGCCGGGTCATCGGCATCGGCGGCAAGATCGTCCGCGTCCTCGACGAGCAGAATATCGGCTAGAAAAAAACCGCCTCCACGGCGGTTTTTTCATTCTGATTTTTTCTAGCTTTTCATCATCTGAAGCCCTTCCTTGGTGCTCACGACCTTGATGCCGGACTGCTTGATATAGTCGACGATTTCCTGGAGAAGCTCCGGCGTCGTGGCATATTGGTCGCCCGTCGTGTCGGGGACGACTTCATGGATCTCGAAGATGAGCCAAGTGTGGGCCGCTTCGGCTTCGTCGATCCAATCCTTTACGTCTTCGATCGTCGTCGTGTTCTCGATATGCTCGTCCATGAGCGCGTACGGATCGGTATTCTTGGTATTGAATCCGCTTCGGACGCTTCGGGCGCCGGCAAAGCCGTCGTTCTCCACTTCCTGCTCCACGATATCGTTGTAGTCGCCGTACGGGTACACGAAATCGTTCACCTCGATGCCCATATTTTCAAGATCGGCTTTCGATCCGGCCACTTCGTTGTGAAGCCTCGTCGGGGACACGGTGGTGAGATAGGGATGATTCCTCGTATGCGCGCCGACCTCGAAGCCTTGGGCCTGAAGATCCTTCACCTGCGCGGTCGTCATATAGCCCGATTCGTTGAGCGCGCGGGTGATAACGTAGAACCCGGCAGTCACGCCGCCGTCTCTGAGGATCGGCAGGGCATTCTCGTACTGGCTCGCCAGGCTGTCGTCGAACTCGAGCGTGATCATTCCCTGGTCGAATGCGCCCGACGGCAGTTTCTCAAGCGAATAATTGTCGGTATCGAGCGTGCCGTTTTTCTGGAGAAGGTGGTAGATCGTCATGCTCTCCGCTCCCTGCGGAACCATGAAGGTATTGCTGCCCTCTTTCCAGGCGCCGGCGGTCGGCGCGAGCCGCAGAAGGTCGAGATATTGGTAGGAGCCGTCGGACATCTGGTACTCGATCTCGACCCAGCTCTCGGCCGTCGACTTGAAATGGTCGGTGAACCGGTATTCATCGCCGCCCTCGACCGGAATCGCGTCCGAATACCAATCGGCGCCGAAGCCGTTCCCGACGTTCGTGACCGTAATCTCCGCGGCCTTGCTGCCGTCATAGCTTGTTACCGGATACGCGGCGGTAGCGGCCGTTCCGGCGGCATGCGTGAAAGTCCAGCCGGCCGGAAGCGATGAATTGTGCGGATCAGCTTGCTCGAGCGAGCCGTTCTTCAAAAGCCCATCGTCGACCGGAGGCGTGGTAGTGCCGGTGGGCGGAGTGGTGGTGCCGGTCGGAGGCGTCGTCGTGCCGCTTGAACTGCCGGCTTCGAGATCGAAGGCATCGGTATCAACCCAGCCCACGCCCTGGATGAGATGAAAGGCCGTAACATTCTTCACCGGCGACGCGTAGTTCGTCGGAACGGTGAACGTTTTCGAGAATCCGGTCCAATCGGAAGATGCGGGCAGATCAATCGCCAAGTCAGTATACTTGTACGTTCCGTCGGCGAGCTGATATTGAAGGTCGACCGTGCTCGGAATATTCGAGCGATACATGTCGGAAAGCGTGTAGTGCTGTCCCCCGCTTACCGGCACCGGCTCGAAGAACCATTTGGCGTCGCCGGAGGTGTAGGCGGTAACTTCGGTGCGAAGCGCTTTCGCGCCGTCGATGCCCGCGACCGGATATGTGAGCGTTCTCGTGTTTGAGCCGTAGCCGCCCTTGTACCATCCGAGCGGCACGGATGACGGCGATGTCGAAGCGGTTTCCATCGAGCCGTTGAGGATCAGATTGCTCGTCGGGGGCGTACTCGTACCCGTGGGCGGCGTCGAGGTACCCGTTGAATTGCCGACATTTATCGCAATCGCGCTCGACGTTGCGGAATTGCCCGCCGCGTCGCGCGCGACGGCAAAGACGCTATGTGCGCCGTCGGTCGAGGATGCGGTGTTCCAGCTTACCGCGTACGGAGAGGTCGAATCTTCGGCGCCGAACGCCGTATTGTCGAGGAAAAATTGCACTCCGGCGACGCCGACATTATCGGAGGAGGTGGCCGAGAGGCTGATCGTGCCGGAAACGGGCTGATTCGGAACGGACGCCACCGACACGAACGGCGCTTCCGTATCGGGAGTGGAAGTGCCTTCCGGCGGCGTGGTGGTGCCGCTTCCGCCTGAATTATCTGCCATGCTATACGCATCGGTCTCAAGCCAGCCGACGCCCTGAATGAGATGGAAAACCGACACGTTCACGACCGGCGACGGATAGTTTGTCGGTACGGTAAATGTCGTGCTCCAATCGGTCCAATCGGCCGACGCCGGCAGATCGACAGCTACGTCGGGATATTTGTATGTGCCGTCGGCAAGCCGGTACTGAAGATCGACGGTTGAAGGAACGTTCGATCGGTACTTGTCCGAGAGCGTGTAGGTTTCTCCTCCCGCCACGGGAACGGGCTCGAAGAACCATTTGGCGTCGCCGGAGGTGTAGGCGGTAATCTCGACGCGGAGCGCTTTGGACCCGTCCGCGCCGTCCACCGGATACGTAAGCGTGCGGGTGTTTACGCCATAGCCGCCTTTGTACCAGCTAAGCGGCACGGATGAAGGAGACGTGGAGGCCGTCTCGACTGAAGGGTTCGGGATCAGATTGCTTCCGGAAGCCGCCTGGATGGGAGGCGTGTAATTGACCGCGCCCGCCAGGAGAATCATGAGGACGAGCGCAAGCGCCTTCCTTGATAATCGATCTGTTTGCATGTGAAGTGAGTTAGAGGTTTGGGAGATCGGCCGAGCGGCGAATCTCCTTGAGATTGATAATGATTTGACGTTACTGCCGTGATTGTCGCACATGGGATATGAAGCGACGATGAATGGTCGAGCTTTGGCGAATCTCGCAATTGCGTCGGGACCTCCTTCCCTCCCATTTCTTCGGGCCGTTTGCCCTGTAGTGAATTTTGGCATTGCGGATGCTTTGTGCATCCGCGGACCTATGGCCCGATGCCAAAATCTACTACAGGGTTGACTTCCTTTTTGGTATTTGCTACCTTTAAGTAACAAGGTAGCTTTAATATGAATCCCGTTAGAGACCGTGATCACGTTATCTTATCCACAATGGATAAAACATTAATTAAAAAGAATTCTATTAATTATGCGGAAAACGCGGTGAGCGTGATCTGCCTCTAACGGGATGAATACATCAAATACAGCCCTACAGGAGAAATTCGGCCCGATCCGCACGGGGCTTTTGGAATTCGTCGTTTTGAAGATCGTTTCTGCGAAAAAAGTCTACGTGGCGGATATCCTGCAGGAGCTCAAGAATACCGAATTCGCCACCCAGGAAGGCACGCTCTATCCCCTGCTCTCGCGCCTCCGCCGCGAAGCCCTCGTCGATTACGAATGGAAGGAATCGGAAGCCGGGCCGCCGCGGAAATATTACCGGCTGACGGACAAGGGAACGGGCCAGCTCGGCGAACTCGGGGAATATTGGAAAAAAATCAATCAAACCATCAACGCATTAGGAAAATAATTATCATGAATCCCGTTAGAGATCGAATGATTAAGAAATATCGCTAGGATCGAATACGGGAATGAAAAAATTATCAACGCAAATTAATTTATATGGTACGGAAATGGCAGCCATTTCCTATCTCTAACGGGATGAACAAGGTTACAACAATCAATTTGAACGGCCGCGCCTACCAGCTCGAGGAATCGGGCTTCGAGACGCTGCGCGCCTATCTCGACGAAGCCGCCTCGCGCCTTTCCGGCAATCCGGACAAGGATGAGATCATATCCGATCTCGAACAGGCGATCGCCGAGAAGTGCGACAGGCATCTCACCCCGAACAAAAACGTGGTGCTCGCGGTCGAGATCGACCGGATACTCAAGGAAATGGGCCCGGTCGAAGCCGACGGAAGGAATTCTTCGGATCGGGAAAGCAAAGAAAGCGGAAATGGAAGCCGCGCCGGAGCGCCGAAGCGCCTCTACAGGGTCGCCGAAGGCGAGATCATCGGCGGCGTATGCAACGGAATCGCAGCGTACTTCAACGTCGATGTGACGATCGTGCGGATCATCTTCATCATACTCGTAATCCTGACGAGCGGCGGATGGGTGCTCGCCTATTTCCTCATGATGATGGTGATTCCCGTTGCGACGACCTCCGAAGAGAAAGCGACCGCTCATGGAGAGCAATTCACCGCCCAGGACATCGTCGACCGTTTCAAGGAAGGGATTCAAAACATCACCGGTCCGGAATGGAAAAACCGGAAGCGCGAGTGGAAGAAGCAGAAACACGAATGGAAAAATCGCTGGCACGCGGAAATGTATCACCGGAAAATGCGCTTCGCTGAAAATGTCGACTACGCGTCGCATACCGGAGCGCGCGTGCTCGCTCCTCTCCTCGGAATCCTGAGCGCTCTCATCTTCATTATCTGGATCTTCGCGCTCATGTCCGTCGCCACCACCGGCCTCATCTTCGGCCTTGCCTTCCCTGCCGGATGGCCGCTCTGGGTCGGAATCATCATCCTCTGCGTCGCCTACGGCATCCTTACCGCTCCCTTGAAATGGATCCGCCAATCGCTTTATGCACACGGCGTCTACGGCCCGTCCGATTTCCGGCTTCTCATGGCGCTCGACTCGGTGCTCTGGATCGGCTTCGCCGTTTTCTTCCTCTGGCTCGCATACGCGAATATTCCGCCGCTCCATGCGCTTGCCGACAGCTTCAGCGCGATGGCGCAGGCGTTCTTCGCGAACCTCAAGTCGTAATCACAGCGTGAATAAAAAAACCTTGCGATATATCGCAAGGTTTTTTATACATATCAGAAATATTAGAAATAATTCACATACGTTATAAAATTGCTATAGCAATTTTATAACGTATGTAGATTCTGCAGGTCTACCCTGCATAATCTATTGAGGTCAAACCACAAGGTTGGCCAACCGCTGATAGCTCACAGCTCTCAACCTTCTTCCTATTCCACCACCGTGTGAAGCGCCGGCGGGACGATTCCCTGCTCCACGGTGAACGAGAGGCGGCCGATGATCTGCCCCGAGAGATTTTCCACGTTGACGCGCCACTTGCCGGGGGTGAGCGAGCTTCGCGTCGAGTACGTCCGATAGCCTCCGCCCCTGCCGCCCGTCACGGAAAGCGGCACCCTGCTCTCCGTCACCCACTTGCCCGCCGTATCGTCGTAATATTGCCAGACATGGACGATCGTCGTATTGAGACTGGTCGGCGAGAAGACTGCGCTCCAGGCATATACGGTTTCGCCGGGCGTAGTGTGGATCGATTGGGACGGAAGGAAGTAATCGAGCCAGCTCGAAGCTTCGGCGCCGAGCGCGTAGCTGCCGTCGATGCTATGCGCAACGGAGTGATAGATGCCGCCGGATTTGAGCGAGAGCGGGATGGGCGGAATGACATTCAGGAAATACAGCCCGTTGACGAGCGCGGTGAGTCCGACGATGAGAAGCGCGATAAGCTTCCTGTTTTCCCGGAAATGCTCGCGGGTGAGAAGCCGCATGGCGGCGAGAAAGAGTGCGATGAACGCGAGCGTGACGGCGCCGGAAAGCAGGAATACGTCGTCGCCCACGCGATGGACGATGACCGGCACGATGTAGATCGCAAAGGAATAGGTCGAAAGGAAGAGCATGCTGATCTGGAAGGTCAGCCGCGCGTAATGGTACTTGAGCGCTTCGTTCAATATGAACGCCGCCGCGAGGAGGACGAGGAACGGCCAGCTCGCGGCGAGCGTCGCGCTGCGGAAATAAAAAACGAGGAAGGTGGAGAGGAGGCCTCCGAAGCCGAACTGCGTCAGCATGACGAGCCAGAAGTGGAAGACGCTCCTCGCCTTGTCGCGCAGAAGCGCCTTCATCCGGCCGTTCTCGAGGAGGTTCAAGAGAAGGATGCCGAGCGCTGCGACGCAGAGATGCACGCCGACCCAGAAATTCTCGAGCGGCTCGTCGACGCGGTTTAAGGCGAAGATGTCGAAGATGAAGCCGCCGACGAGCGAAAGCGACGAAATCGGCCGCTCGAAACGGAGATACCAGTTCTTAACGTGCTTGATGAGGAAGAATTCCTCCAAACTTTCCAAAAACATGCGTGCTTAGAAGCAGTCTCAGTAAAAATGGCTTGGCGAAAGACTGAAATTTCGAAGCGAAAAATCGTAAAAACCGAGCGCGGCGTAGCCTAAGCTACGATAAGTCGAGGTTTTCCGATTTTGCAGCCGAAATTTCGGGCTTTCGGCAGCCAAGCGTCACATTAGTTTGTTTATAGAGTAAGCGTTTTTTACTGAGACTGCTTCTATATTATACAGCCCGCTGAAGAATACGCTCCTACTCCGCGGCCGCCGTTTCCCTTTCCTCTTCGCGCTTCACGCTCGCGATGACGGCAAGGACGTCGGCGGTCCAGGCGAACATGTTGATGACCGGAATAAGGTCGAGGAGGAATCCGGCCGCGAAGATGGCGCGGCGCGAAGCCGAGCGGAATCGCACTCCCGCCCGCCTGAACAGAAAATAAAATATGAGCCACGCCGCTCCATCGACCGCGACGTTCGCCGCCCAGCCGATGACAGGCACGGTATCGAGCCATGCCTCGACGAGATCGACGGCGATCGATATCGCGACGATTCTGGCGATGCGCTTATTGGTAAGAGAAGGTTCGATAGCCATAAAAGTAAGAATGCACGCGCGGCATGAAGAGCCGATTACGGCGAATCCGAATCAGGTGCCGACGCCGCTTCCGGTAATGGGAATCGGGTCTCCCAAATACTTGGGCACGCGATGAATCAGCACGTCGAAAAACGCCTTCGGCCGCGAGAAGAGCTCGCGGAAATAATTCCTGGCGGTGTACGTTCCCCGATCGGCGGGAATGCCGTACGCCTCGATCCCCATGCTTCTTGCGAGGTAGAGCGCGCGCGGCAGGTGGAAATCCTGCGTCACAATGATCGCCGAATCGACCTGGAAGACCGCCTTCGCGCGGTACATCGTGCTGTAGGTGTCGAAGCCCGCATGATCGAGAAAGATGTCCTCCTGCGGAATCTGATTCGACATGAGCACCTTGCGCACCGGATCGACTTCGTTGTAGTCGAGCGTGCCATTGCTTCCCGATACGAGAATCTTCGAAACCTTCCCCTGCTTGTAGAGGCTCAACGCCATGGCGATCCGGTCCTCGAGCACCGCGCCGGGAGTTCCCTTCTGGGTAACTGCCGCGCCGGGGATGATGGCCGCCTGAACCTGCGGCAGGTTCTCCGTCGAGGCGGCGATGTACTTCGCGCCGACGCCCGAAACGTAGAGATTGATGGCGATAAAGCAGGCCGCGGCAATGCCGAAAATCCCGAAAGCAAGCTCCAGTTTGCGCTTCATGCACCCATACTATCACAAATGAAAAACCCGCCTGCGTTCATTCGCAGGCGGGTTTTCGCGAGAGATGTTAGGGGGTCGGATTGAGGATTAGAGTCTTCCGCATCGAGTCGAAAGTGCTGAGGAGCGACTGGCGGTCAAACTCCTTCACCGCGCCCGCGGGATAATTCTCGATCACGCCGTAGTGGACGAAGTAGCGCACGCCGACGCAGGGATTCGTTCCCGGAAGGGCGTAGACCGTCTCTTCGTAGCGGTTGCCCGCGCCCGCGCCGGTCGACGAGGCGACCGAGTAATCGGTGCCGTTTTCGGTAATCGTCTTGGCCGTTCCCGCCTGATCAAGGA
>DASZYS010000055.1:0-19366 GCA_035545295.1 Minisyncoccota bacterium | reverse complement strand
AGCTTCGACCTGAAGCATCCCATCAGCTCTCGCTTCTCCTCATTCGTACCTTCTTTGAGGATGTATTTCGCATAGGTTTTCAGATCAATCTCCTGATGCGCGAAGACCAGTAGCAAACTTTCTATATAAGAAAAACCGCGGCCGATTTGGTTAAATCGGCCGCGAGTGGACTTCCAGTTTATCGAATTCATCCAGCATTCTTATCGCGGGCTTTACGGAATTGGCAAGAAAAGCCCGCATCGTCTTCTCGAGCTCCTCCTGTTTGCAGACCATGTGCGCCGAAACGAATGCCCGAAGATAGCGCCTCAACTGATTTTTCAGTTCAGTCGGAATATCCAGGCTTTGGATGTGAGCTATGAAAGCATCGATCTTGTCTTCAATGAGCTTTTGCTCCTCGGTCATACAAGCCTCCTGATAAAATTATATACCCGAAACTGCTGAGGTAGAAAAGCGGCCGATTCGGAAGGATCGGCCGCTTGGTTTTTGGTGATTTTGAATTCAGGTGCTGCGGGCTGGAGCCCTGCCGCTGTGTTTGTATATATCCAGCGCTTTTTGCATCATCCCGCAAGCAAGCTCGAGAGCCGGATCATTGTGCTCTTGCGCATTCGTTCGGGACCAATTGATCGTATCTTGAAGAAGCCGCGCAGTTTCGCCGAGCACGCTCTGCGAAGTAGTGCTTTTATCCTTCTTCCTGCTTTCGTAGCGACGCCACGCGGCTTTGAAGACGCGGCAGAATTGCCGCAAGTTGGAATCCTCGTGAGTATTCGCAATATGACGGGCCCTGACAAACAACTTGGAAATTTCCTTTTCGATCTGAAAAACATACGGATCGAATTGCGTCGTGGACGCATTCGGCCGGGACAATGGAACTGGTTGCATAGTCTCTCTCCGCATGTATTTAAGCCCACTGGCAAAATTTGTCAAAGTCCTCTTCCGCCCTTTTCCCTCTCCTCTCTTCCCCTCCTCCCGCTCTCAAGCGCGTCAATATTCTATAATTCTGCAGAATTATAGAATATAAGAGTATTTTGCAATTATTCTCATATTCTCAACCATGTCTATATTCTGCAGAATATAGGAATAGACGCGAACGCCAAGCGAAGGAGGAAAATGGGAACAAAATGAGAAGAGAAATGGAGATAAGAAGAGGGATGAAAAAGCGGCCGGGTCTCGGAAGACCCGGCCGTCGTATGATTACGATACATTCATGATTCGTGCAGCACCAACTCTGGCTCGTGCGATTCCCGAAAATCCATCCGGATTTTCATCTCTCATCAGCATTTCGATACTGACATCTATTGTATCTACGGCACATAGGATTTTCGGATCTTCAGACTTGGAGTAATGATCCGACAGTTTGGCAAGCGCATTTGCGAGAGCCTGAACGTCGTCCGCCTCCGCGGAGCTTTGTCCAATGGAACTTTGCGGCATATTTGAGAATCCTCCCGCACCAATAAAACTCTTGAACCAGAATTTTGTCAACTATTCCGGCATTTAAAAGTGACGAATATCGATTAACAAAAGCACCCGTCGTCAGCGGGTGCTATGTAAAGAACACTTTTCAATTAAAAGACGATTGGTATTTTATGCGTCACCAGACCGTAGATGACTAATATTACCCCAAGAATGAGGAAAATATACAAACCCTTCTCGATGCGGTCATCAATACGAGAGTATCGTTTAGTTTCGGCATGCATCCGTTCTACTGCCTTGTTCTGTTCTTCTCTATCAATAATCATAAACATCTCCTTTCTCAGAAATAAAAATGTGCTGCGATTCGTAGGAACCAACTGATTGCACCTATTCCAAACGGAACCAAATATGCATGCGATCTAAGCCATCCACCACGACGTTGTTCAAAAATTACATTGCTGAAGATGGCAACACGCACTGCCGCAACTGAATTAACTTCAGTATCCAATTGTTCAAAATCTGCGAGCGCATCGTCTAAATATCTAATCCATCTTATAGCTTGCCATACAGTAATCGAAAGCCCGACATGGACGAAGAATCCAATCACACTTATAAGTATCTTTACTGTCTCTTGCTGTGAGCTACCGAATGCAATCGGTATCGCAACTGAATTAAAGACAAGGAATGCCTGCATTCTCGACCATTGCGTTTACACAGCTCCGTTCCGCAGTGTGCAGATCCCGGCGTACATATTCGGTTCGCCGTTGCGCATTTATTTCCCCTTTCAAAGATCTGTTCGGAGAAACTATACCACAAATTTAAAGAAGAGGAAACTTTTATACCTTATTCCTACAGCATCTTCTCTTGACCCCTCAGAATGCGGATGCGGTCCTCGATCGGAGGATGTGTGCTGAAAATGCGGGTCATGAAGCTTTGGATATGCGCGCGGTCGCCGAAAGGATTGGAAATGTAGAGGTGTGCGGTGGCGTTATTGGCATGCTTCAGCTGGCCGCTATAGTGCTCGATCTTCTCGAGCGCGCTTGCGAGGCCTTCCGGATAGCGCGTGAGGAGCGCGCCGGAGGCATCGGCGAGATATTCGCGCTTGCGGGAGATCGCAAGCTGGATGAGCGTGGCCGAGATCGGCGCGAGGATCGCCGCCACGAGGCCGATGACGAGAAAGATCGCTCCTCCGCCATTGCGGTCGTTGCCGCGCCTGCCGCCGAACATGAAATTCGAGCGAAGGAAAATATTGGAGAGCATGGCGATGGAGCCCGCAAGCACCACCACGACGGTCGAGATGAGAATGTCGCGGTTGCCGATGTGCGAGAGCTCGTGCGCGATGACACCCTCAAGCTCGGTGCGGTCCATCATTTGGAGAAGGCCGGTCGTGGCGGCGACCGCGGCGTGCTCCTTGTTGCGGCCGGTGGCGAAAGCGTTCGGCACGGGATCGTTTATGACATACAGGCGCGGCATGGGAAGCCCCGCCGTGATAGCGAGGTTCTCGACGACGTTCCAATACGTCGGATTTTCCTCCTTGGTGATCTCGCGCGCCCCGGCCGACTTGAGCGCGATCTTGTCCGAGAACCAATAGCTGAAAATATTGAGAACGATGGAGAACAGGATCGCGAAGACGAGGATACCCTCTGAATCGTACGCCTCGCTGAAGATCCAGCCGAGCGCGATGAAAAAGACGAGGAAAAAGGTCATGAGCCCCCAGGTCTTCCAGATATTCGATGCCTGTTCGTGATATATATTCATCGTTGCCATAGCAGTTTCTTTACGCCGCAATCATTAGAATTCGGTGAATTATCCGTGGCGCTTCCATTCGTACTTCTCGCCGAGACGGAGCTTATCGGCCATCGCGATCTTGTCGTAGATGCCGTCGATGAGTTCGTATCCCTTCGCTTCCTCAACGCTCACCCACTCCGCCTTATCGGTCTCCTCTTCCTGGAGCTTCACGTCGCCGGACACATAATCGGCAAGGCAGGAAATCACGAGCGACGGCGCTCCGTCCGTGTGCGTGGTAGCAAGGCTCGTCACGTAGCGGACATTCTCGATCTCGACTCCCGTCTCCTCGCGCACTTCGCGGGTAAGGGCTTTCTCCAACACGTTGTACCAGTAATGCTCAGTCTCCTTGGGCGCCGATTCGTAGTCGGAAGGCTCGAGATGGCCGCCCGGAACTGTCCACATGCCGGGAAAGCGCTTCTTCTGCAATGAGCGGCGGGTAATGAGGTACTTGCCGTCGCGGTGGATGATAGCAGTTATTACAATTTCGTACGCAGGATATTTCGCCATGGGTTTGAATGAGGGTTCTAATAGGTTAATTGTACAATGGAGAGCGATTTACTATAAAACTCCTCCGCGTCACGTGTATTTTTCTGCTGAAAAATCGCCTGACCACGGCTCGGCCCGTCGGCCTCCGCCCTTGCGAAGCGCTCGCCCGCAATCAGAATTGCGGGTTCCCTAACGTGCTTCTCACCTCGCGCCAGTCGCGCTCCGGCCTTGCACTTGGTTTCTTACAGAAACGGTACACCTTTTGGATATTTTCTTCGTATCACTCGAAAATATCTCAAAAGGTCTTGCGCTGCTTCCAGTAGTCGCAGCTCACCCCACCCCCAAGCTCACCCCCTCCACCATAAGGAAGGCGAGGCGGGTGATTGGGAGTTGTTACCAACTCCCTCCCCCGCCGCCGCCTCCGCCTCCTCCACTGAATCCTCCGCCGCCGGCGCCGGAATTGGCAGGACCTGCGGTAAGCGAGCGAGTCGCCGCTTCGCCGAATGCCGAGACGCTATTTGCAAAAAATATGGGATTGAACACTCCGCCATACGGATCACTGTACCAGGCTGGCGGCGCGGTGTAGATGCCTTCGAATTCCTTGGCCCAGGCCTTCTCGACGCCGAGCACCATGGCGAACGGCAAAAGCTTTTCGAAAAGCTCCGGGCTCTTCTCGGGAGCGTCGTGAAAATTGATGCGATCTTTCTCGGCGATCTGAAGATATTCGCGAAGGCCTAAGATTCCCTGCTTCGCTTCCATCCCCTTTTCCGTGAGCTTCGACATGACGAGTCCGAAGCAGATGACGATGACGCCCGAAAGCGCGAGAGCGATCACCCAGGCGGCGGAAAATGCAGCGAAAATGCCGATCGCCACGAGCACGATGCCGATTCCGACGTAGAGCCCGCGCGCCTTCGCCGGATCGTTCGCGTAGTAGCCTTTCGAAATGACCGAGTTCATCGTCGACTTCTTGATCTTCGGGACGTTGCGATAGAACTTCTGATTGAGATCGGAGAGCTTCACTTCGGTCCCGCCGTCGAAAAGCTTGTCGAGGAGGATTTCTTCGGCTTCGGAGAGCGTGGCCTGCCTTTTCGGCGTCGTACGCTCGAGCGTGTAGCTCGCGCTTTTCGAGAAACGATGCTTCTCTTCAGTGCGGATAATTTTCACATACCCCAAAACGGCGAGCCGGATGATCTCGGCGGAAATGTCTTTCTGCCTCGAACCCTGGTAGCGGATCGCTGATACTTCGAGCGGCGTGAGGCCGTCAGGCGCGTCATACTCGGCAATTATCGTACCGCGGCCCTTCGGATCCTTGCCGTACTTGCGCCAGAGGAAAAACATCACGAGAAGCACGAGACCCGGAAGCGCGAGGATGCCATTGTCGCGGACCACCTGCCAGAACTTCGCGGCGCCCGACGGCTCGTAGACGAGGCCCTTGGGAAATCCGACCGCGCCGGTGAGCCCTTGCCCCGCTTCGAGGGCGCTCGGCGCGACGAACGTAACCGTCGTTCCCTTCTGCATCGAGACAGTCGCGGGCGTGCAGGTCGCGGCGCTGCCGAGCTCGCCGTAGTAGCAGGATGATTGGAGATTTTTGGCATCCGCGACGAACGGCACCGTCATGGTGAAGCTCGCTTCCCCGATCGGCACCTGCCACTCGTTTCCAGTCGCGTTCCAATAGAATTCGTCGTGGTCGGAAAAGTAGCCCAGCGCACGCTCCGCGGTGTAGGAGATGACGTAGGTCTTCTCGCCCGTCACGGTCGAGTCGGGATCGCCGATTTTAATCTCCTCGTCCTTGCCTGTCGAGCTCGTCGTAAACTCGTATGGCGTGCCTTTCTCGTCGGCCACCTTGATGTCCTTGAGCGAGATCGACTGGTTTCCGAGCGTCGTATCGTACTTCACCGGAATGTCGCGGAAGATGCCATGGCGCTCGTTCGCGCCGAAATCGTAGGTAATGGTTTCGGTAATACGCACAGTCGAATCCTGGTTGACGACTGCGGCGACGTCGAAGGATCGGATCGACTCGGACGTGTCGCTTTGGGCATGGACAATGAAGGCGCAGCCGATGAGAAGCGCGGTGAATACGAATTTATATAGTTTCATTTTTTAGGTTCAATCGTCTTACTAGCAGATAATAGGATTAAATATTGTTCCTTTTTCTCTGCCACCATTCAATTCCTCTGCCAAAAGCTTCCACAATAATAAAGATATATGCGAATTGAATAAGGATCTGAATGATGAATGAATTTGTCTGCAAAATATTACCGGCGACAACTATCCCGAATCCGATAATATACATGAATGACGTCCAAAGCACCTCGATCACATAGGGAATATGCCCCGAATCAGCCAATCCGATTCCGAGAAACAGCGAAAACAGACTGGCTATATAACTTACTACCGTAATCCCTATCGAGATAAGTAGTCGATTGAGCATTGATCAGAATTTCACTTCCACGGGTTCGCGAGCGGCTGAGTCTTTTTCACTCAATTCGAAAAATTCCATCTTCGAGATATGGAACGAATTGGCGATGATGTTGCCTGGGAACGAGTCGATCTTGATATTCAAGTCGCGGACGTTGCCGTTGTAGAAGCGGCGCGCCGCCTGAATCTTGTCTTCGGTGTCGGTGAGCTGGGTCTGGAGATCGAGGAAGTTCTGGTTCGCCTTGAGTTCCGGGTATGCCTCCGCGACCGCGAAGAGCCTGCCGAGCGCGCCTGAAAGCGCGTTTTCGGCCTGCGTCTTGTCGGCGAGATTCTGCGCGCCCATGGCCGCGCTGCGGGCCGCCGAGACGTTCTCGAACGCCTCCTTTTCATGCGCGGCATAGCCCTTCACCGTGTTCACGAGGTTGGGAATGAGGTCGTAGCGGCGCTTCAGCTGGACGTCGATATCCGCCCATGCCTCCTTCGCGCGGTTTACGAGCCTGATAAAGCCGTTATAGGTGAAAACGAGCCACAGGACCAGGATAAGGATGATAGCTACAATGATGATTCCAATGACCATAGTTTCAAAAAATTAATTTCGTAAGTTTTATGATTATACAACAATTTTAAAAAAATAGAAGGAGCAAAAAAATAATGTAAAGCCGGTCTTCCGGCTTTACCTTCAGAACACTGGAGCGACGGACTGCCATTTGGAAAAGACTAGCGAGCGCGACTGGCGCGAACTCGAGGTGAGCACGCGAGCAAGCGCAGCGTGCGCAAGACCTTTTCAGCTTGAGTCTTCGAGAGCGAAAAGGTGTACAGCTTCAGTAAGAAGTTTTTTAGCAGAAAAATATCCGTGCTTTTCCAAATGGCAGTCCTAGCGGATACCGCTATCGAACTGAAGATTGAGCACCGAAAGCGAATGATCCACTACGGCGACCCGCTGTGGCGCGAGGCTCGGCAGTGCCGAGCTCGCGTCATTCTCGACGGTGTAGATGCCCGGATCAAGATCGACGGAGTAGGCGCCTTGGGCATCGGTGATGAAGCGCTTCACGACCGTGCCGTCTTGGGCAACAACGCGGAGCTTCGCCTGGTACGGCTTGGGAGCGCACATCGGATCGGGCGGATTCTTTTCGACAGGGCACACCGGAGAGATGGTGACGGCGCCCCTGAGCCCCGTCTTCAATTCGCCGGAGGAAGAAGCCGTCGACGAGGCGACACGTTCGAGAAGTACGCTTTTCATAATGAGCGCGGGAATAGCTACGAGCTCTTTCGGAACGTTCGCATCAGCGGATGCGAAGTCGAATTCAAGAACGTAATCGCCGTGCTTGAGGAGCATGACGCTTTGAGCATTGTTCTGCGAAGCGGGAAAAACCATCGCTTCCGCGCCGCCGACCGTGGCATAGCTCGCATCGGCGGGAGAGATGCGGTAGAAACTCTGCGCCCAGTCCTCGAGGCGGAGGTTGCCGAGGCCGCCTGTCGAAACGACCATGAGCGCCGGATCGGCCGCTTTCGGCGGAAAAAGATCCACCTCGACTCCGGCGGACCGGCTCGACGTCGAAAGCGTCCAGTTTCCCGGAAATTTGAAAGAGAACCCCGCGGCAGTATCTTCGTATTCGCTCCACCCCGCATAGGGGCCCGTAGCGCCGAGGCTTTCAATCTTGAAATAGCTCGAACCGCAGAGCGTATATTCCCCATTGCCGAGCGGTAGCCCATAGACGCTCACCTTCTCGCCGCTTTGGATAGCCTTAGCGTCGTCCGAGCAATCCTCTACGCCGTTCGAATAATAGACGGTTTGGATACTGTTGTCGGGATCGAGAATTTCCAAATACGCCGTGCCGCCGACGGGAAGATCTGAGGTATTTGTGACATTCTTCACGACCACGCCTTTCACGAAGACGGGCGTGATGCCGTTTAAGCTGAAGCCCGCATTGTATGTAGCGCTGCGCGACAGAATCCACACCGCCGCGGCGATAAAAATGAGAGTTCCGGAAATGATGATAAGCGGCAAGCGCGAACGCCCGACCTTTGCCTCTGCCATGCCACCATTATACAAAAATACCGCTCCGCATCAGAATGGGAAGCGGCATTATTTGAAGACGCGAGCCTAGCGGATGAACATCGCGAGGACGAGGATGACGATCGCTCCGAGGCATGCGAGGAGAATCGGAAAGATCTTCTCGAGAGCGTCCATGAGTCCCGAGTTGCCGCGACGATGATGCGACGGGTGCGCGGAATGAGAATGGTGCTTCATGATAAAAACAATTGGACCTAATGTTACCCCATCATTATCACACAGTATCAAGCAACAATCTATGAAGAGGTGTGTATAAGAGAGCTAATAGTTTATAGCCTGACAGCTTACAGGAGAAAAAGGATTCCATAATCTTTTAGCATAAAGCGGATTGCTTCGAGAGACTCGCAATGACAGAAGCCTTGGATGCCCTGCTGGGCATGACAAAGAGCGCCGAAGCGCTCTTTTCTATTTTCTGCTCTTGTCTAACTACTAGTTACTATCTACTTCTTTTAGTAGTCCATTCCGCCCATTCCCGGAGGCATTGCCGGGCCGCCCTTCTTCTCTTCCGGCTCGTCGGCAATCGCGACTTCGGTCGTGAGGAAGATCGCGGCGGCCGACGCGGCGTTCTGGAGCGCGGTGCGGGTGACCTTCACCGGGTCGATGATTCCCGCCGCGAACATGTCGGAAACGATCGTTTCGTTCTGAGCGTCGTAGCCGGCGTTCTGCGACTTGCCTTCTCCGGCCATGATCTTGTCGATCACGGCGCCGCCCCGGTCGCTTCCCGTGTTCAAGACGATCTGCTTCATCGGAGCGAGGAGCGAGTCGACGACAACGGAGTAGCCCGCCGCGTACTCGGTTCCCTTGTCATCCTTCTTGGAGGACTTCGCTTCGATCTTCTGCGCGACTTTAACGAGCGCGCTTCCGCCGCCCACCACGATACCCTCGTCGATCGCCGCCTTGGTCGCCGCGACGGCGTCCTCGATCTTCAATTTCAAATATTTCATTTCCGTCTCGGTCGCCGCGCCGACGCGGATGACTGCGACGCCGCCCGTGAGCTTGGCGATGCGCTCCTCGAGCTTTTCCTTGTCGAACTTCGAGGTCGTCTGGCCGAGCTGGGCCTTGAGCTGGCTCACTCTCGCCTCAATCTCAGACTTCTTTCCCTTGCCGCCGACAATGACTGTGCTGTCCTTGGTCGAGACGACGCGGCGCGCCGAGCCAAGAGCTTTCATGTCGGCATTCTCGAACGTAACGCCGGTATCGGAGGTGATAACAGCGGCGCCGACGGTCGCGGCGATATCCTGGAGCATTTCCTTCTTGCGGTCGCCATAGCCGGGAGCCTTGATTCCCAAGACATTCAGCCCGCCGCGGAGCTTATTGAGTATGAACGTGGAGAGCGCCTCGCCTTCGATGTCGTCGGCGATGATGACGAGATCCTTCTTCCCCGCCTGGACGATTTTCTCCAGGAACGGGAGCACTTCCTTGATCCCCGAAATCTTCTTGTCGGTAACGACGATGGCGGGGTCGCGGTACTCGGCTTCCATGCGGGCTGGATCGGTGATGAAATACGGGGAGGCGTAGCCCTTGTCGAACTCGAGGCCTTCGACGACTTCGTAGTCAATGCCGAAGCCCTGGGATTCCTCGACGGTCACGACGCCGTCCTTGCCCACCTTCTCGATGGTGTCGGCGATGATCGAACCGATCTCCGCGGATTCAGCGGAAATTGTCGCGACCTGCTTGATCTCCTCCTTGCCTTTGACCGGCTTTGCCATCGACTTCAATGCTTCCACCGCGTCGCTGGCGGCCGCCTCGATGCCGCGGCGCACGCCCATGGCGTTGACGCCGAGGGCGATCTTCCGCAAGCCCTGCTCGATCATGGCGTGCACCAGGACGACCGAGGTGGTCGTGCCGTCGCCAGCCGCGTCGTTCGTCTTCGACGCCACTTCCTTCACGATCTCGGCGCCCATGTTCTCGAACTTATCTTTGAGGGAAACTTCCTTGGCGATCGAGACGCCGTCGTTGGTAACAGTCGGAGCGCCATAGCCCTTGTCGAACGCGACGTTGCGCCCGCGCGGGCCGATAGTGATCTTCACTGCGTCGGCCACCTTGTCGATGCCGCGCTTCAAAGCCTTCCGAGCGTCTTCGCCATAAAGTATTTGCTTGGCCATATTACTTGTATCGTTAGATGTTAATTGAATTCAAAAATCAAAATTTCCGAAAATTAAAAGTTATGAATTATAATTTTGACTTTTGATTTTTGCATTTTGACTTCTTGCGATCATTTTATGATCGCAAGAATATTGTCTTCCTTAATGAGATAGTATTCCTCGCCGCCGACCTTCACTTCGTCGTAGCCGTATTTGGAAAACACTACGAGGTCGCCGACAGCGACGTCCACCGGACGGCGCTTGCCGTCGACGAAGCGTCCGGGGCCGACGGCAATAACAGTGCCCTGTTCGGGCTTCTCCTTATCCACCGTATCGGGAATGTAGATGCCCGATGCCGTCTGCGTGCTTTCGTCGGAAGCCGGACGCACGAGCACCCGGTCGCCCAAAGGCGTGATCTTCCCTTTCTTCGAAGCGCCAGAAGCGCTATTTTTCGATGTGCGTTTTGCCATAGCTCGTATGATTAGATGAAGCTGATAATTAATCTTAAATAATTGCGCCTAAAATTATAGTGGAGACATCCGAGAGAGTCAAAATGCCCTTAGGGCAGCCCTCCTCCGCGCAGGAACGGAGAAAAATCTACGGCGGAACCGTGGACAAACCCTCCTTGCAACTTCGGAAATTGCTGGTATAATCGCCACAATGAGCAGTATTCCCGGGATATTACCGTACATACAGATCATCCTTTCAGCCCTTCTGACCGGCTCGATTCTCATCCAGCAGTCGGAAGCAGGCCTCGGCGGCGCCTTCGGAGGCGACAGTTTCAGCACCACCCACCACACGCGGAGGGGTTTCGAACGCACCATCTTCATCTGGACGATCGTCCTTTCGGTGCTCTTCGCCCTCTCGACATTCCTGGTACTCATCACCCAATAGCACTACAAACCTAAAGACGGTTCGGACCGCCTCCGTTATTGCGGACATTCTCGGTAATTCTGCGGTTATCTCGGCCGGCATTCGTGCGGACGCACTGCGTCCACGCCCATCCTCGTGAAAAAACCAAAATCAATAAATAGCATTTTCGAGAAGCGCTGGAAGCTCCCCACGGCTTCCAAGGCGGCCGAGGCCGTTTCTGCCTTCTCGACAAGCGAGCGGATCATCTTCTTCGCGGTCGTCGCGGTCTTCATCGTTTCGGCGCTTTCCCTTCTCTGGAAGGTGAACAGCGCGTTTCTGGTCACAGTGCCGAAACGGGGCGGAACGCTCCAGGAAGGAGTGATCGGCTCTCCCCGCTTCATCAATCCCCTGCTCGCGATTAGCGATGCGGACGAGGACCTCACGTCCCTGGTCTATTCGGGCCTCATGAAAAAGAACGCCGACGGCACGTTCGCGCCGGATCTTGCGGAAAGCTACCAGGTCTCGCCGGACGGCCTCACCTACACCTTCACCCTGAAGCCGGGGCTGAAGTTCCAGGACGGGACTCCGATCACGGCCGACGACGTGGCGTTCACGGTAGGCAAGGCGCAGGACGCTACGCTCAAGAGCCCGAAGCTCGTCGACTGGGAGGGCGTCGAGGTGTCGGTGCTTTCGCCGAGCCAGATCCAGTTCACCCTGCAGAAGCCGTACGCGCCGTTCATCGCAAACACGACGATGGGCGTCCTGCCGAAGCACATCTGGGAGAATATCAGCTCCGACGAATTCGCATTCAGCAATTACAACGTCGAACCGGTGGGCTCGGGGCCGTATGAAGTGAAGAGCGTGAAGCGCGATTCGGGGGGCATTCCCGTCTACTACCGCCTCTCGCCGTTCTCCGGGTACGCCGGTGCGGAGCCGTACATCGGAAATCTCGTCATTAAGTTCTTCCATGACGAGGATTCCCTGGTGAAGGCGTACAAGTCGCACTCGATCGACAGCATGCACGGCATCGCGCCGGAAACCGCCGCCTCGCTCGATGATGGCGCGAAGATCGTGGCGGCGGACCTTTCGCGGGTCTTCGGCATCTTCTTCAACCAGAACCAGCAGACGCTCTTCACCGACGCGAAGGTGCGCCAGGCGCTCGACGAGAGCCTCGACAAGCAGGAGATCGTCGATACGGTGCTCAAGGGATACGGCACGCCGCTCGACGGCCCTGTTCCGCCGGGCCTCATTGCGGGAGCGACGACGTCGGATGCGGTGGCAAAGAGCACGACGACTCCCGAGGAGCGCATCGCCGCCGCGAAAAGCATTCTCGAAAGCGACGGCTGGAAGCTCGGAGAGGACGGCGTCTATGAGAAGTCCTCATCGAACGGCGGATCGCAGCGCCTCGCGTTCAGCATCTCGACGACCGACGCGCCGGAGCTCAAGGACGCGGCGAATGCCGTGGCGGACCAGTGGAAGAAGCTCGGCGCCGACGTGACAGTTCACATCTACCCGCTCTCCGACTTGAACCAGAACGTCATCCGCGCACGCAAGTACGACGCCCTGCTCTTCGGGCAGGCGATCGGCCCCGATCTCGACTTCTATCCGTTCTGGCACTCGTCGCAAAGGAACGATCCGGGGCTCAACGTCGCGGAGTACGCGAACACCGAGACCGACAAGCTTCTCGAAGACGCGCGCGCGACCACCGACGATGCGGAGCGAACGCAGGATATCGAGCAGTTCGACGGCATCATCAAGAGCGAGACCCCGGCAGTGTTCCTCTATTCCCCCTCGTTCATTTACGTCCTTCCCCCCTGGCTCCACAACGCAACGTTCGGCGAAATCTCGGAGCAAGCGGATCGTTTTGTCACGGAGCCGAGCTGGTACATCGAGACAAACCGGGTATGGCAGGTTTTCGCGCCGCAAGTGCAAAAATAATTTCCAATTCTCAATTTTCAGTCAATTTTCAATTTATCAATACTCAAACCTTGAAAATTGGTCATTGCGGCTTGATTGAAAATTAAAAATTGAAAATTCTCAAACTTAAGAATCATTATTATTAATTACCAACACAGAATTACTTATGAACCCCCAACCCAATAACGGCCGCGGAGGCGGCAGGCGGAGATTCCCGAGAAGGAACCTCAAGGCAAACATGTTCTCCGCCGTCAGCAAGAACGGAAACGCGGACACTCGCAACAGGAAAGAAGGCGGCGACGCCGGATCCCGCCGCGCGCCCGGACAGCTCGCGCCGCGCAACGCGCATTCGAGGCGCTCCGGCGGCGGACAGCGCAACAGGCGGCTCCGCCTCCCCGGGCGGGACAGGATGCCCCGCCCGGCGGCTCCCCGCAGGAAGCCCGAGGCGAAGCTCCCTCCCCTCGCTCCCGACAGCACCCGCATCATTCCCTTGGGCGGCGTCGAGGAAGTCGGCAAGAACATGACCGCGCTCGAGTTCGGCAATGACATCATTGTCATGGACGCAGGCTTCGCGTTCCACGACGACGACACGCCGGGCGTCGACTACATCCTTCCCAACACCGCGTACCTCGAGGAAAACAAGGACCGCATCCGCGCGGTCTTCATCACCCACGGCCACCTCGACCATATCGGCGGCATTCCCTATATCATGAACCGCATCGGCAACCCGCCGCTCTACACGCGCTCGCTCACGACCATCATGATCAAGAAGCGCCAGGACGAATTCCCCCATCTGCCGCCTCTCGACATCCGCGTGGTCGAAAAAGAATCGACCGTTCGCGTCGGATCGCTCAAGGTGAGCTTCTTCAACGTCACCCACACCATCCCCGACGCCATGGGCATCGTCATCGAGACGCCGTACGGCGCGATCGTGAACCCGGGCGACATCAAGCTCGAGCATGAGGACGGCGTCGTCTCGGAGCGCGAGGAAAGGGAGTTCGGAAGATTCAAGGACATGAACGTGCTCCTTCTCATGATGGATTCGACAAACGTCGATAATCCGGGCTTCTCGACTCCGGAAAAGCTCGTCCACAAGAATCTCGACGAGATCATCCGCTCCACAAAGAACCGCCTCATCATCGGCACCTTCGCGTCGCAGATCGAGCGCATGATTGCGATCATCGAGTCGGCCGAGCGCGCCAACAAGAAAGTCGTCGTCGAGGGCCGCAGCATGAAGAACAACATCGAGATTGTCCGCCAGACCGGCATGCTCAAGGTCAAGAAGGAGACGATCATCACCGCCGAGGAAATGGACAACTACCCTCCCGACAGGATCATCGTGCTCGCGACCGGCGCCCAGGGCGACGAGTTCGCGGCACTCATGCGCATGTCGATGAAGACCCACAAGTATTTCAAGATTTCGAAGCGCGACACCGTGCTCCTTTCGGCCTCGATCATCCCGGGCAACGAGCGCGCGGTGCAGAAGCTCAAGGACAATCTCGCCCGCCAAGGCGCCAAGATCATCCACTACCGCACCTCGGAGGTCTACATCCACTCGACCGGCCACGGCAACCGCGGCGAACTCGAATGGATCCACCGCCATGTGAAGCCGAAGTTCTTCATGCCGATGCACGGCACGCACTACATGCTCCGCGTCCATGAGGACCTTGCCAAGACGATCGGTATGCCCGAGGACCATATCATCGTTCCCGACAATGGCGCGGTGCTCGAGATCCAGGACGGCGGCACAAAGTTCGTGCGCCTCAAGGAGGCGGTCGCATCCGGCCCCGTCATGGTCGACGGCTTCGCGATCGGCGACGTCCAGGAAGTCGTCATGCGCGACCGCAAGATGCTCGCCGAGGACGGCATGTTCGTCATTATCGCGTCGATCAACTTGAAGACCGGCAAGCTCAAGAAATCCCCTGACATCATCTCGCGCGGCTTCGTCTATCTCCGCGAGTCGCAGGAGCTTCTGAACCACGCCCGCGGCATCATCAAGAAGACCATCGAGGACACGACCGCCGGCATGAACCCGATCAACTTCGACTTCGTGAAATCGAATCTCTCGGATGCCGTCAGCCGCTACCTCTTCCAGAAGACCGCCAAGCGCCCGATCGTCATTCCGGTGGTGCTGGGAGTGTAGAGAAGCTTGTAGCAAGACAGCTTATAGCTTTTAGAAAAGAAGAAAAAAATCGCTCACACCAGGATATGAGCGATTTTTGTTTACATGCAAAACAAAAGGTGCTACGTTTATTTCGGAACAGCTTTCCAAGGAGAACTGAATTGGAATTTCGAAGCTATTTATCTCGGACCAAATTCAATGATGTAAAGGACATCCGCAAACTTGCAGAATATGAAGCAATGCGGAAGAGATTGCTCAACAGCCACGACCCGGCTCTGCATCATCTTGCACCCGACCAATTGATGATCGATGACAATGCCTATAGGGTTCATGTCAACGAACTGCTCTCGAAATCGGCAAGCCTTTTCATCCATACAATGCCTGTCGTATTGCAGGAACCGAAGTACGTACTTGAAGACCATGAGAATCGCGACATATCTTCGTATATCATGCTCGTCAAGCTTCCCATCGTCGCCGGAAGCGCCGACACAGTAATCCACCGCATCAAGATACGGAGCGCGCGGCGCTATATTGCACAGCAAATGCACGACATGCTGGTACAAGAATTCCTCCGCATCGGCGGGCAAATGTGGCCTGGCGAAGTTGAGAGATTCATACAAAAGCACAGACTCGACAACATACTTGTCCTTCTCGAAAACCCGCCCCCGCAGGAACCCGCGCCGCTACAAGCCGCAGAGGTTCTCTGACTCAAGGCCGCTCACGTACCTTACGTACCGTGTGCGGCTTTTTTTGTGAATTCGCAACCGTGAAAATCTGATACAATGGAATTTCATGAGTACGCACAAGCAGAGCCTCATTCCCGTATATGCCGCCAATCTCTTCCTGTCGCTCCACTACGCGGTGCTTCTCTATATCAATTCCTCCTATCTCGGCACGTTCGTCTCGGAAAAAACGCTGAGCTTTCTCTATATCGCGGCGGCAATCTTGAATATCGCCATATTCACCAATGCCGCAAGGATCCTTCAGAAGATAAGCCTGCGGAAGCTCCTTTTCACCGTCGCCTTCACCGATCTCGCGGCCACCGCCTCCTTAAGCTTCATGAGCGGCAAGATAATCGTGCCGACCCTCTTCGTCCTCCTTTCGTCGTGCTCGCTCGCGACGCTCTTCTGCCTCGACATCTTTCTCGAGAGCCGCTCGGAGGACAAGCGCACGGGCCGGATCAGAAGCGGCTATCTCACTCTCATGAATTTCGCCGTCCTCGTCTCGCCGTTCTTTTCGGGAGTCATCGTCGGCCCCGATTCGTATTGGCGGGCGTATGCGGTCTCGGCGATCTTCCTCGCCGTCATGATCGCCATCGCCGCCGCGTACCTCACGGACGACGTCCATCCCTCGCGCAAGCTCGGCAAGACTTTCGAAACAATAGGCCTCTTCCTCCGCGACAGCGCCATCCGAAAAATCTTCACTGCGAACTTCCTTCTCCAGTTCTTCTATGCCTGGATGGTCGTCTACGTGCCGATCTACCTCCATGAATATCTGGCTTTCGACTGGAAGACGATTGGCGTCATATTCACCGTGATGCTCGTTCCCTTCGTGCTCTTCGAAATGCCGGTGGGCCGCCTCGCCGACACCGTGACGGGAGAAAAGGAATTCCTCATTGCTGGCTTCGTCATCATGATCGCCTTTACCGCGCTCATCCCCTTCGTCCCGCAATGGCAGCTCCTCCTATGGGCGTTCGTCCTCTTCATGACCCGCGTCGGCGCAAGCTTCGTCGAGGTGACGACCGAGAGCTACTTCTGGAAGCACGTGAACGCCAGGCAGTCGGGCTTCATCGGCATTTTCCGCCTCGCGGAGCCCTTAGCGTACGTCTTGGGCCCGCTCGTCGCCATCATCGCCCTTTCCCTTATTCCCTTCCAGTACATCTTTCTCATCCTCGCCCTCATCCTTCTCCTCGGCCTCGGCGTCTCCTTTGCCTTGCAGGATACGAGATAGTAGAGTTAGAGAATGAGTATTGAAGGTTTCCATCAAAAAAGCCCCGAAGAAATAGCTTCACAGGAGGAGGAAGCGCGTCTTCAGCTTGAACTCGAAGGACATGCGGCTGAAAGTCCATACGAAGAAAAACTTGAAGCTTTAAGAACGGTTCGACGAGAAGGAAAGAACATGCAATCTCTCAAAGCAGAGATAAGCGAGAAAGTCGATACTGCCATTGAACATGCGATTGTAGAAGGCAAATTCATCGGCTCAGGAAAAGACGCGGTTGTTTTCAAAGTCGCCGATGAGACATTCTCGCCGGAAATGCTCCCTATCCTTGTAGAAGAAGGATTTAAATTTAATACCGAAAGACAAGAGTCTTTATCTGCCGCAGCAAAAATTCTCAAAATTTATGAACCCGGATTAGGCAAGCGCGAGTACGAAATGCAGCGAGAAGCGTTTCAGATTCTTTCACAATCTGAAAAAGCAGCACAAGTCCCCACACCTATCGGACTCAGAGATCAGGAACTCGACGAGAAAAACAAGGTATTTCTCAACGGCTTCGGTACGCATCTTAAGGGCAACATGGAAGTAATCGTGATGGATTACGTCGACGGAAAAGATCTCGCCACGATCATGTACGAATTCGTCCTGGAAGCAAAAGGATATGACAAGGAGGCCCTCGAGAAGATGGAATTCGAAGACAAGGCAAATCTGGTTGCAAAATACCTCAGTTTTTCAATTCCAAGCGGCAAAGACCGAGACGAGAATGCACGCGCTTTCGAACTTGCCGCAACTATGAACGACAACAGCAGGAAACTTATGAAATATCTCAAGCAGAAGGGTTTTAAGCTTGATAAGATCGTGGTTGATAAAATTGAAAATGCCTTAAAAATCCTTTCGCGACACGGCCTCCATCACAACGATATGCATGAACGCAATATCATGATTGAAGGCGACAAGGTATTTATTATCGATTTTGGCCGGGCGGTAAAAGGTGAAACAGACGAAAATACGGATGATTTTGCGGCAGTGCGGCGATGGAAAGAACTTACAACCACTCCGGAAGAAGATGAGAAAAGCATGCACATTGAGATGATCAGCGAACTGAATCAAAAGGAAAACATGCTGCTCAAGAATCCGAAATGGCTCGAAAAATACGCAAAGATCAAGCAGGCAATCGCGGATGGCAATACGCTGAGGTATGCAAATGAATTCGTCATGGCACAAAGCAGCGAAAGCGGGGTGGAAGATTTTCTCATCCTAACAAAAAATCTTCTGCACGATTCCATGATAAATACCAATGCTCGCGAATCAGTTCAGAATTTTTTACACTCACTGCATTCCGGCAAAATTCCCGTCTATGCAAAAAATAAGATTAGCAATGTAATGCATTCCGGTTGGCTTCAATAAGCTATGGGATTTTCTTGCAGGAAAAATGCCTGCCAGATAGTTGTCTGGCAGGCATTTTATTTATTTGATCTCATCGATATTCTTCCCGCCGACGGTTACCACTGCATCCTTGATGTCCAGGAATTGCTTCAAGGTTTCGGTGACCTCGGCCTTGATGCCTGCCGCCTGGCACGAACCTTCGAGCTCCCCTTCGAGCCTCTTATTGAAATCGACATAGGCGACGCCGCCGCGAACGGAAAAATTTTGGAGCTTCGCGTCGGACCTCAGGCTCGTGAAGAAGCTTTTCTGCATCTCGTCATAGGTCGGCCCCTTGATGAGCGCGAGGATCGCGTCCTTCATCGCATCGTTCGTATCGGGCACCTGCCGGCTCGTCGGAAAGACCTTAGTGCAGTCGAGCTCCGGGTCAAGATAGGAATTGCCGTAGAAGACGGCGACGGTTTTCATCGGGCCGGCGTAGGGCTTCTCATGCGCCGCCAATCCTGGCAGGAAGAGATACGCCGCCGCTCCAAGGCAGATGAGGGCCGCAATCGCGATTCCGACTATGATGAATATGCGCCGTGTCTTGCCCATAGGGATAGAAGCTCTCATGCGAGAGCCGAGGAAGCCGCCCGAGCGGAATTATTTGCCGGCAATTTCCGAATGCGAGCCGTCCTCGCAATTGCAGTACGCAAGAGCTTCGTCCTGCTTGGTGCATCCGTCGGTCGTGCAAACGCCCGGCTCGGAGCTTACCGCTCCGCACGTGCCGCTGCAAACATAATGTTCCATGTACTTACGATTAGCCTCTAATGGTCCCTATTATACGCCCTCCCGCGGTTTATCCGGGCCGGCTTTTTCCACAATACAAACACCCCGTGAGATAGGCGAAGGCGCCAT
>DASZYS010000054.1:0-10403 GCA_035545295.1 Minisyncoccota bacterium | reverse complement strand
GCGTATCCTTCATCTCCACGAACTTGTGCGATCCGCCCTGGTTGGTGATCTCGAAGATCTTCTTGTCCGCGGCATCAAGAGATTCCTCGAGGTCGGCCGATTCATCGAAGCCGATGCGCGCAATATCCTCGGACGCCTCGATGAGCTTCCGCATCATGTGCTTCTTGCGGACGATATCGGCGTAATGCCTGACGCTCGCGGAAGAGGGGACGAGCGATGCGAGCTCGGTGATGAAAACGTTGCCGCCGACCTGCTCGAGAAGCTGCTTCTCCTTGAGACGCGAACTGAGCGAAAGAAAATCGATCGGCACCGACTTGCTGAAAAGCTCCTGCATCGTCTCGAAAATGAGGCGGTGCCTGTCGGCATAAAAGTATGCGGGACTCACGGCATCGAGCACCTCGTACATCGCTTCGGGGCGGAGCATGATGGAGCCCAAAAGCGCCATCTCGGCTTCGAGGCTTTGAGGAGGAATTCGTATACTCGAGGTATTGATCGTGTATTCTGCCATCCCGTTTAGAAGCAGATCGCGACCGAGCCGCTTTCTGCAACGATAATTTTTCTCTGTAATGATTTATCGACCATGATATTAAATTACGAATTTTTGAGCGGTCGCGGCTTCTAACGGGACCATGGAAGTATTTTATCACGGCGCATATGAGAAATAAGTGACACGGCAGTGGTTAGTATGTTCAAAAGGTGTGGATTGCCTAAAAAACAAAGCCCGATCACGTAGATCGGGCTTCTTTTACTACCAAGATATGAGTACCGGGCCATAGCGTGTACAGCCCGTCCCACCTGTAAACTCCTCTTTCATCCGCACGGAATACCGAAACGGATGATTTCTCCGCGCCGTTTATCTGCGCCACTGTCATGATAGCAGGACTGTTTTTGTCCACATGATATTTCAGGGCGAAAATGTCCAGCTCTTCCGGAGTAGCAGGACGCGTATCGGCACTGAAGTGCCCATTTGAAAGCAGTTCCGCCGGCTTATACGACCTGTCGAGCGTCACAATCTCGACTTTGTTTTTATCCAGATGGAAAGATCGGATGCCAGTGCGCGCGAGCACGTCGGCAATTGCCAAAAGTAAGCTCATGGTTCTTCACCTCTGCTTTTATAATACCATATTTAATTATTTTTGCAATAGAACAGTGGCTAGCGGGGGAGAGCCTCTACCACCTGGCCGTCAGGAGTGTCCATGACGCGATAGCCTAAGCGAGCGATCTCGTCGCGGAGGCTGTCAGAAGAAGCAAAATCCTTCTCGGCCCGTGCACTCTCGCGCTTCTTCAAGAGATCTTTCACTTCCTTGGGAACGCGCTGGGAAACGGTTTTCTGCGGGAGCTCGGCTAGTCCGAGCCCAAGCACCTTGTCGAATTCGAGCACAGTCGCGCGCTTGTCCTCCTCCTTTTCGCTGCGATTCCGGATAAGCTTCCACATGAGCGCTATGGCCCCCGGCGTATCGAAATCATCGCCAATGAGCCTTTCGAACTTGGCGATCCATTCCGGAAGCGGTGCGCCGCCCATTTTGGCCTTTCCTATGAAGCGCTTGAGCTTTTCGAGCGTCGTGCCGGCATTTTCCGCAGCCTCGTCGGTGAAATTGACAGGAGTGCGGTAGTGCGAGGTAAGAAGCCAATAGCGGTAGGCAAGAGGGGAGACGCCTTCCTCGGCAAGGCCGTCGAGGGTAAGGAAATTATTTTTCGACTTTGCCATTTTTTCGCCGCGCACCTGGACGAACGCGCTGTGCATCCAATAGCGCGCGAATTCCTTGCCGGTGGCGCAGACGGACTGGGCGATCTCGTTGTTGTGGTGCACGGGAATGTGATCGATGCCGCCGGTGTGGATGTCGAACGTCTCGCCAAGATATTTCATGGACATTGCCGAGCATTCGATGTGCCAGCCTGGAAAGCCGACGCCCCACGGGCTCTCCCATTCCTGCAAGCGCTTCTCGTACGGCTGGGAGAATTTCCAAAGGGCGAAGTCGGTCGGGTGGCGCTTTTCGGAATTGATCTCGACGCGCGCGCCCTCCACCTGGCCCGCAAGGTCGACGTGGCCCAATTTGCCGTAATCCTTGAATTTCGCGGTATCGAAATAGATGCCGTCGGATGTCTTGTACGTGAAGCCTTTCTCCTCGAGCCTCCGGATAAGATCGATCTGCTCCTTGATATGTTCGCTTGCCTTCGGGAAAAGCGTGCCCGCGGTATTCACATTGAGGTCTTTCAAATTCTTGAAGAACGCTTCGGTGTAGAAATTGGCGATCTCCGAGGCGGATTTGTTTTCCGTCCTGGCCCTTTCCTCGATCTTGTCTTTGCCGGTGTCCGCATCGGAGGTGAGGTGGCCGACATCGGTGATGTTCACGACCTGCTTCACTTTGTAGCCGGCGAATTCGAACGTGCGGCGGATCGTGTCGGCAAAGACGTAGGCGCGGAGATTGCCGATATGGGCATAGTTGTAGACGGTCGGGCCGCAATGGTACATGCCGACCGAACCGCGGGAAAGGGGAGTGAATTCCTCCTTCGTCCCCGAATAGGTATTGAAAAGCCGAATATCCATGCGCTAAATGTAAAATGAAAATATCAAAATGTAAAACATGAGGTAATTTTCAATTTGTAATTTGCAATTTTCAATCAAATCTCAATGAATTAATTCCTGCCTGCCGGCAGGCAGGTTCAAACGTTTGAATCATTTAAAATTTAAAATTCATTGCAAATTGATAATTGAAAATTATAAATTGCGTCTACGATACTTACAGCCACCGCTTGCGCTTGAAATAAACGAACATGCAGGCCGCGGCGGCAAGCATCACTCCTACTATCACCCAGAAATCATACGGGTTGCCGACGAGCGGCATGCCGGTCGTGTTCATGCCGAACACGGCCGCGAGGAGTGAGAGCGGGTAGGTCACAAATGCGAGCAGGGTGAGCGTCTTCATAGCGTCATTCTGCTTGGTGGTCACGAGGGAATTGTTGGTCTCGCGAAGCTCCTGCACCATTTCGAGATTGCCGCGGATAAGGGCGCGCACCTTGAAGAAATCGGCCTTGAGATCGCGCGCGGCGGCCATGAACTTCTCGCCAAACGCGGCGCCGCCCTGCTCCTCCAAGTCGTCGAGGAGCTCCTTGTGCTGTTCGACGATCTTTTTGAGGTCGAGAAGGTTGCGCCCGACGTGCGAGAGCGTGAATACCATCTCGCGCTCCTTTTCCTTGAAGATGTTGCGCTCAATGTCTTCCGTCCAATCTTCGAGATAGGCGATCTCCTCGAGAAGCGAGCGGTAGATCTCATGGAGGATGCCGAAGAAGATGTACGCGGGATCGTCGTACTGCGCGCTCCGCCGAAGAATCGAGTCGACTTCCACGACCTTGGAAAACTTGTGAAGGCTGTCGACCGTATCGTACTTTACGGTGATGACGTAATTGCGGCCAATGACGAAGTCGATCTCCTGGACGTTCTCCTCCTTGTGAGTATGCCGGAAGGCGGGGAAATGGAGGATGAGATAGAGATGATCCTCATAGCCTTCGAGGCGCTGACGGAGCGAGGGCGAAACGAGTTCGCGCGCGATCTTGGGATGGATCGCATATTCGTCCATGACAGTACGGACTTCCTCGATTGTGGGATGATCGAGCTCGATCCAGGTCGAGCCGTTGAAGGCATGCTTGTTGATCATACTCGTACCGCGCGGGCCGCCGCGCAAAAGTTACGAATCATTATACTATAGGGAATCCGAGCGTTATCCACGTTTGACCCTCTGCGCCACCATCTGAGATAATGAATGAACTAACTATTTCTTCATGAGGAAAATTTTCAACAAGGGTCTCGTTTCGGTTCTTGTGGCTGTTCTGTGCCTCGGCGGCACATTCTACGCAGGGTATGCAACCGGGGCTCATAACAGCGCGCGCCTTATCACCGGCGTCTACAACACAAGCAACGGCGCGCAAGCAGGCGTCGACTTTTCGCCCTTCTGGAAGGCCTGGAGCGAGCTCAACGACAAGTTCGTTCCGACGTCGACCACGAGCGAAGCCGTAACCGACCAGGACAAGGTCTGGGGCGCCATCGCGGGCCTCACAGCCTCTCTCGGCGACCCGTACACCGTCTTCTTCCCGCCGGCCGAATCGTCCGTTTTCGAAGGCGACATTAGCGGCAACTTCGACGGCGTCGGCATGGAGATCGGCACGCGAAACGACATCCTCACCGTTATTTCGCCCCTGAAGGACACGCCGGCATACAAGGCCGGCATCAAGTCGGGCGACCAAATCCTCGCCATCGGCGCCACATCGACCGCAGGCATGTCCTCCGATGAAGCCGTCGAACTCATCCGCGGCGCGAAGGGCACGACGGTCACGTTCACCATTCTCCACCAGGGCGACAAAGATCCGGTGAAGATCCCGGTGGTGCGCGACACGATTGACATTCCTACCATCGACACCAAGACCCTTCCGGGCGGCGTCTTCGATATCGAACTCTACAATTTCTCTGCCGTTTCCGCCAACCAGTTCAGATCGGCGCTTCGCCAGTTCGTCGCCTCAGGCTCGCACAAGCTCATCCTGGATCTTCGCGGCAACCCGGGCGGCTATCTCGACGCGGCGATCGACATGGCAAGCTGGTTTCTTCCGAGCGGCACGACGGTCGTGCGCGAGGATTTCGGCGGCAAGCAGGACGAGCAGGTCTACAAGAGCAAAGGGTATGATATTTTCAACAACCAGCTCAAGATGGCCATCCTGGTCGACGGCGGATCGGCAAGCGCATCCGAAATTCTCGCAGGAGCCCTGAGCGAGAACGGCGTGGCGAAGCTTGTCGGCCAGCAGACTTTCGGCAAAGGCTCCGTCCAGGAGCTCGTGAAGATCACCCCGGACACATCGCTTAAAGTGACTGTGGCGCGATGGCTCACTCCGAACGGCATCTCGATCTCCCACAACGGCCTCACGCCTGATTATGCAGTGCCCCTCACCGCCGACGATGTCGCCGCTGGACGCGACCCCCAGCTCGACAAAGCCCTCGAAATTCTGAACCAGTAAAAGCGACGGGTTGACCCCGTAGTAGATTTTGGCTTTGTCTCGCTTTGCGAGACAGGCAAAGCCAGAAGCCAAAACTCACTACAGGGTTGATTTTCACTCCGTTCTCGGTCATACTGTTGACTGCTTATTTAAACGTAAAAACGCATGAAAGTAATTCTTCTCAAGGACATCCGCAACGTCGGCAAAAAATACGAAATAAAGGAAGTCGCAGAAGGCTTCGCGATGAACTCGCTCATTCCCCGCAATTTGGCGACCGCCGCTACGGCAGGGGCCATGAAGCGCCTTGATGGAATGAAAGCTCAGGACATGGCGGCGCGTTCCGCCCGCGACGCGGAAACAGCCAAGAACCTCGAAAAAATCGAAGGCGTTGAGATCACCATGAGCGGCAAGGCGAACGAGGGCGGCCATCTTTTCGCCGCGATCCACAAGGACGACATTATCGACGAGCTCCGCAAGCAGAGCGGCCTCGATATCGAAGCCGACCACATCGTTCTCGACAAGCCCGTCAAGGAAGCGGGGAAGCATAAGATCCCCGTGGCGGTCGGCGGCAAAACTGCGGAATTCACGCTTGTCGTTGAGACTGCATAACGGAAATCTCTTCCGAGATCCGGAAAATTGATTGACAGCCCCTAGCGGGGCTGTTATTTTATTCAAAGAAAGAACAGCACCATGCTGACAAGGAGACAGTAAACAGATGTTTTCGCAGTACACTGCTACGGAAAAAACACTCAGCGCCAAATGCAGATCGGCATGCCGAATAGCAATTCCGACCCTGCTTGTTTTAACCGGCGGCATCGCCGCCCTTTTTTGGTTCGCGGCACACGGCGGCCTTTAGCCAGCCTCAACCGCCCCCGGGTAATACCCGGGGTTCTTTCAAAATCAAAACTCCCTCATTTGAGCAAGCAAAATGCCGTCATATGCCGGCATTTTGCTTGATTATTTGATGTTGACGATCTTCTTGCGCTTCACCGAGTTGTCGAAATGGATCTTGCGCTTGGTGGAGTATTCAACGACGCCTTCCTTCAATGCAAAGAGGGTGTGGTCGCGCCCCATTCCGACATTCGCTCCAGGAAGAGTATCGGTGCCTCTCTGGCGCACGATAACCTCCCCCACGGCAGCTTTCTCGCCGTGGTTTATCTTGATGCCGAGGTATTTTGGCTGCGAATCTCGGCCGTTTCTAGTTGTTCCTGCTGACTTTTTATGTGCCATGGCTCTAAACTCTCTAAATAGTGAGGGAATTAGCCCTCAAACCTGCTATAATAAGACTTAAGGAGTATAAAAGAGATAAGGGAAAAAATCAACCCTGTAGTGAATTTTGGCATCGGGCCCTGCCCGCAATCCCGCAAGGGATTGCGATGCCAAAATCTACTACAGGGTCAATTAAACGCCGCCTATGGAAACCCCGAACGAACAAGAGCATTCCAAGCATTCCGCCCTCGAGCACTGGCTCATCGCCGGGCTCATTATCCTCGTCGCGGCGCTCGCCTTCGGCTTGGGAAGACTCTCGACTCTCGAGGAAGCGAAAGTGCCGGTAACGATCGACTATTTCTCCTCCTCGACTCCCGCCGCCGCGGCCTCCGCGCCTATTCCGAAATCAGCTCCGGCAAGCGATACATCAGCCGGCACCGCGGCGAAGTCAGGCAATGCAAACGCAACGGGCTCCATTGTTGCTTCGAAGAGCGGCACCACGTACTACTACGCTTCATGCTCCAACCGCATCTCCGACGCAAACAAGATTTATTTCGATACGGCCGCGGCGGCGGAGGCGGCGGGGTTTCGCTTGGCAAAAACATGCACACCGTAGATACGATACAAATTTCCAATTCGCAATTTTCAAACGCTTGAAACATTAGAATTTGAAAATTCATTGAAAATTAAAAATTTTAAATTGAAAATTACTATATGATCGTAGTAGACGTAGAAACAACCGGTACCGAAGCTCACAAGCACTCGCTCCTCTCCATCGGAGCAGTCGACTTCGACGATCCCGCCCGCCGCTTCTACGGCGAATGCAGAATGCGCGATGGCGCGCATATCATGGATGGGGCGCTCGAGATAAACGGATTCACAGAAGAAGAGATACGCGATCCGAAAAAGATGGCGCCTTCAGAGCTCGCGGCGAAGTTTGTCGTCTGGGCGCTTGAGGCGCGCGACCACACGGTAGGAGGGCAGAACCCGTACCTCGACTATGATTTCATCCGCGAGTCGGCGGAAATCGGCCACGAGGATTTTCCGATCGCAAAACGCACGCTCGACCTCCACACCGTCTGCTGGATGCATATCGTCATGAACGGAGGGGAGCCGCCGATCGCCAACAAGCGCTCAAACATCAATTCAGCATTTATCTGCCACTATGTCGGCATTCCCGAAGAAGGGAAGCCGCACATCGGTCTCAATGGCGCGCTGTGGGAAGCGGAGGCTTTTTCGCGCCTCCTCTACGGCAAAAATTTCCTTCCGGAATTCGCCGGTTTCCCGCTTCCCGAGTGGAAAGGGTAGCCCAGCCGTTTGTCCACAGGGCACAGCTGTGCCTCATTGACTTTTCATTTGAATATTGTCATAATCTAACCAGTTTAGGCGGCCAACCGTCTAAGGTACCAAGATAGTAGTACCCTGAAAATTCAATAAAGAAAGGTGCAAAAATGAATCCCGCACAAAGAATCGAGGGGAATTTCCCCTTTGCTTTTTCCCGCATCCTGCCCGCCCTAGGAAGACATGCAAAAATTCTTCTCATGGCCTTGGCAATCTTCCTGTTCTTCTGCGGAACCATATTCGCAGGAACAACGCTCACGAACGAAACAATCGCTAAAATGGCGAACGACGGCGTACCCGTCGATGCCATCGTCGCAACAATCAACAGTGCGCCGCAGGCAAATTTCGACACCTCGTTTTCAGCGCTTGGTTCGTTAGCAACCAATCAGCATGTTCCGGACGCGGTTCTCAAGGCTATGCAGGCCAAAATGCAAGCTCACACTGCGGCACCGGAAGTCTCGACGCCCAGTGTGCAATCCGCTGAATCCGATCACAACGGCCTGAACGTGACGTTAATCGACGCAAAAGGCCGTCAATACCAACTGAATGACGAGACCCAAACGCCCGAGATGCGCGGCGGCGGCGGGAAAATGCTAGCGCAATATCTGATCCCCGGCGGCATATTCATCTTTAAGAATAAGCTGGATATGACTCTTCCGGGCGACCATTCAGACATAAAGGTAAGTAATCCGACAAAAATCACGATTGCTGGCCTGCCGTCGCGAGCGAGGTCGCATGCTGGCAAAGCGGTAAAACTCGTCGAACTAGAAGTCCACGACGGTACCCGCATCGTCCAGACAAGTTCAAGTTTGCTTCCCAAAATCCACGCTTTCAGGAGTAAGAGCGCTTTCGACCTCAAATCATCCGTAGAGGGAAAAGATGTGATTCTCACGTTCGATCCTCTTAATCCGGGGCATTATGCCCTGGTAGGCGGTCCTGCGGCGTACGCATTCGATGTCGTCGCATCTCCAAGCACAGAGCCGACCCAGATCAGCTCCCGCTAACCCGATCTTCTTTTAGACTGAAAAGAAAGGAGACGGATAAAAACACATTTTTGCAGTACCTTCTTTTTGAATTTAAAACTAAGCCCTTCGCTTCATGCGTCGGGCTTTTGTTTTGGCAGTGCATACAACGAATTGACAATATTTGAATAATATTATATTAAGAATATAGAACTACCGTCACAAAAGGAGAGCTACATTGAAACTATTAACAGCAGTCTTGGCATGCGCATGCATTGCGCCATTTGCCGTCTTTGCTCGTTCGGACAACTCGCAATCATTGCTCCAGGAACCAACTGTCGGATCGACCCAGCCGCACTTCCGCATCCGCCCGCTCGACGACTTTCCGCCGCGCCTCACTATCGAGGGAATCCCGCATACGACCGAAAATACTGCCTTTGTTAAAACTGGAGAGGGTTTCGAACCATTACCTTCGAGGACAATCATTATCAAAACGAAGGAAAAAAGCCCGGTCACCGGAGAGCTCCCGACCGTGAGGAATCCGAAACCTCGCCTCGTGGTGTTTATTGTCGGAGGAATGTACATGCCGGAGTCTTCTCTTGATCTCATCTCGATGCGTGAAGGAGATAGCAGAATGCCGCTCCCGCTCATGGTCGAACCGATTTGCGGCAAAACTGCCCAAAGCCTCTGCACAAGCGAACCGGTGACGGAAGCTGAAACTTTCCTCAGAACCCGTTATTCGCTCGAGTATTACTCGGTAGAATCTATACAGCGGTTGAAACCGGGCGATTACAAGCTCGTGTACGCTCCGCCAGTTAATCCTCAACCAGAAAAGGTGCAGTACTGGCTCCTGCGGATATCGCCAGGCGATAATCCGCTCGCTCCAAAGTAAAAAGTGAAGACGAAAGCCCGAGCGGCGCATGAATGCGCTTCTCGGGCTTCTTTTTTGCCTCTCAAAAGCGTCCGAATCCGGCCAAAGAGCGGAAAAGGGGAGGGGAAAGATGGGGTATCCCAAAAAAGCTAAAAATATGGTCTAGTGAAGAGCTTAAAATAGTGGCTCCACAGAGCCGTTATTTAGGAAAATTTAAAAAAAATTCATTGACAATGGCCTCCAATATGCTATAATGTACCCAGCTGAGTGAAAACTCAGTTTTTTCATTTCCAGACACGACAGAATTACCAGTCTAACGAAAATGCATCTTAAACTTCACTAAACTCGGCGCAGTACTTGCCTTGGCCGCAGTCGTAAATGGCGGCAGCTACCAGGCGGCACAGACCACTCTCCCTGCTCTTAACACAACCCATACGGAAATACAGGCCGTCGTCGACCCGAGGCCGGCAGGAGACACTTTAGAAGAAGTAACGCTTTGGAACGGAGAGGATCTTACCCCTTCGACCACCCTGAATCTCTTGCCGGACGCGAACAAAGCGACCACCAGCCAGAAGGCTTCGGCCAAGAGGGCGGTCACCGTCAAATTGGCCTCGGCAACCTACATCAGTTCCGCGGCAGTGGAAAAGGCGGTGGAACAGTATTTCGCCGATATTCCCGTCATGATCGATATCGCCCGCTGCGAATCGCAGTTCAGGCAGTACGACGCGGCAGGGGACGTGCTTCACGGAAAGGTCAATTATGCCGACCGCGGCGTGATGCAGATTAACGAAGCCTATCACAGCGCCGAAGCCTTGAAGCTCGGCATGGACATTCTGACTCTTCAGGGCAATATGGAGTTCGCCCGCCATCTCTACGATGAGCAGGGCACCCAGCCGTGGATCTCGTCCTCGAGCTGCTGGGGCGGATCGGATTCGACTCAGATTGCACAGAAGTAAAAATCCGTTCAATATTGCTTTTGAGGAAACACGCATAAAGCCCGTCCAGTCGACGGGCTTTTGCTATGCTCGGCGAATTTC
>DASZYS010000053.1:0-9661 GCA_035545295.1 Minisyncoccota bacterium | reverse complement strand
GCCCCATTACACGCTCGGCAAAATTGTTCCCTCTCCCTGAACCAGGCGAGGCTGAAGCGGCGCAGGATGCGCCGCTTTCTTCTATAAAAGTGTTCACTATGCTGCATGGTAATGGAAACCTTGCGATATATCGAAAGGTTTTGTCATGCATACTAGAAATGACTCGCATACGTTATAAAATTGCTATAGCAATTTTATAACGTATGGAAACATTGCCGTTTTCCGCGGTCGCGGAAAACGGCAATTCAAAAGAAAACAGGCGCCGAGGGCCTGTTTTCGAGTCTTGACGTTATCAGTTTTAGATTTCGATCCTAGTAACCTCTCAAGCGATTGATTTTTTCGTGCTGGCGTATCTTATCGTGAGCCTTCGCCTCGATCTGCCTGATGCGCTCGCGGGTCACGCCGAATTCCTTGCCCACTTCCTCGAGGGTTCTCGGCACTCCGTCGATAAGCCCGTGGCGGAGTTCGAGAATCCTGCGCTCCTTCGGCGGTAAGTCATTGAGAATTTCGCGCACCTGATCGGTTACAATGCGGCGCGACGTCTCCTGGTCGGGAGAGAGGATTTTCTCGTCGGCGATAAAATCGCCGATCTTCGACTTATCCTCATCCTCGCCTACCGGGCTTTCGAGGGAAACAGTCGACTGGTCGATTTTCTCGATGTTGTAGATCTTCTCCACGTCCATGTTCATTTCCGTGGCGATCTCCTCCGGAAGCGGATCGCGGCCGAGGTCTTGCGAGAGGCGCCTCACCACCTGCTTGTACTTGGCGATGGTTTCCACCATGTGCACCGGCACGCGGATAGTGCGGGACTGGTCGGCAAGGGCGCGGGTAATGGCCTGGCGGATCCACCACGTGGCGTACGTTGAGAATTTATAGCCTTTTGACCAGTCGAACTTGTCGACAGCCTTGAAGAGGCCGATGTTGCCTTCCTGAATGAGGTCGAGAAGCGTGAGGTCCGGCGAGCGTCCGACGTATTTTTTGGCAATTGAAACGACAAGCCTCAGGTTGGCGCGAGCGAGAAGGTTCTTCGCCTCCTGGTCGCCCGCCTGAATGCGCTTCGCCAAATCCTTTTCATCGGCGCCGGAAATGAGCGAATGCTGGCCGATTTCGCGGAGGTACATCTGCACGGAATCGAATCCGGAATCGGTCTTGTTGTAGGTATATTTCTTCTGAAGCTCCTTCTCAACGGTGTCATCGAGCAGGTTGCCGCTCTCGAGAATATCAACGCCCGCGGTATTGAGCTTCTCGTAGAGCTCGTCGAGAAAGACGATGTCGTCTTCGACCGTCGGAAATTCCTTGAGGATTTCGTCATACGTGACGAAACCGCGCTCGCGTCCCTTCGTAAGCAAACGCTCCACTTTTTCCTCGGAATCGTTTTTGCCGCTTTTTTTCGCGGCGGACTTGGCTCGATGTTCTTTGGCCGGCGCAATCTTCTTCGGAGCTGCCTTGGCCTTCTTCTTTTTCTCTATATCCTTTTTCTCCCTTTTCTTAGTGCGGGAGGTTGCGGAGGCTCTTTTTTTCGCTTGTTTCCTCTGTGCCGAGGATTTTGACTTTTTCTCTTTTTTGTTTTGCTTTTTGACTGCCATTGCGTACATTTTATTATAACACGCTCGATATTGTTGGGAAGTTGAAAATGAAATTAAACTGTGATTCGAAAATTTTGCTCCCTTATGGATTCCCCTGCCCTGCCGCCCGCTTCGCGTCTTCCAAACGGGTAGCGAGTGCATGAATATCTTTCAGGATGGCTTCGGCATCCGCACTGCCCGCCTCCGCCGCTCTCAAATCGCTCTGCTTCTTCTCAATATCCTCCTGGAGGCTCTTGCGCTCGTAGCTCGCGAGAAGCTCGTCCGCGTCCTTGCGAATCGCGTCGGGCGCCTCGGAATTCCTTGAAAGATTTTCGTAGTATTCCTCGGTTTCGAATATGAGGCGCTCGCTATCCTCCGCCATCCGCTCCTTCATCGCGAGAAATCTCTCCTCGCCGCCGATTTCGATGACGCGCTTCCTGAAATCCTCCATCTCCGGCTTCCAGTACAAAAGCCCCATGATGCGCTCCCCGAGTGACGGCATGCTCCCCGCTTTCACCTGAGGGCGCGGGGCAATGGAAGCCGCGGGCCGTTTTTCGCCATCTTTTCGCGAAAGAGCCCTGAGATCCTCCCAGATCGCGTCTTCGCGGATACCCATGCGCTTCGCTGCTTCGGCGACATAATGCGACTGCTCGATCTTCGACTGGAGCTCCGCGATGAACGGCAGGACCGACGTGCGAAGCGCGACCGCCTTCATCCTGCTGTCTGCGCCGCTTTTGAGAAGGCGATCGAGCTGGAAGTCGACGATGTGCCGCGAGTTCGCGACGGCCTTCTTCCAACCCTCCGGATCGGAGAGAAGGAGGTCGGCCGGATCGCTTCCCTGCGGCAGTACCGCGATTTTCACCTCGAGACCGAGCTTCAAGGCGAGCATCGCGTTCTTCTGCGCCGCGTTCTGCCCCGCATCGTCCGAGTCGTAGCACATGAGGATGCGCGGCGAGAGCTTCTTCAAGCGCTCGAGGTGGGAGGCGGTCAAGGCGGTGCCGGATGCGGCGACCGCGTTCGCATAGCCTGCCTGGTGGCACATAATCAGATCCATCTGGCCTTCGACGAGAATCGCGTAGTTCTGCTTCCTGATCGCGGCCTTCGCCTTGTGGAGCCCGTAGAGAAGCTCCGATTTGTTGAAGAGCGGCGTCTCGGGACTGTTGATGTACTTTGGCGTGGTCGGATCCTTCGAGAGGGTCCTGCCGGAAAATCCCACCACGCGGCCGGAAGCGTCGAAGATCGGGAACATGACGCGCTCACGGAACGCATCGTAATAGCGCTCTCCCGATCCCGCATCTTCGCGGCGCTTCGCCAGGCCGGCGTTTTCTATTTCCGCATCGGCGAACTGGAGGGACCTGAGGTGGTCGTAGAGGCCGCGCCATTCGGGAAGCGCATAGCCCAAGGCCCACTCCCGAAGCGTATCCTTCTTTACACCGCGCCTCTCCAAATATTCCATTGCCGCGGGGGTCTTCGCAAGATTTTCGGCGAAGTACTGCTTCGCGTGCTCAAGGATCGAAAAGAGCCTCTCATGCTCGCCTCGCGCTTTCGGGTCTTCGCGTTCGAGGGTCACGCCGGCCCGCTCCGCCAGGAGCTTCAGCGCTCCCTTGAAATCGAGGCCCTCTATCTGCTCCACGAACGAAAAAATGTCGCCTTTCGCATGGCAGCCGAAGCAATAGAACGTGCCGCGGTCGGGAGAGACGATGAAGGACGGCGTCCGCTCGTTATGGAACGGGCACCTCGCTTTCCACGTCGCTCCCGCCTTCTTGAGCTCCACGTAGGAAGACACGACATCGACGATGCCCAATCGTTCTTTTATTTTTTCAACGCTTGTGGACATGGCGATAATTCAAAATGTAAAATTCAAAGATCAAAATTTCGGACAGCCGCAAAATGGCTGAATGATCTTCATCCGCTTGCGGCGGATACCACAACTTTGCATTTTGATTTTTGACTTTTGAATTACTTTTCCGCCGTTACTTCCTCCACCATCGCCGCCTTGGGGCTTTCCGGGAATCCGGTTCCTGCCGGAATGAGCCGGCCGATAATGACGTTTTCCATGAGGCCTTTGAGATCGTCCTCGATGCCGCGAACCGCGCCGTTGATGAGGATGCGTGTCGTATGCTGGAACGAGGCCGCAGAAAGGAAGCTCTTGCGAGTGAGCGATACTTCCGTGATGCCCATCACGATGCCGTCCGACTTGGCTTCCTTGCCGCCGGCTTCCTTGACGCGAGCGTTTTCGATCTCGATCTCGCGCGTCTCGGCGATGTCGCCGCGCGCATAGACGGTATCTCCGGCATCCTTGATCTTGCGCCTCGAGAACATCTGCTTGATGATCACCTCGATGTGCTTGCGGGAAACTGGCGCGCCCTGGAGTTCGTAGATCTTCGAGATCTCGTGAATGATGTACTCCTGCGCCTTCTCGCGGCCGCCGTACTTGAAGACCTCGTCGATGTTCGCCGAGCCGTCGGTGAGGAAGTCTCCCTTCTTCACCTTGTCGCCTGCTTTGACGAAGACGGTCCTCGTGTGGCTCGCCTTGTATTCGATGGTCTCGTGCTTGCCCTTCCTTTCCTCGATTTCCGGAATGACGACGATCACCTTCTCCTTGCCCGACGTGCGGATTTCGGAAACGGTGCCGGCGGTCGCGGACACGACGGCCGGGTTCTTGGGCTGGCGCTTCTCGAAGACTTCCTCGACGCGCGGGAGGCCCGACGTGATATCGCCTCCGACGGTCGCGGTGCCTCCGGCGTGGAAGGTGCGCATGGTGAGCTGGGTGCCCGGCTCGCCGATCGCCTGCGCGGCCACGGTGCCGACCGCTTCGCCGAGCTCGATAACGCGGCCCTTGCCGAGATCCGAGCCGTAGCACTTCACGCAGATGCCGCTCGGGCTTGCGCACGTCATCGGCGACCTCGTCCAGACCTCCTCGACTCCCGCGTTCTTGATGGCGCGAGCGTCCTCTTCGGTGATGTAGTGGTTGCGCTTGAACAAGACGCTTCCGTCCTTGCCCTTCACGTCTTTCGCCAGGAAGCGTCCGCGGACGACCAGGTCGATGGGAACCTGCATGCCTGACGAGCCTTCAGGGGTGAACTTGATGCCCTCGTTCGTTCCGCAATCATCCTGCGAAATCATCGTGTCCTGCGCGACGACGAAGAGCTTGCGGGTAAGATAGCCCGCCTTCGCGGTGTTGAGCGCGGTGTCGGTGAGGCCCTTGCGCGAACCGTGGGTGGTGATGAAGTACTCGAGCGGAGAGAATCCTTCCTTCGAGCACGACACGACCGGGAATTCGATGGTCTCGCCCGCCGTGTTCTGCATGAGGCCCTTCATGCCGGCCATCTGCGTAAGCTGGGCGATCGAGCCTCGGGCGCCGGAGCGGACCATGTCCGCGACGGGGCCGTTCGGATCGAGCGTCTCGGGAATGAGCTGTTCGATCTCGTTCTTGGCGGCGAGCCAGATCTCGATGTTCTTCTGGATGCGCTCGGGCTCCGAAAGGAGGCCCATGTTGAACTGCTCCATGACGGCCTCCGACTTCTCGCGGGCCGCCTTCACAATCGCGGGCTTCTGCTCGGGAATCTTGATGTCGTCGATCGACCACGTGGTGCCGGAGTACGTCGCGTACTTGAATCCGAACGCCTTGATTTTGTCCATGATCGCGGGCACCGCTTCGATGCCGTAGCGGACGATGAGGTCGCTGATGAGCGCGCCGATCTTCTTGCGTTCGACTTCGCTGTTGATATACGGATAATCGGACGGAAGAACGCTGTTGAAGAGCAGGCGGCCGACGGTCGTCTCGAAGATCGCTCCGCCGAATTCTTTGTACTTCTCGCTGTCCGTCGCGAGCACGTGGATCTTGGCGCGGAAATCGACTTCGCCGAAGTCGAACGCGGTGATCGCGCTGTTCGGGCTCGGGAAATAGTTGCCCTCGCCTTTCTTTCCCGGAACGATCTTGGTCATCCAGTAGCAGCCGAGCACGATGTCGAGAAGCTTTTCGGAAATGACCGGGTTGCCGTTGCCAGGCTTCAGGATGTTCTTGTCGGACGCCATGATCTCGCGGGCCTCAGCTTGCGCTTCGATCGAGAGCGGGACATGGACTGCCATCTGGTCGCCGTCGAAGTCTGCGTTGAACGCCGTACATACGAGCGGGTGCACCTGGATGGCATTGCCTTCGATCAAGATCGGCTGGAATGCCTGGATGCCGAGGCGGTGAAGGGTCGGTGCGCGGTTAAGCAGGACGTACTTGCCCTGGATCACCTCTTCGAGAATCGCCCACACCTCCGGAATGCCTTCTTCGATAAGGCGGGACGCGCCGCGGATGTTGAACGCGACTTCGCGGGCGAGAAGCTCCGAAATGACGAACGGCTTAAAGAGCTCGAGCGCCATGTGCTTCGGAAGGCCGCACTGATGCAAGTGAAGTTCGGGGCCGACGACGATCACGGAGCGGCCGGAGTAGTCGACGCGCTTTCCGAGAAGGTTCTGGCGGAAGAGGCCGCGCTTGCCCTTAAGACCGTCAGAAAGGGACTTGAGCGGGCGGCGCTGAGTCTGGTTGATTGCGGACGAAAGCGACGAGCCGTGGCGGATCGAATTGTCGATGAGCGCGTCGACCGCTTCCTGAAGGATGCGCTTTTCGTTGCGAAGGATGACGTCGGGAGCGTTGATCTCCTTGAGCTTCCTCAGGCGGTTGTTGCGGTTGATGACGCGGCGGTAGAGGTCGTTCACGTCGGAAGTCGCGTAGCGGCCGCCATCGAGCGGAACCATCGGGCGGAGCGCCGGCGGAATGACCGGAATGCTCGTCAGGAACATCCACTCGGGGCGGAGGTTCGCCTTGATCATAGCCTGGATGGTGCTGAGCCTCTTGTTGATGCGGACTGCGTCGACGGAGCCGGCGTTTTCGAGTTCCTTCTGGAGGCTCTCGGCGAGCTTCTCGAGATCGAGCGCTTTGAAAATATCGTAGATCGCTTCCGCGCCGATGCCCGCTTCGAACATCGTTCCGTAGCGGAGCGAGAAGTTATGATATTCGATCTCGTCGAGCACACGGCCTTCGGTAATGCTTTCAATATCGCGCTTGGCGTTGAGAAGGAGCTCTTTGAGCTTCTCGGTAGTCTTCTCGTCGGCAGCGGACTTCACTTTCGCCTTGAATTCGGAATCGAGGTCGCGGAGGAACTGACTCCTCTCATCCTCGGAAACCTTGGTGATGATGTATCCGGCGAAGTAGATGACGCGCTCGATATCGGGCGTCGGGATGCCGAGCACCATCGAGATGCGCGAGGGCATACTCTTCAGGAACCAGATGTGCGAAACCGGCGAGGCGAGCTCGATGTGGCCCATCCTCTCGCGGCGGACGATCGAGCGGGTGATCTCGACGCCGCACTTCTCGCAGACGATGCCCTTGTAGCGGATGCCGCGGTACTTGCCGCAATAGCATTCATAGTCCTTGTCGGGGCCGAAGATCTTCTCGTCGAAGAGGCCGTTCTTCTCGGAACGCTGGGTGCGGTAGTTGATGGTTTCCGGCTTCGTGATTTCGCCGTAGGACCACTCCTTGATCCTGTCGGGCGATGCGAGCTTCAACCCGATCGAATCGAAATCCGTCATGTCGACCGCCTTTTTGTTAGGTGTAGTGTTGTTCATATTTTTATGGAATTTTCAATTTTTAATTTTGCAATTTTCAATGAATTTTCAAATTCCAATGTGCAAACATTTGGAAATTGAGTCATTGGCTATTGATTGAAAATTGGGAATTGCAAATTGAAAATTAATCCTCTGTTCTTACTTCTTCGCTGTTCGACCTTTTATTTTTATGGAGCTCGACGTCGAGCGCCAATCCGCGGAGGGTGTTGAGCAATACGTTGAATGATGCCGGAGTATTCACCTGCTCGATGCGCTCGCCCTTGACGATCGCGTCGAACGCGGCTGACCTTCCGAGAATGTCGTCGGACTTGATGGTAAGTACCTCGCGAAGGGTGTATGCGGCGCCGTGGCCGAGGAGCGCCCAGACTTCCATTTCTCCAAAGCGCTGTCCTCCTCCCTGAGCCTTGCCGCCCAAGGGCTGCTGGGTGATGAGCGAGTAAGGTCCGATCGAGCGCATGTGGATCTTGTCTTCCACCATGTGGTCGAGCTTCATGATGTACATATAGCCGACAGCGACGTCCTGATCGAACGGCGTGCCGGTGCGGCCATCGATAAGCTTCACCTTGCCGCTTTCCGGGAATCCGGCCTTCTTGAGTTCCTCCTTGATCTCATCGCCGGTGGCGCCGGAGAACGGAGGGACGATCGCCTGGTAGCCGAGCTCGTGCGCGGCGAGGCCGAGATGGAGCTCGAGAATCTGTCCGAGGTTCATGCGGCTCGGGACTCCGAGCGGGGTCAGGATGATGTCGATGGGGGTGCCGTCTTCCATGTACGGCATGTCTTCCACCGGAAGCACGCGGGAGATGACTCCCTTGTTGCCATGGCGGCCTGCGAGCTTATCGCCCACGCTGACATTCCTCAACTGCGCGATCTCGATGTGGATGCGCTTGATGATGCCGCTCTCGAGCTTGTCGCCCTTCTCGCGGGAGAAGACCTGGACTTTGATGACGCGGCCGCGGCGGCCCGGCTCGATGCGCTTCGACGTGTCCTTCACGTCGCGCGCCTTCTCGCCGAAGAGACTGCGGAGCAGGCGCTCTTCCGGAGTGAGCTGGGTTTCGCCCTTCGGGGTGATCTTGCCTACGAGAATGTCGCCCGCGCGGACTTCCGCGCCGACGCGGATGATGCCGTCCTCGGCGAGATTCTTCAATTTCGCTTCTCCGACATTCGGAATGTCGCAGGTGGTCACTTCGGGGCCGAGCTTGGTATCGCGGACGTTCACGATCACCTCGTCAATGTGAATGGACGAGAACTTGCTCTCCTTCACGAGGCGTTCGGAAAGGATGATCGCGTCTTCGTAGTTGTTTCCGGACCATGAGAGGAAGCCCACAAGGATGTTCTGGCCGATGGCCATCTGGCCGTTGTCGGACGCGGTGGTGTCGGCGAGCACGTCGCCTTTCTTCACAGCCTGGCCGACGGAGACGATCGGGCGCTGGTGGAATGCTGTAAAGCCGTTCGTCCTCGAGAAGTTAACGAGCTTGTATTCTTTCTCCTTCTTGGCGGTCTTCAATTTGATATGGCTGCCGTCGACTGCGGTCACCGTGCCATCCTCTTCGGCGAGGACGACGCGGCCGGTGTCGATGACCGCGCTCCGCTCGATGCCGGTCGCGACGAGCGGGGCCTCGGGAATGAGGCACGGAACGCCCTGCTTCTGCATGTTCGAACCCATGAGCGCGCGGGTCGAATCGTCGTTCTCGAGGAACGGAATCATGGTAGTGGCGATCGAGAATGCCTGGTTGGTCGCGACGTCGATGAAGTCGACTTCGGACTTGTGCACGACGCCCGGCTCGCCCTTGATGCGGACGTCCACTTCCTCGATGAGGAACTTGCCTTCCTTGTCATACGGAGTGGCGGCGTGCGCGATCTTGTAGCGCTCCTCGTCGAGGGCGTTCAAATATACGATCTCGCCGGTCATCTTGCCGTTCTTGACCTTGGCGTACGGCGTCTCGATCATGCCGAACTCGTTGATCTTGGCGTAGATGGCGAGGCGGAGAATGAGGCCGATGTTCGGGCCTTCGGGAGTGTGGATCGGGCAGACCCTGCCGTAGTGCGACGGATGGACGTCGCGGACTTCGAAGCCTGCGCGCGAGCGGTTCAAGCCTCCGGGGCCGAGCGCGGAAAGCGTGCGGAGGTTTTCGATCTCGGCAAGCGGATTCTCCTGCTGCATGAACTGTGAGAGCTGGTTCGTAGTGAAGAATTCCTTGATGCGGGCCTGAAGCGGCTTCGGAGAGATGAACTGCACGGGAAGCGTCACGTCCGATTCAACCGTGGACATCCTGTTCTGGACGTTCCTCTTGATCTGCGACATGCCGACGCGGATCTTTTGCTGGAGGAGTTCGCCGACATAGCGGACGCGGCGGAAACCGAGGTGGTCGATATCGTCGGCCACCGAGTGAGGGGTAACCGCGAGGTGGATGATGTGGGAGATGATGATGCGGAGATCGTCAAGGGAAAGCGTGCGACGATTGATCTCCTTCTCGTCG
>DASZYS010000052.1:0-7316 GCA_035545295.1 Minisyncoccota bacterium | reverse complement strand
CAAAAGCAGTAAAAATATACTCAAAAACCCACTGAATGTCTAGAAATATTACAGCGACAGGATGAATTTCTCCAGCGCGATGTCCATATCCGTCCCTCCCCTGCGCGCGTCGTGGTAGATCGAAACGAGTTCGGAGGATTTCCGCTTCAGCTCCTCGAGCGAATAATTTTTGGCGAAGCGCGACGCCTTGCCGTAGACGAACGGCTTCTGTCCCGCATCGATGGCGCTTTTCGACACTGCCGCCTGAAGCATCGATTTCATCTGCCAGAAAAGCAGGCCATGAAGCTCTTCCGCGACTTTTCCCGCGAACTGCGCTTCCTCGAAAAGCGACCAGAGCTCCTTTTTGTCGCGGCGTCCGAGCGCGTCGGCGAGCGCGAAGCTGTTGAATTCCGGCTTTGCCACTTTCTCCCGCATCGAAAATTCCTGCGCTTTGGCCGCTTTCTTCCCGACCTTGTCGCATATCACTTTCTTCGGCTCGCCTTCGAGAAGAATGATCACGTTGGGCGATTCCTGCATCTCGCCAAGGCGCTGGAGCAAGGCTTCTTCCGCATCGGCATTTTCCATCACGCGATCGAGAAAAATGATGTTGTTCGACTCAAAGAGACCCATACTGCCCGAGAGCGCGTCGAATTCTGCTGTATTGAAATTATCCGCATCGAACTTGAAAAGCGACGCATCCGGCTTCTTCGCCAAGAGTCCGTCCATGAGAGCGTGCGCTTTCGCCCGGGCCGTATCGGTATCGCTGCCGTAGAAAAAATAGATCATTATTTTATCGATTCAAGCCTTTCCCAGTTTTGCCCCTTCGACGCATTCGCCTGGAAGACCACGCCGCCGGTCTCCTTCGGCAGGATGATGCTCTCCATGATTTTCTTGATGCGCGGAGCGATATCGTCGGCGACCCCCTCCTTCACCTCATAGATGAGTTCGTCGTGCACCTGCAACAGGAGGTGCGCATGGAGATCGAGTTTCTCCTCTTCGAGGTAGTCGTCAATGCGGCGCATTGCCAGCTTGATGATATCGGCCTGCGTGCCTTGGATCGGCGCATTGATTGCCATCCGCTCCGCTTGGGCGCGGATGTACGGCAGGGACGAGCGGATTCCCTCGAAATATCTCCTCCTGCCGAAGTGCGTCGTGGTGAAGCCGAGCCTCAGCGCTTCGGCCTTGGTTTTGTTGAGATAGTCGGCGAGCGTCGTGAACGTTTCGAAGTACTGGTTGTAGAATTCCTGCGCTTCGGCGCGGCTCGTGCCAAGGTTCTGGCGGAGCGCGTTCACGCCCATGCCGTAGAGGATGCCGAAATTGATGACCTTGGCGCGGCCGCGCTCCGCCTTGGTGATCTCCTCCACCGGCTTGTTGAAAACCTGCGCCGCGACGGCGGCATGCACGTCCTGGCCGCTCCGGAAGATCTCACGGAGCTTTTCGTCTCCGGAGAGGAACGCGGCGATCCGCAATTCGATCTGCGAGTAATCGAAGGCGAGAAGCACGTGACCTTCCGCCGCCACGAACGCCTCGCGAATATTGCGGCCGAGCTCAGATTTGACCGGAATGTTCTGAAGGTTCGGGTTCGACGACGACATCCTGCCGGTCGCCGCGCCCGCCTGATGAAACTCGGCATGGAGCCTTCCGTCGGAATTGAGCTCTTTAGGAATATTGTCGATGTATGTCGAGAGGAGCTTCTGATACTCGCGGTATTCGAGGATTTTTTCGATAATCGGATGCATCCCCTTGAGCTTCTCGAGCTCGGATTCCTTGGTCGAGCGTGCACCCGTCGCGGTCTTCTTCTGACCCTTGACCACGAGGTTGAGATTGTCGAAGAGCACCTGGCCGAGCTGTTTCGGCGAATTGATATTGAACGCGCCGCCCGCCATCTCCCAGATGCCGCGCTCAAGCTTGTCGAGCTCTGCATGGTATTTCTTCGAGAGGCGCGCGAGGCACTTCGTGTCGATCTTCACGCCGCGATCCTGCATCTTGTGCACTATGGGAATCAAGGGCTTCTCGATCTCCTCAAATACGAAAGTGAGCTCGCGGCGCTTCAATTCGTCGAGAACGATTTTGCGTGCCTCATTAAAATTCTTCGTGCCGGCGAACTGGTAGATATCCTCGAGGGTCGGCGTGCTTATATTCGAATTGATGAGCCAGAGGGCGATCGACGTCTCCTCAAGCTCAGAGCGGTTGATGACTTCCCCCGCATCCGCGAACAAACCTTCTCCCAAGGTGGCGGTCTGGGGCGCAGGCGCGGCAGGCTCGCTCTCAGCCGATTTTGCCGCCTTCGCGTCGCCGCGGACTGCTGCTTCGACGCGGCTCCCAAGCGTGCGGAACTCAAGCTCCGAAAAGAGCTTCTTTACCGCGTCCATGTCGACCGCGTCCTTCCATTCCTTCTGCGGAACCTTGAAATCGATCGGCGCGTCGCGGCGGATGGTCGCGAGCATCTTCGAAAAATCGGCATCTTCCCTGTTGTCTGCCACGAGCTGCACGTATCGCTTCTGGACGCCGATTTCCTTCGCCACGGCTTCGACGCCTTTCTTTTCGATCGCCTTGTAGATATTTTCGATCGGACCGTACGCGGCGACGAGCTTCAGGGCGCTGCCTTCTCCCACGCCGACCACTCCCGGAATGTTGTCCGAAGCGTCGCCCATGATGCCCTTGAGGTCCGGAATGAGCTCCGGACCGAAGCCGAAGCGGGCCCGTACGCCCTCCTCGTCATAGAGAATCGTATCCTTGATTCCCTTCTTCAGGGTGTAGACGCGCACCTTCTTGTCGTCGACGAGCTGGAGCGTATCCATGTCGCCGGATGCAATGACGACATCGATCGAGCCATTACTGTGAAGTTCCTCGACGATGGTGCCGAGCATATCGTCGGCCTCGAAACCCGGATGGGAGTACACGGGGATGCCGAACGCCTTGTAGATATCGTTCGAGCGCTCAATCTGCGCAACGAGGCCGTCGTCGGTCTTCACGCGCGTTCCCTTGTAATCTTCGTACGCCTCGTGCCGGTACGTCGGCCCCGGAAGATCGTACGCCGCGACGATGTAGTCCGGCTTCAAGTCCGCGATAATCTTCAAGAGCATCGTCACGAGCCCGTAGAGCGCGCCGGTCGGCTCGCCTTTCGAGGAGAAGAAATCGGGGAGCGCATGGAATGCGCGGTGGAGGATCGCGTGCGTATCGAGAAGAATGAGGCGCTTTTGTACTTTCTTGCCTTCTTTCTTGCTCGTTTTTTTTGCTGTTTTCTTGATTGCCATATTGGTTTGAGCCGGATGCATAAATCAAATTTCAAAAGTCAAAAGTCAAAATTTTAATTCAAAAAGACTTACTCTTATACCGTAATCGGTTTTGACTTATACTTTTGCATTTTGAATTTTAACCTTTGGATTTTATTTCCCGTATTCGAAATCGATCTTTCGGGCATTCTCGTCGACGAATTCGAAGCGGACGATGTCGGCATTGTCGGGCATCAAATCGGCGACCCTCTCCGGCCATTCGACGAGTATGAGATTGTCAGGGTCGGCGATGAGGTCGCGCCAGCCGAGCTTCTCGAGTTCTTTTGACGACTCAAGCCGGTACGCGTCGATATGCACGAGCTTCTTGAACGCCGAATGCTTCGTCTTGTATATCTTCTCGATGACGTACGTCGGGCTCTGCACCTGCTCGCCGACCTTGAGGCAGGAAGCGACGCCCTGGGCGAATGAGGTCTTGCCCGAGCCCAAGTCGCCATAGAGCGCCACGATCCGGGCGGAGTGGCCGGGAGCCAATCCGTCCACAAACTGACGAGCTAGAAGCTGGGTTTCTACGAGGCTCTCGGAAGTCATAGTAGTTAGAGCCTATTTTACCATATTAGAAAAAGCGGGCGTCTGAGACGCCCGCCTTAATTTTACCCGAGAAAGATCAGTTCAATATCAGTTCAATCCCGGAGTCAGTGATGAGGGATGATACGTGCCCGGTGTGGGCCCATAGTAGCCGGGAGGAATGTTCCTGCCGCCGTTCGGGAGCGCCGCTCCCGGGAAGATGGTGCCGCTCGGAATCGAGCCGCCGCCCGCGATTGAACCGCCGCTGGTTCGAGAGCCGCCGTAGTAGCGGCCGCCGTAATTGCGAAACGACGGGACATACGTTCTGTAACTTCTGTATGATCCGTAGCCGTAGTACCCGCCGCCGTAATAGCCTCCTCCATAATAGTATGGCGGCCCGCTATTGTAGCCAACATGAAATCCGCCGAGGCGGAGATTAAAACCGAAGTTTCCATAACCGTAACCTCCGTAATACGGAGAGCCGGCATAATACCCGCCGTATCCGTAATACGGATACCCGGCCGCATACACCGGCACGGCAGGCGTAATGCCAGCCATCGCGCTCATATAGTATGCGCATTCCGGCCCCCAGCATGAGGGCACGCCGATTCTTGGCGGACGGCATCCGATTGCATTCGGATATGTCACGCAATACACCTGGTCCTTGTTCATAATGCGGCCGACAGGCTGCGCCACTACTTGCGCGCATTGCTGTCCGCAGTAATTCGAAGGCATGTGCTGCTGACGCGCGTAATTCTCATCACGAGGCTCCGGATCGCCTATATCCCATGTTGCATTATCGGTATAGGCGAGAAAAAAGGTTTTTTTATACCTTTTTCCGCCTGCTGTGAGCGCTTCGAGCGTCACCCACGGCGCATCTTTATGCATGGCCGGATACCACGTGTATATAACCGGAGCAATTCCCTCATAGCAAAGGTTTTCAATAATAACCGGACCTTCCTTCGAGGAGAAATTATTGTCGGAAATGCGGACGATCGGATCCTGCTGAGGATCGAAGTTCGAAATGACGAGCTTGAAGTACCGCCGATCCCTGAATGCATCGCTAATTCCGCTATGTTTCTGCCCTTCCCGCACACGAGGTGCGATATAGGGCGCCGGATTGCACGTCGATGCCTTCGGACTATCCGGCGAAACATCGGGAGGCGCCGGGGTTTCGTTATCTGAATCCGGTTTGGAATTAAGTGATTCCCGCACTGCATCCGACTGAATTACGTCGGCAAGCCTCACCCTGGCGGAATCCTGTGCGTACGAAGTCGAGACGAAAGCCACAAACGCTGCCACAACTGTCAATGTTCTCATTTGCTGTCTCCTTCTTACATTATATCACATTTGATAGCTAAATGTCAATAAATTCTACGGCTGGGGTTAGCCTTATTTCAAAAATAACCATCTATAAAAATAGAAAATGAATTTGACGGATTAAACCCTTAAAATCCTACTACGTCTCAGCTTCAGCTTCCGTGTCGTACTGCAAGTACGCTTCGGCAGCTTCATCGTGCCTCGCGACGGATTTTAAGAGTATTCTCTCGTCATTATTTTTGAAATGAGTCTAGCTCTTTCCCGCCTGTGCGGTATCATATATCCATATGATCCCGTTGTAGAAAATGGCATTCAGTTTACGCTCTTTGATAAAGCCACTGTCTACTTAAATTAAAAGGATCTATTATTTGAATTAATTTTGAAATTGCGCGGCTCTTAAGAAAGAGCGATGCCATTTCTCACAACAGGATGGTTCAATTCAACGAGGAGAAGCAGAACGAGCGGCTCGACGAGCTTCGCAAGCGCGAGGAGGAGGAGCTTACCCAACGCCTGGCCATCAAGTACGGCCTCCCCTATCTCGACCTTGCGGCGGTTTCCATAAACATCGACGCCCTGCGCGTCCTGCCCGAAGATCGCTGCCGCGCCGCCAATCTCGCCGTTTTCAACATCGTCGATCGGGAATTGAGCGTCGGCATTCTCTCGCCTAACCAGCCACAAACGCAAGCCGAGATTGAAGACCTTAAAAGCCGCAATTACCAAGTCCGTCTCTTCATGGTCACCCATCAGGGGCTCAACAAAGTATGGGAGCGCTATAAGGATCTCTCGTTCTCCTTCGAAACGAAGAGCGGGGCTCTCGACATTTCGAACGACCAAATCCTCGAGCTTATGGAGAAGGTCAGGACGATCGACGATGTCCGTAATCTCATCAAGGAGGTCATCGGCCAGAACAAGAGCTATCGCATATCACGTACGCTCGAAATCATCCTCTCCGGAGCGCTCGCCCTCAAGGCTTCCGACGTGCACCTAGAGCCGGAGGAATCGTACGTCCGCCTGCGCTACCGCCTCGACGGCGTGCTGAACGACATCCTCCAGTTCGATTCCGAGACGTACAATCTCATTCTCTCCCGCATCAAGCTTCTTTCAAACCTGAAGCTCAATATCAAAAATCGCGCCCAGGATGGACGCTTCTCGATCAAGCTCAAGGACAACGATATCGAGATCCGCACCTCGCTTCTTCCCGGCGCCTACAACGAGACGATCGTCATGCGCATGCTCAATCCGAAGTCGATCGCCGTGCCGCTCGAAGAGCTTGGCATCAATTCTCGCCTTCTTTCGATCCTGGAGCGCGAAATGGAGAAGCCGAACGGCATGATCCTGACCACCGGCCCGACCGGCTCCGGAAAGACCACTACGCTCTACGCCTGCCTCCGCAAGATCCACACGCCCGCGATCAAGATCATCACCATCGAAAATCCGATCGAGTACCACCTGCCGGGCATCGTGCAGACGCAGACGGATTCGGACGAAAACTACACCTTCTCCCAAGGCCTCCGAAGCGCTCTGCGCCAGGACCCCGATGTCATCATGGTCGGCGAAATCCGAGACGCTGAGACGGCCGAGATCGCCGTTCATTCGGCGCTCACCGGCCACCTCGTCTTCTCAACCCTCCACACCAACAATGCCGCTGGCACCTATCCCCGCCTCATCGACCTCGGCATCAATCCGAAAATCCTTCCTTCCGCCATTACCCTTTCAATGGCCCAGCGCCTCGTGCGCAAGCTCTGCCCGATCTGCAAAAAGCAGGTGCCGCTCGAAGGCAAGCCGAAGCAGACCGTCGATTTCATTCTTTCGACCGTTACCGACAAATCATACCTCGATGGAATCAATGCGAGCGTCATGTACGAGCCCGTCGGATGCAACGAATGCAACGGCTTAGGCTACAAAGGGCGCCTCGGCATCTACGAGGCGATCGTCACCGACGAGATACTCGAGCGCATCGTCAATGAAAATCCGAGCGAGCGCGAGATCAAGAAGGCCACCGCGGCGCAGGACATTCTCGACATGAAGCAGGACGGCATTCTCAAGGTGCTGCAGGGAATGACGTCGTTGGATGAGCTACGGAGGGTGATCGATTTGGAGGCATTGTAGGAAAAGTAGCTTCACGAGAAAACAGCGCAAAAATAAGAATTTTTGCAGAGCGCCTTCGGCAGAATAATCTCCCGAGAAAAATCGGCGGCATTCCATGGAATGCCGCCG
>DASZYS010000051.1:0-7827 GCA_035545295.1 Minisyncoccota bacterium | reverse complement strand
CATTATTCGATAATCGCCTCTCTGCGACTTCAACCCTGCCCAATATCACGACGCTTGCCAATCTTGCCGCTGTCGGCACGATTGCGAATGGAGTCTGGCAGGGCACGGTGATCGGCTCGAGCTACGGCGGCGCGGGCACTGTAAACGGCATCCTTAAGGCGAACGGTTCGGGTGTCGTATCAGCCGCGGTCGCGGGCACCGATTACGAAAATCCGCTCGCGTTCTCGTATCCGCTCGCGCGCTCGACCAATATCGTTTCGCTCGCGTTTGGAACCACAACCGCCAACTCATGGAGCCAACTTCAGCGATTCAATGGCGGCGCAAGTACGACTCTTTTCACTGCGACCGGCGCTACTTACCTTGCGACCGCCGGCGGCAATGTCGGCATCGGAACGACGTCGCCGTCGTCCGCGCTTTCGGTGAATGGCAACGCGCTTCTTGCCGGCGCCCTCACGGCTACGAATATCATTTCAACTTCCGCCGCCACTTCGACCTTTGGCGGCGGCGTCAATCTCACCTCCGGCTGCTTCGCGGTTTCCGGCACGTGCATCGGATCCGGTTCAAACCCCTGGCTCTCGGGCGGATCGAATATCTATTTTACTACCGGCAATGTCGGTATCGGCACTACCTCGCCGCAGGAAAATCTCTCAGTCAGCGGCAGCGGCGGCACCTGGATTTCCGTTGATAACGGAGGCGTAAGCGGCAACGTCGGCCTGCAATTGAAAAACTCAGGTGCGGCCGACTGGTTCGTCTATATGCCAAGCGGCACGGACGATTTCAGGCTGAGCAACCAGTCTCAAGGCTGGGGCGACGTCTTTACCGTCAAGGCGAACGGTTCGGTCGGCATCGGCACGACGTCGCCTTCCTCGAAGCTGTCGGTAGTTGGCGGCCTCTATGCGACGGCGTCTTCCACCATGGCGGGCATCAACCTGACAAATGGCTGTTTCGCCGTAAACGGCACGTGCATCACTTCCGGCGGCGGGGGAAGCGGTACGGTGAACAGCGGCACTACGGGACAGATCGCCGTATATGCTTCGAACGGCACCACGCTCTCCGCCACGTCGAGCATTTCCGGCCTCAATCTCAATTTCCTCCAGGCCGGCACGAGTTCGGTTTCGAGAACGCTTGATTCAAAATTGAAGGACAGGGTGAGCGTCAAGGACTTCGGCGCGAAGGGAGACGGCGTGACCGACGACACGGCGGCGATCCAGGCGGCGCTCAACGCGAGCCTGAATGTCTACTTCCCGCCGCCCGCAGTCGATTACCGAACCACTTCGGCCCTGGTTTTGCGTTCGGGCCAGACAGTTTACGGGCCGGCGACGATTTACGTCGAGAGCAACACAGACGGACTCTACGCATCGTCTTCCGTGTCCGGCACGAGAAATATCGTGATTAAGGATCTCTTTATCGTCGACGAGTATGGCGGCACCCGCACCGCAGGCTACGGAGTCCATATCGACGGCGCGCTGGATGCTGCGATCGTCGATATCGAGGGCGTGAGAACCTATGGATTTATCGACGGCATGAACTTGTCCGGGCTCATGCAATCGGACATATCCTTCTCGCGCATGGATGTCGCGAGCCGGAACGGCATGACGATTGGCGGACAGTCGACATCCGTAACGCTCCACTCCACATACGCGGATGCTCCGGGCCAGGATTGCTATTCTGCCGACGGGTTGAATTACAGCACGTTCATTTCAACGGCATGCGATGATGCTGGACGAGACGGCTATCACATTACGTCGGACACCTTCGATGCGACCGCCGTGTCGTTCGAGAGCGCCGGAGCGGAAACGGTCGGAAGGCACGGCATGTATCTGGACGGGTGGGGCTTCACGTCGAATTCCTTCACCGTATCGGGGGTCGGCACGGGCTCCGGGCAAGCTGGCATCTATGTTGCAGGCGGCCATCATATGTCGTTCAACAATACTCGCGTCACTGGCGGCGACTACGGCCTGTATGACGTCGCGAGCTCGGATGTTTCCGACACCAATCCTCGCTATGACAATCCGGCCGTCGCGGAGGTCGGCGATCCGAATAATATCGTCGGCTCCTCATTCATGGGATCAATAAATATCGGCACGACGACCGATCCGGTCGGAAAATTGCACGTGGCGGCCGATTCCGAAGATTATTTTCAGAGCCCGCTTGTTACCATATCGAACAACAGCTCGAGCGCGCTTCTCGATCTCGATCGCGGCAACGAGTTCAGGATGTCGGGCATCCAGTTCACCACCGCAGGCTCCAACGACTGGTTCGCCGGGACTTACTACGGAGACGGCAACAATCAGACTGGCTTCGGTATTGGCACCGATTATCAGTCGTCGAACCAGAAGCTTGTGGTAACGGCCGCCGGAGACGTCGGCATCGGCACGACCTCGCCCGCGTACAAGCTTGATGTGGCGGGAGGCCTTCATACGACCTCAACAAGCACTATGGCCGGCATCAATTTGACCTCCGGATGTTTTGCAATAAGCGGTTCGTGCATCGGAACGGGCTCGGGCTCGAGTCCGTGGCTTACGAGCGGATCGAATGTCTATTTCAGCACGGGCGCCGTCGGCATCGGCACTTCGACTCCTGCCGAAAATCTCTCGGTTGTTGGAAGCGGCGGGACATGGGTATCTATCGACGATGATAATACGAGCGGTAACACCGGCTTTAAATTCAAGAATTCCGGAGCAGACAAATGGTTTATGTACACGCCCGGCAACTCTGACGACTTCAGGCTGAACAACCAGTCCCAGGGCTGGGGCGACGTCTTCACGGTGAAGGCGAACGGCGATGTCGGCATCGGCACGACGTCGCCCACGACTGCGCTCCAGGTCGCCGGCACGATCACGCCGAACACTGACAATTCAGGCACGCTCGGCAATACGACATATCGATGGAACGCGGTGTACGCGACGAACGGCACGATCCAGACGTCCGACGAGCGTTTGAAGAAAAATATCGAGACCCTCGATGCGACCTCGTCGTTCGCGGCGCTTCTCGCCCTGAAGCCCGTTTCCTTCAACTGGATCGATCCGCTCGCCGGCACCGACACGCATCTCGGATTCATCGCGCAGGATGTGCAATTGGTCTTGCCGCAGGTCGTCTCGGTCGGCACCGATCCCGATCACACCTTGGGCCTCCGCTACACGGAATTTATTCCGGTGCTGGTGAAGGGCTTCCAGGACGTGGCGAACGTGGCCGGAGGCTTCAAGGACAATTTGATCGCATGGCTCGGCTCGGCGACCAACGGCATCAAGGATCTTTATGCGAGCGTCTTTCATGCGCAGGAAGTCGATACCGACAAGCTCTGCGTCGGAGGAACGTGCGTGACGGAAGCGGAGTTCGCACATCTCGTGGAGCAATCGGGGGCTTCGTCCGGCGGATCGGAGACTCTCGCTCCGGAGCCTCCGCCGCAATCGGAAATTGGCGACGGTACTACGACGGACGATACGGCCACGACTTCTGATGAAACTTCCGACGGCAGCACTACGCCTGCCGAAGATATGGAAGACACGTCGGTAACGTCCCCCGAGGAATCTTCCAGTTCTCCGGCAACGGAAGACGACGGCCAAGCCGTTTCGCCTGATGAAACGGATGATGGCGCTTCCGATACCTCTGCGGAAAATACTCCTCCGGCGCCTCAGCCCGAGCCTCAATCCGACGATGGCGGGGAAGCGCCTGCGCCGTAGCCGGCTCGCGGTAGCACTGCCCCCGAAGTTCTGTTATCATTCAAAAATCCAGTATCTAGGTATTTTCGTCCATGCTCGACATCAAATTCATCAGGGAAAATAAGGATCTCGTGGCGATGGCCGCGAAGAAGAAGCTCATCAAGTTCGACGTCGATGAGCTTATCAAGGCCGACGACAAGCGCCGCGAGAAGCTCGCGGCGGTCGAGGCGAAGCGCGCGGAGCAGAATGCGGCGAGCGAGAAGATCGCGAAGGTCGAGACGCCGCAGGAGCGCCTCTATATGATCGAGCAGATGAAAGCCGTGAAGGAATCGCTCCAGAAGGAGGAAGAGGAGCTCAAGGAAATAATGAAGGAGTGGCAGGGCCTCATGGTGCAGGTTCCGAACATTCCCGACGTGTCCGTGCCGGAAGGCGAGGATGATGGTGCGAACCAGGAGATCCGCGTTTGGGGCGAAATTCCGAAATTCAAATTCCAGCCGAAGAGCCACACCGAGCTCATGACCGCGCTCGACATGGCGGACTTCTCGCGCGGCACGAAGGTTGCGGGCTTCCGCGGCTACTTCTTGAAGAATGACGGGGCGCGCCTCGCGTTCGCGCTCTGGCAATATGTTTTAGACATGTACGTCGAGAAGGGCTTCACGCCGATGGTCGTTCCGTCGCTCGTCCGGCGCGAGCCGTTCATGGGCACGGGATATCTGCCGCAGAGCGAGGAGGATCTTTACAAGACGCAGGACAATGATTACCTTTCCGGCACCGGCGAAGTGGCGACCATGGGATACTTCATGGACGAGACGCTCGAAAAGGCGCAGCTGCCCATGAAATTCATTTCGTTCTCTCCGTGTTTCCGCCGCGAAGCGGGAAGCCACGGCAAGGATACCCAAGGCCTCATGCGCGTCCATGAATTCTTCAAGCTCGAGCAGGTCGTGCTGTGCGAGGCCGACCACGCGACCTCGGTCGTGTTCCATGAGGAGCTCACGCAGAATGCCGAGCAGATGCTTCAAAACCTAGGCCTTCCATACCACGTCGTCGTGAATTGCGGCGGCGATCTCGGCCTCGGCCAGGTCAAAAAATACGATATTGAGACCTGGGTCCCATCGGAGAACAAGTACCGCGAGACGCATTCATCCTCATATTTCCATGATTTCCAGACGCGGCGTCTCAACATCCGCTACCGCGACGCGGACGGCAAGCTCAAGTTCGCGCACAGCTTGAACAACACCGCGCTCGCATCGCCGCGCATCCTTATTCCGCTCATCGAGAACAATCAGAACGAGGACGGATCGATTCGCATTCCCGAGCCGCTGCAGCGATACATGGGCGGAAGAGAAACCATCTTTCGATGACCTCGGAATTCAGATGCAATCCAAGGCGTGAGTAAAATTTGAGACCAAAGTGTATGAGCAATACTCTGCGGGATCAAATTTTACGAGCAACGCAGGAGTGCGCTGAATTCTGAGGTCAGTATACAAATCATTAAAATGAGATCTTTCAGACACTCAACGCTGGCCTCGCCCAAGCTTCGGAAAAGGAAGCGCAAGGTCTTTCTCATGCGCGGCATCATTATTTTTGTCCTCCTTATTCTCCTTGTCGTCGGTATCTCCATGCTCTCCAGGATGCAGTCGGTGACGATCCGGGACGTGACGGTGTCGGGCAATTCCATCACCGCTACGGACGATATTGTCGCCGCAGTGGAAGGCAAGCTCGACGGCAATGACTGGCTCCTCTTCCCGAAGAAAAATTTTTTGATATATCCGAAACGGGCGATCGAAGAATCGCTCCGTTCGCAGTTTCCGGCGCTCCGCAGCGTTTCCGTCGCGCTTGCCGATCCCCATACCCTCGGGGTGCGCGTGACCGAACGGACTCCGCAGGCTCTCTGGTGCCGCTACGACGGCACGTTGCCGCAGCCGCTTACGGACAATTGCTATCTCATGGATGCCGCGGGCTTCGTCTATCTCAAGGCTCCCGAATTCAAGGGGAACGCATACATGCGCTATTACGGCCTGATCGACCCGGCAGAGCCGGTAGGGCAGAACGATCTGCCGGATTCGATCGCGAAAATCTCCGCATTTGTCGACGGCGTGCGCGATTTGGGGCTCTCGCCGTCCGCGATTTCGGTTTTGAACGGCGAATACGATCTCTATCTGGCCGACGGAGGCAGGATTATTTTCGATCCTGATGCAGATTACAACGACACGCTTCTCAATCTCGCGACCCTTATTCAAAACAATGCGACCGAGTCGGGTTCTTCCTCCTCGATCGACTATATCGACCTCCGCTACGGCAACAAGGTCTACTACAAATTCAAGGACGGGAGCGGCAACACTCCACAGGACGGCGTGTCGCGCTAGCCGCGTTTGAGCTACAATAGATAGAACGAAACGCGGGCGGAGCGGAAGGGAACTGCCGCTTCATTCGCGATTCAGGCCAAGCGATGTTCATAAACGTTCCTCTTTTTTTGAGCGAGTATGCCATGTGGCATTACGGCCGGAGCATTCGGGGCTATTTCTCCGTCTGGGGAAATTTTTTCTGGTTCGCCTATAACTTCTTTTCGATCCCGCTTCTTCTCAGAACGCTTTTTTCGCCCTTCGAACGGCTTTCCGAGGAATATAGGAAAGGCCTCGATCTTTCCGCTCTCGCGTCGACCCTTCTGGTGAACCTCATCATGCGGCTTGTCGGCGCCGCCGTGCGCGGCGTGATAATCATTTTCGGCCTTGGCGCGCTCTGCTTCGTCGCGGCGGCGGGGCTTCTTCTTCTCATCGCCTGGATTTTGCTGCCGTTCATCGTCTTCGCGTTCTTCCTGCTCGGCGTGCACGGGCTTATCGAATGGATATGATATGACCTACGAAGATATTACAAAAAGCGCCCGGGAATTCCGCCCCGCACTCAGGTTCGATGCCGCGATTTCGCACGCCGCCAGGGCCGCCGTGCGGAGAATCCTGTACGCGGTCGCCATCCTTTCGATCCTCCTTTCGCTTGAGATTTTCACCGAGCATACGGCCGGATTCCTTTCCGTCTTCTTCCTCTCGCTTTCCGCCCTCGGCGTGCTGATCGGCCTCGAAATCTTCTATTCTTCCATATACTACATGCGGCTTCCGGACGGCATGTCGTTCGAGCTCGCAAGGGTCGTTTCGGATACGAATCAATCGGATATCACCGGAGGTTTTCTCGGTTCGCGTTTCGGCAGGGATCTGGCGAAGAGACTGGGGCTCGCGGAAAGCGAGATCGGAAATTTCCTTTCGTCCCGCTCCGGACGGGTCGCCGCGAGCGATTTCGTTTTCGCCGAAGGTGCGTCGCTCAGCCTCGCATCGTATGCCAGAGCCGTCTTTGAGAGCGACAAGGAGCTCAAGGACCGCTTTTTCGGGGACGGCCTGCTTGAGGACGATTTTACGGGCGCGGCGCTCTGGCTTGAGCGCAATCTCGTGAGGTGGAAGGAGGCGCGCGAATGGTGGAGCCGGCGCAATCTCTCGAAAGTCCAGGGGCTCGGCAAGGCGCTCTCCTACGGGCAGGTCTGGCTTCTCAAGAAATACGCGAGTGAATTCGCCGCGGCACACGACCTTTCGGGCATCGACGCCGGAGGCGGCTATCATGCGAAGGAAGCGGACGAGACCGAGCTCGTATTGTCGCGCTCGAGCGAGGCCAACGCGCTCCTCGTAGCCGAAGACACATCGGGGGCGCTCGACGTGGTGGAGCGGCTCGCCAAGCGCCTTGCGAACGGATCGATCCATCCCGCTCTCGAGCACAAACAGCTTTTCGAGCTCGATACGAACGCGCTTATCGCGGCGACGGGGAACAAGAATGCGTTCGAGCTGACCCTCATGAAGCTCATGCAGGAATCCATCAAGGCCGGCAATATCGTGCTCGTCATTCCCGATCTCGTGTCGTTCATGTCGAGCGCGGCGACCCTCGGAAGCGACGTCGCTTCCGTCATCGACCCGTACATCTCGTCCTCGGCGATCCAGATCATCGCGCTTGCAGATGTCGGCGGCTTCCATCAGTCCATCGAAACGAACAATGCCCTCATGCAGCGCTTCGAGCGCGTATCGGTGAAGGGCGGCACGAACGAGGAGACCATCCGGTTCCTCGAAGACAGGATCGAGGCGCTCGAAAGGCGGAACGGCGTATTCTTCACGTACCAGGCGCTCACGGC
>DASZYS010000050.1:0-11403 GCA_035545295.1 Minisyncoccota bacterium | reverse complement strand
CCTGGCGGTGCCGGCGATGATGTTCATCGCGGCCTCGACGTCGTTGGCATTAAGGTCAGGCATCTTTTTCTCGGCGATCTGGCGGATCTGATCCTTGGTGATAGTACCGATCTTGACGGACGGCGCCTTTCCCGATCCCTTGTCCTTGCCGATAGCCTTCAAAATAAGCTGGGAAGCCGGAGGGGTCTTCAGGACGAAGCTGAAGGTCCTGTCCTCGTAGACGGAAACGACCGCCGGAACGACCTCTCCCCTCATCTCCTTCGTGGCCTCATTGAACTTGGTCACGAACTCGCCGATGTTGATGCCGGCCTGGCCCAAGGTAGGGCCGAGCGGAGGAGCCGGAGTTGCGGCGCCTCCCATGGCCTGGAGCTTCAATGTTTTGATGATTTTCTTTGCCATTGTATGTGCTTTGGTTAGTAGCCAAAGGCTTAGAAGCAGCGTGTTTATAATACGTAAACTAATTCAAAAGTCAAAAGTTAAAAGGCAAAGGTTCAAATCAAAAATTTCGGAAAGTTAAAGGATTTTGAATTATAATTTTGATTTTTGAATTTTGCCTTTTGACTTATAGCTAGGCCTTTCTCACCTGGAGAAAATCCAACTCGACCGGGGTCTCGCGGCCGAACATCGAGACGAGCACCTTGATCTTCCCTCTCGCGTCGTCCACTTCGGAAACCCTTCCTTCGAGATCCTTGAACGGGCCGTCGACGATCATGACGGTATCGTCAGGATGATAATCGCCCTTATGGGTCACCTTGTCGGAGTTCATCCTCTTGAAGAGCGAGTCGACCTCCTTGGGATCGAGGGGCACCGGATACACTCCCGAGCCGACGAAGCCGGTCACGCGCGGAGTATTGCGGACGACGTACCACGAGTCGTCGGTCACGATCATGTCGACCATGATATAGCCGGGGTAGATTTTTTCCTCTTCCTCGACGCGCTTGCCGCCCTTGATCTTGATTTTCTTTTCGGTCGGAACGATGACGTTGAAGATCTTGTCCTCCATGCCGAGAGACTCGATGCGCTGCTTCAAGTTCCTCATGACGGCGTTCTCGTAGCCGGCATAGGTATGGATGACGTACCAGTTCCTTCCTTCGATTTTTTGTTTGCTCATGATTTTTGCTTATCAATCCCGAATATTGACGCGAACCGATTCGCGGCTATTCGCGATTACTAAAGTACGAACTTCTCGAGGAGGTTCGAAAAGATGTAGTCTAAGAGACCGAGATAAATGCCGATAACGATCGCGATCAGGATGACCGTGACGGTATAGGCAATCGCCTGCGAACGGGTCGGCCAGCTGACATGCTTCAGCTCGCCGCGCGTATCCTTGATGTAGTCGCTGATGCTCATGGAATAGATGGTGAAAACCGACGTACTAAAAAACGCCCCCGTGGGCACCATTTATAATACTCGACTGAATAAAATAAGTCAAATGAATTGATTGGGCATAATTTTCAATTCTCAATTTCCAATTTTTCATTGAATTTTCAATGATTCAAACCTTTGAACCTGCCTGCCGGCAGGCGGGAATTGATTCATTGTGATTTGATTGAAAATTGCAAATTGCAAATTGAGAATTTACATATCGAAAACATCGCACGATATCCATGCGATGTTGCCGAATACATTGTTGCCAGCGTTATCTGATCTTATAGGTGATATCCACGTCCGAGGTCACCTTGTTCTGGCCCTGCGGAAGGGTTGCCGGAGCGGGAGCAACCGCCGCGCCGGAGGCGACGCTCGCATCCATCGCCTTGAAGTAGATCGGGCTCTGATTCTCGCTGTAGCCGACGATCGAGCCGAGGCTTACGCCGAGGTCGCTCGCGAGCTGTGCCGCTTTTTGCTTGGCATCGGCGATCGCTTTCTGGCGAGCCTCTTCCTGAAGCTTCGTCTGGTCGTCGATCGTGAAGTCGATGCCGCTTATGTTCGTCACGCCCATGGAGCCGACCTTCGATACGACATCGCCGGCCTTGTCGCTCTGGCGCACCTTGACGCTCACCGACTGGCTCACTTCATAGCCGACTATTTTTTGGGAGCGCGTCTGCGGAGGGCAGTAGCCTGCAGTGGTGCAGACGATCGCCGAGCTGTTGGAATCGTCGCTCGCGTACTTCGGATATACCGAGTAATTCTCCGTCTTGATATCGGCATCCGCGATGCCCTCCGCCATGAGCGCCGCGACGACGCTCTTCATCTGCGTCGTCTCCTTGCTTTGCGCCTCCGCCACGGTGACGCCGTCAGTCACGACGCCGAAGCTGAAGGTCGCAATGTCGGCCGGCGCGAATACTTCGCCTTCGCCGTGGACGACGACCGTATTGTTCGCCGTCGCATCATAGCCGATGTAGCGATATTCCTTAAACGCCTTGACCGTCTCGACGGCCGCGAGGAACGCGAGCACGAGGCAGAGCACCGCGACAAAGCGCGCGAGAGGATGTTTCATCATATTTGAACTCATTTCCATTATTTTGCACTAAATTCTAAACTCGCTCTCAATTATACCCGACAGCGGCGCATGGCTAATCCACATCGTTCATTTATTTTCTGCGAATTCCTGCGCGCGCACGACATTTTCAAAAAGCGACGCGACCGTGAGAGGCCCCACGCCGCCGGGTACGGGAGTAATTGCGGCGACGATATCCTTCACCGCATCGAAATCCACGTCGCCGTAGAGCTTCCGCTTCCCATCTTCGCCGGTTTCGGCGGTAATGCCCACATCGATGACAATCTGCCCTTCCGCGACATGTTCACGGCCGATCAGATGCTTCTTTCCTGCGGCGACAATGAGAATATCCGCCTGCTTCGCAGCTTCCGCGAGATCCTCTGTCTTGCTGTGGCAGACCGTCACGGTGGCATCGAGCGCGAGGAGCGCGAGCGCGGTGGGCTTTCCCACGAGGTTCGAGCGGCCTACGACAGTCACCCTCTTCCCTGCCGCATCCTGCCCCGCATGCTCGAGAATTTTAAGCACTGCCTTGGTGGTCGCGGGAATGAATCCGGAGAGATCGCCCGCAAGAAGGCGCGAGAGGCTTGCGGGCGTGAGGCCGTCGACATCCTTTGCCGGATCGATCGCGGCAAGCGCCCTGTCCGCGTCGATCTTTTCGGGAAGCGGAAGCTGGACGATAATGCCCGAGATGCGTTCGTCTGCATTAAGTTCTCGTATCTCTTCGATAATCCCCTCCTCCGTCTCGCCTTCGGCAAGCAGAATATGCGTCACTTCGCAGCCGATTTCTTCGCCAAAACGCATCTTCTGCTTCACATAGACGTCGGACTCGGGATTGTCCCCGATCTGGATAATCGCGAGCGCAGGCTTGCGCGCAAGCCTGGCGGTCCGCTCCGTGAGATCCTTTTTTATTGTGTCGCGGATTTCCGTCCCGCTTATGACGCGCGCTTCCATGATTTTTTAAATATTTTTGAGATGGATTCTGGTTTTGAAAATTTCTCCGTCGGGTCGAAGTACAGCCTCGCGACCGCCGACGAGAACACTCCGAGCGCCATGCCCGCCAAGACGTCGGAGAGCCAGTGGACGCCGAGGATGACCCGGCTCAGGCTCACAGCGACTATCATACATGCCGACAGAAGATTGAAAAGCAGCCGCACGCCGCGACTCCGTGATACGTGCTCGAAGAGAAATCCCAGAAAAATGAAGAAGGTCGTGGCAACAGCGGCATGGCCGCTCGGAAAACCGAAGCCTGAGGCGGCGATAAGCGCCCCAGCAGGGCGCGCCGAATGAATCATAAGCTTCGCGGCGGCGAAAAGCGCGGCGCTCAAAAGCCCCGACACGAGAAGGAAGCTGGCAGGCTTCTTGTTCGGCTCGAAGAAAAGCACCGCGAGCATTCCGGCGAACACGATGAGAAGGACCGGAATGCTGAAAAGCTCGGTGAGCGTGGCGAGAAAAGCGGTAAGCGCTGGATTGCGGAGAAGCAGAGCTTCCCGAGCGGCGAACACATCGAGGGAATGCGCCGCGGGAAGAAGACGGAGAAAAGCGAGGGCGGCGAAAACGAATCCCGAAAGAATGATCGCGAGAATAATCTGATTCCGCTTCGCATGCATACCGCAATTATATAGCAAAAAGCCCGCGGCTCTGCTGCGGGCTTTTGGTAAAAAATTAGAGGCCGACGTCTTGTGCCGCCTTGAGAAGCTTGTTGAGCATTCCGGGCTGGGTCGGCATGGGCGAAGCCGATGTCGCGGAGAACGAACCCTCCAGGAGAAGCGTCGAGGTCGAGGTGGTTGCCGAGGTGCCGGCTTCGCCTGTCGAAGTTGAGGCTGATTCATCCGTGGTGGTCGGAGTTCCCGTGGCGTTCGTAGTCGTAGCGCCGAGTGAATCGGTCGAGGTCGCCTCCGACGGAGTGGTGCTTCCCTCTTCCGGCGTGGTGGATGCGTTGTCGCCGTCGTTGTCGGCAGGCAGATCGTACTTCACGCCCGCCTTGATGATCACTTCCGCCTCCTTGCTGTAGCGGATGACCGACTGGAAATCGACGAAGGCCTTGTTGAAGGATCCGTTCTGGAGGCTGGTGTAGCCGTCGGCAAGTTCGCTCAGTGCATGGTCGATCTGCGCATCCGCGTCATCGAGCACATCCTCGCTCACGGAAGTGGTGGCGTCGGCGCGCGCGGACTTTGCCGCGGAGAGTTCATCCTCGGCCTGCTCGGACTTGGTGCGGGCGCGCGCTTCGGAGTCGCCCGTCTCTTCGCCCGCCACCTGCTCCTCGAGATCGGTCAGGTGATCGGAGATGCTGCCGAGCTGCTGGCGGAGCGTCGAGGCGACTTCGCCTGCCTCGTCTGAGCGGCTCGAAAGGTCGAGAAGGACCTGCTCGTGCGCATGAAGGGTCGATGCGAGATCGGAGCTCACCTCGACGGCGCCGCGGGCGTCGTTCTCCGACTGAAGCTTGTTGACGCTCTTCTCGACGTTGTCGACATGCGCCTGGAGATTGGCTTCGATCTGGGTGCGGGCTTCGGGAGTGAGCTTGCCTTCTGCGGAGAGGCTCGTTACTTCGTTCAAGCGGCGCTCGGCGAGACCGGCCTCGTAGTCGGCCTTGGCCTGCGTCGAGAACGCGAAGAGTCCCGGAAGCTCCTCGTTGACGTTGAGCTTCACGGCATAGAGAGGATCGCCGGGGAGGGCGTTCTGCGCCGCGACGGTAATGCCGCCGCAGGCGACGAGAAGGATGAGCGCGAGCGCCTGGAAGGCGTGCGCCTGCACGAAATCGAGCGAAAGAAGCTTGGTGAACGGAGAGATGCGGGCGGCAACGAGAGGAGAGACGACGGGGTGCTCCGCAATGAACGTCGAAACCGCCTCGCGGATGCGCGTCCTTTCCTCTGCCGTCATCACAGCCTTCGGAAGCGTATTAAATATGTCTTCGATCTTTTTCATTATTGGTTTCAGGCGAGATTGAGCAATTCCTTGAGTTTCTTGATGCTTCGATTGAGGCGGACAGACACGGCATTTTCCGTTTCTCCGATGATCTCCCCGATTTCGCGCGGAGAGAGCTCGTCGATGTATCGCATGACGATCACCTGGCGGTATTTCTCGTCGAGCCCTTCGAGCGCCTTGAGCGCGTTCTTGCCTTCGGTCGAGGAGATTATCCGCTCGACGTCTTCCGACGGAACGTCAAAGCCCTCTTCCTGCAGCGCGTCGAGCGAATCGCTTTTTTTCTTCCGGTAATAATCGATGATGAGGTTTCCCGCCACCCTGAAGAGGAACGGCCGGAGATTTCCGATATCCTTCCCTCCCGCCATGTACTCCCAGGTTTTCGTGAAAGTTTCCTGGGTTATGTCGAGGGCCACTTCACGGTCGGAGACCCTGTAGAAGCAATGGTTGAAAAGCGAATCGGACAATTCGTCGTACGCCTGGAGAAACCTTTCCCGTTCTGTATCGTGCTGCTTCATATGTAATGACGGAGAGACTATGTCAAAATTACACGATTTCCGGTCCCTGCGGAAATCGCCTTATTTTGCCTGGAGATCTGAGGTGCAGGCGGGGCATTTCACGGCGCGCGCCGGAATGCTCGTAAAGCAAAACGGGCAGTCCTTCGTGGTAGGGGCAGGCGCCTCTACCTGCTTCTTTTTCCGTTCCATATCGCGGAGCCGGTTGATGAATTTGACGAGGAGAAAGACTGCGAACGCGGTGATGAGGAAGCTGATGACGTTGTTCAGGAAATTTCCGTAATTGATGGTCGCCGCGCCCGCCGCTTTCGCCGCGGTAAGCGAATCGTACGGCGTGCCGCTCAGATTGACGTAGAGATCCTTGAAATCGACCTTGCCGACAATGTGGCCGATCGGCGGCATGACGATGTCGTTCACCAAAGACGAGACGACCGTGTTGAATCCGCCGCCGATAATGATGCCGACCGCGAGATCGACGACGCTGCCGCGCGCGATGAACTTCTTGAATTCGCCGATGAAGCCCCGTGTCGATGCGAGTTCGCTTTTCATTTTATTCTGCAAGTTTGAACGTATAGTTGGGTCCAGCATACTTCACGCCTTCCGCGCCGCGCACGACGCACACTTCCTTGAACTCGTCGCCCTTCTTCACATCGACCGTGAGCCAATGATTGGCATCGAATTGTTCTTTGAGACTTGGGCTATTATGCGGGGCGAGGCCGAACGAGTCAAGAATTCCGACAGCGTCGTCGTAGCTAACCGCCGTGTCGAAGGAAACGAGAATGGTGCTGTCGTCGTAGCCCACGCCCTTGCTCGCCGCTTCCGCCTTGGTCGAAGACTCGCACGACGCGAGCGGATCGGCGGCAGGTGCCGGAGCCTGAGCCGATTTCGCCGAAGAATTGGCGCTTTCTGCGGCAGTTCCGTCCGAAGTCGACGTGGCGATTACGAAGGTCGGCTCCGGCAGGTCGGGAGAAGAAGAGTTCCCGCCGAAGATAAGCCTTCCGAGCCCGATGCCCATAAGAAGGATTACGACCGCCGAGGCGCTAATAATAAGAAAAGATCTCGTTTTCTTTTGCATATAGTGATAATGATATCAGAAGTCGCGGGCCCCGCGAGGCCGCTATGCACGTCCGGGATCTTTCTCAGCTTGACAATAAATACCGGAGGAGCACAATAGCAGAAGAGGAGCACAATTCGTGATAGGTATCCCCGTAGATCCACAACTTTCCAATACATCAATCGACAAAGTAACATCGTGCAATGCACGATTAGTACTTGAGTCACTTACCGACCTTACCGAGAAACCTCACCACCAGGTCATCGGCGCAGCCGTCATACACCAACAGGAGCAAGACGGCGACAATATCATTGTCCATTGCGTTTTCGAACTTAAAGACGTACGCCTACGGTACGGCACCGTACCAGGATCGTACTTCGATGGCGAACGTTAAACTTCGCCGCAAAACAAATCCGCCCGCCTCTCAACCGAGAGGCCGGCGGGTTATTTTTATATTCAAATTCGCATTAGCGCGACCAGCGAGCGAAAATGCCGGCAGGCAGGAGGCGGCCGGAAGATGTTTCTTTGATCGCAAGCTCCCCCGCTTCGACCGTTCCCCCGAAATTTTTCATCATGTAGTCGAGATCGTTCTTGTAGGCGAGCGCGGAGTAGCCGGAAGCGTAGCCGTTCATCAAAACAAAAAGCGGATCTTTCGAGAGGAGCCCGAGACAGGAATTCAAAAGCGGCATGAGGTCATTCTCAATTTCCCACAGCTCCCCCTTAGCGCCGCGGCCGTAGGTCGGCGGATCCAAAATAATCGCGTCATATGCGCTCCCGCGCCGCGCTTCGCGGTCGGCGTATTTTTTCGCATCATCGAGTATCCATTTTATCGGCGCGGCTTCGAGGCCGGAGAGGCTCGCGTTTTCCCTCGCCTTGCCGATCGACGATTTCGACGCGTCGACATGCGTCACCGACGCGCCCGCCTTCGCCGCCGCAAGCGTCGCGCCGCCGGTATATCCGAAAAGATTGAGCACCCGAACTTCGCGGCCCCGCTCTCTTGCGGACGCGATCTTTTCGCCGATCCACCGCCAGTTGGAAAGCTGTTCGGGAAATACGCCCGTATGCTTGAAGGGCGACGGCGCAATTCGGAAGCTCCATTCCCCTATCTTCGCTACCCATGATTCCGGCACGCCCTCCTTCACGATCCATTTTCCCTTTGAGCCCTCGCGGCGATAGTACGCATGCGCCTTGTCCCATTCCGCCTGCGAGAGCCGCTTGGGCCACAGGGCCTGCGGATCGGGACGGGCGACGGCAAACTCGCCGTAGCGCTCGAGCTTCTCGCCCGCTCCCGAATCGATGAGCTCGTAGCCCTCTTCCCGCCCCGTCGTCTGGATGATGAATTCATTCATAGCCTTATACTTGCATGACACGCGCCCCGAGTAAACCGCTCTCCTCGCGCGAGAGGCGAATTATGAAGCGATTCACGGCTCATTCACCTTCCGAGAGTAAACTGGTGCCAGGGTCGATCTTAACCGCGTAACTCCACAACAAAAATGGCAAGTTTCGGAGAATGGGCACGACGGCACAACAACGAATCCGGCGAAGAAAATGAGGGATCGGAAAAAAAGAAGGCGGAACACTCGTCCGATTCCGATCGCGATACAGCAGAACCTACCGCAATGGAAGACGAGGACAAATAACAATCGAATAGATAACAAGAGGCCGCGCGTCTACGACGCGCGGCCTTGCTTTGCTGCCCAATCAAACTGGGGCAAAGCGGCATACAAACATTATTAAGGCGACGATTATCATGATACATATCGTATTTCGCCCTGTGTAAGATTTTGATTCAATTCTGCACGCTTGAGGCGCAGGACGCGCCACGGGTGCATCCAGGCGATTTTCCTTAATGAAAAACCTAAAATACTCCTTCGGTATCCCACGTTCATCGGCAAGGCTGTCGAGACAGCTTTCGATATAATTTTCGCCCACAAGGTTCATCCTGTGCAGGCACATGAGTTCCGGCTGTCCTTCGATGCCGATGGTGAACGCGAATCCCATTCTCCATAAATCCTCTGCCTCATGCCGGATAATCTCGGCATATACTGCCTGCTTTGTCGTAATCATTTCCTCTCCTTGTGAGATCGATCTGCAATAATTTAAGCATGGTTATTAAAAATGGTCAAGAATGCCCGCTCCGTTTTACGTAGAGGACATCTTCACGATTTCCTCGAAATGCTCCTTCGATACAGGCTGGACGGAGAGCCTCGAGCCCTGCGCGGCTACCATGATCCCCTCGAGTTTCGGATTGAACTTGATCGCGCTGAGCGTTACCGGACTTTTGAATTTCTTCGAGAACGCGACTTTTGGAGCGAACCAGATCGGATTCTCCTTCGTCGCCTTCGGATCGTAGTGGTCGTCTTCCTTATCCAGAGCCGTCGTGTCGGGCACGGCTTCCGCAGCAATCTTCGCCACGCCGAAGACTCCCATCGGCGGTTCGCTCGAATGATAGAACAGCACGAGGTCGCCGACTTTCATGTCGCGCAGGAAATTCCTCGCCTGGAAATTCCTCACGCCCGTCCAGAGTGCCGTCTTGTCTTTCGCGAGATCGTCGATCGAGTAGCACGACGGTTCGCTCTTAAGCAGCCAGTATTTTTTCATATTCGTAGTATAGCAGAGCTTATTATATGAGGGTCTTCCCGCGCGGTCCGACGCGCGAAAGGAGTTCGGCGCGGATTGTCGGATCCTCCTTGAAGAGTCCGCGCATGACGTCGACTTTCATCGTCGCGTTGTGGTCGCGGACGCCGCGCGCCATCGAGCAGGTATGCCTGCCTTCGATCAAGACCGCGACACCGAGAGGCTCCAGCACCTCTTCCATGAAATCGGCGATCTGCTTGCCGACGCGCTCCTGATTCTGAAGGCGTCTCGAGAAGAGCGCGGCGATGCGCATCATCTTCGAAAGGCCGAGAATCCTCTCGCCGGGAATGTACGCAATGGTGATGCTCATGGGAAACGGCAGGAGGTGGTGCTCGCAGAGGGCGACTTCGCGGATATCCTCCACCATCACCATGTCATGGCACGAGGTCGCCTCGCACTCCGACTTGAAGAGCGTTACGATCCTTTCGAGCCCCATGCGGCTGCCTTCGGTCATCTCGTAGAGCGCCTTCGCCGCACGTCGAGGCGTTTCGCGCAGACCTTCGGAATCCGTATCGGCGCCGACGAGCTCGAGAATCGCAGCATAGTGCGCCGACATACTGTCGATTAATTTTTCTCTATCTTGTTCCATATTTTAATAACCCGAAAACTCCTCTGTCTTAATGTCGTCATTAGATATGCCGGAATCATTGAGCATCTTCCTCATTGCGGCGACCATTCCCTGCGGGCCGGCCATGTAATAGATCGCATCGTTCTTATCCGAAACATGCCGGTCGATCATTGCCATATCGATATATCCGCGCTCGCCGTCCCACGTGCCGCCGGACTTCTCCATCTCGGTCATTGTGGGCACGAACGCGAAATTCGGATTCTTCTTCGCGAGATCCTGCAAGACCGTGAGAAATGCGGTATCTTCGGGGCGGCGGTTCGAGTAAAACATATAAATTTTGTGCGGGAGCGCGCGCTCGGCGGCGTCCTTCACGATGCTCATGAACGGCGTGATGCCGATGCCGCCGACAAGAATTATCGCCGGACGGCTCGCCTTCTCGTGGAGCGTGAAGGAGCCCATCGGCCCGTCGAATTGTATCTGGAGGCCCGGCTCCGCGTTCTTGAGCGTGCGCTTGAAGGCAGTATCGCGCATGCGGGTCGCGATGGCGATTTCACTCTCGGAGGGCGAGCTTGTGATCGAGAATGTCCTGATGTTGCCTTCGGCGTCGGTCTCCGGCGGATTCACAATCGTGAAATCGCAGTTCTGGCCGGGCAAAAACACGAAACCTTCGGGCTTCTTCATATGGAAGGCCATCGTGCCTTCGGCGACTGTTTCTTTGGAAATAAGTTCGGTTGTGTATTTCATCTCGTATGAATCGTTAAATTATCAATCTCTAATGACTGCCTCGGTAATCGCCTTAACAAGCGGATCATCGAAGGACGCGTAATAATTCACCCTTTGTCCTTTGCGCTTCCGCGTGAGAAGCCCCGTGATGTCGAGAATCTTCAGATGCTGGGAAGCGGCCGACGGCGAAATTTTGAGGAGCTTCGCTACATCCGTGACGCAGAGCCCCTCCCTTCCCCGCGACACGAAGAGCCGGAACATGGCGCACCTGCTCTCGTCGGACAGCGCGTTGAAAATGATCGCGAGCCGCTCGTTCTTTTTGGTGTCCACTTTCTTGTCGAGCCGCTTCAGTTCGTTAGGTTTAAGCATTTTAATATATACTTAAATACTTCAATATCATACTCTGCGCGGCTGGAGAAGTCAACAAATTAGAAAACCCCGCGGACTACCCTGCGGGGTTTTCTCAGAAATACCAGCCAAGGCTTTCTCATTCGGATGCAGTCCGCGAAGCAGGCGAGGCTTGCGACCAAAATGTACGAATAGTACATTG
>DASZYS010000049.1:0-3286 GCA_035545295.1 Minisyncoccota bacterium | reverse complement strand
GGAAGCGGTTTTTGCGTCAGAGTGGATGAGAAATTATTGCAACGAACGAGCGGTGAATGAGAGGCTTCTTTCATTCGACCCGAGTGAAGTTGCAATACAAGATCCGTGCTGCTGCCCGTTGCGGACAGCACAAAAGGCGCTCTTCGCGCCTTTTGTGAATCGAGGACAAAGTCCTCGATGAGCGGATGCTTTTACCTCATTCCGCCCTGCCTCGGCTGCATAGGGCGAGCCTCGTTGACCACAAGGTTGCGTCCGTCGAGATCCTTTTCGTTCCACATGTCGATTGCCTTCTGTGCGTCGGCATCCTCCATTTCGACGAATCCGAATCCTCTCGGGCGGCCGGTGATCTTGTCGTTGATAACAGTCGCAGAGACTACCGTTCCTGCCTTCGAGAAAGCTTCGCGAAGACCGTCTTCGGTCGTGCTGTAGGACATGTTGCCAACATACAACTTCGTTGCCATTTGTCGTATATTCTTGTTTTCTAATTACCTCGTTAACGACCTTCCCAATGGCCGAACTGCCTATGAGAAACTTACGATTGCGGATATTATACACGAATTACGACGAAATACAAGGCGAACGGCAAGCTCGTCAAATCACCAGGATTTTGGGGCTTGGAATCGGCATATCTTGCCTGTCCGAAGCGTGTTGAAGGAGCGGGCAGACGCTTGTTCGCGACACCCATATCGGCTACTATAATGGAAACGATATGGAAGAAAATCAATCAAAGGTTTCTACGGAAAGCTACAAGGGCGTCCGCGATTTCTATCCGGAAGACAAATTCGTCCAGGATTACATGTTCGGGGTGATGAGAAAGACGGCGCGGAGCTTCGGCTACTCGGAGTATGACGCGTCGATCCTGGAACCTGCCGAGCTTTACAAGACCAAGTCCGGAGAAGAGATCGTCAACGAACAGACGTACACGTTCACCGACCGCGGTGAGCGCGAAGTGACGCTCCGCCCCGAGATGACGCCGACCGTCGCCCGCATGGTTGCCGCCCGCAGACGCGAACTCTCCTTCCCGCTCCGCTGGTTCTCGATTCCCAACCTCTTCCGCTACGAGCGCCCTCAAAAGGGACGCCTCCGCGAGCACTGGCAGCTCAATGCGGACATTTTCGGCGTGGATAATTCCTGGGCCGAAACCGAAGTCATTGCCCTCGCATCCGAGCTTCTTGCCAATTTCGGCGCGAAGCAGGACGATTTCGAGATCAGAGTGAGCTCCCGAAAAATTCTTAACGACATCTACAAGCTCTACGGCTTCGACAAGGATCAGTCATATAGGATCTCGAAGCTTATCGACAAGAAAAGCAAGATTTCCGCGGAGGAATTCGCGGTACAGCTTCGCGAAGCCGCGGGCGAATACGCCGCCGAGCTCGAAACGCTCCTTTCGACGAACGGCGACATCGAAGCGGTAAAGGCGGGCGAAGGCTACCGCGAGACGATGGAGGTGATCGAGCGGCTGAACGGCCTCGGCGTGGCAAATACCTCGTTCGACGTCTCGCTCATGCGAGGCTTCGACTATTACACGGGAATCATTTTCGAGATCTTCGACACGGATCCGGAAAACCGCCGTTCGATGTTCGGCGGCGGACGCTACGATGACCTGCTCTCGATTTTCGGCAGCGAGAAAGTCCCGGCGGTCGGCTTCGGCATGGGCGACGTGACGCTCCGCGATTTTCTCGAATCAAGGAACCTGCTTCCGGCGTATGCGCCTTCGGCAAAACTCTATATTTGCGTCGTCGATTCCGCATCCGCCGAGCGCGCCGAAACGCTCGCCAAAGAGCTCCGGAACGCCGGGCTCTCCGCCGCAGTCGACCTTACCGGCAAGAAGCTCGGCGACCAGCTCAAGAAAGCGGAAAAGGACTCGGTTCCCTACGCGCTCATTATTGGCGAGAACGAGGTTTCAAGCGGCAAATACAAGCTGAAGACGCTCGCGACCCGCGAGGAAGAGGAGCTCGGAATCCGTGAAATAATCGAGAAAATAAATCAAAAATCAAAGATCAAAGATCAAAATTAGGAAGCGGATTCGAAAGGTTTCCTATTTTGAATTGGTTTTTGCATTTTGATTTTTGATTTTTGATCTTATCGGCAAAATTTTAATGACCATGAAGCAATGAAGAAAATTGTTTTTGATATTGAAACAAGAAATACCTTCCAGGACGTCGGATCGGCGGAATCGACGGCGCTCGACATCTCCATCGTCGGCGTGTACGATTCCTCCACCGATTCATACAGCACGTACACGGTGGAAGAACTGCCGAAGCTCTGGCCTATCCTCGAAAATGCCGATCTCATTATCGGCTACAATTCCGAGCATTTCGACCTGCCGCTCCTCAACAAGTATTACCACGGCGACCTCTCCCGCCTGAAGCATGTCGACATTTTGAAGGAAATCAAGCAGAGCTTCGGCCGCCGCATGAAGCTCGACCAGGTCGCCGAAGGAACGCTCGGAATCAACAAGAGCGGCCACGGCCTCGACGCGATCCGCTGGTGGCGGCAGGGCGAAATCGACAAGATCAGGAAGTACTGCCTCGACGACGTGCGCATCACCAAGGAGGTTTATGAATACGCGCTAAAAAACGGCGGCCTGAAGTTCAAGGAAGGCGGCCAGGTTATGGACATCAAGCTCGATACGTCGGGCTGGGAGACTCCGGAGGAGGGCGGCATGATGCTTACCCTCCCCTTTTAGCTGAGTTTCTGGGGTACTTGACACCCAGAAACGGGTGGTATATAGTAGCCCCTGGCTTACCGTTCCTTGGAGCCAAAAAACAAAAAAGGAGGAAAAGTTGAAGAAACTTTTCCATTTTTTCGCAGTTGCATCCCTGTCAGCCGTCATGCTGACAGCCTCACCAATGTCGCTGGTAACCGTCCGGAAAGGGCCGCTGTCGGGACCTCGAAGCCCGAAAGAACCGCTCGACGGATCTCGGTTGCCTCAGCCGCACGATCCGAATTCGTGCCACTGGTGGGACCTGGCGTGCAACGCTAAGCTCTAGAATCTAGCTTGGCGCAAACTGCGATTGTCTTCGCAAACTAAGCGGACCTGTTACGGTTCGCTTTTTCGCATACGAAAAATGTTGTCTCCGATAGCCTGTTCACGAATACTTGACAGTATTAAAAGCTTAGTGTAAATTACTCCCTGGCTTTACCGTTCCTTAGTAAGCCAAATCAAACAAAGGAGGAGAAGTTGAAGAAACTTTTCCAAGGAGTCGTGTTCACAGGACTCAGTGCCGCCATGCTGTTGGCTACCCCGGGAATACAGTCCCGTGCCCATGTTTCTGCCGCTCCC
>DASZYS010000048.1:0-4119 GCA_035545295.1 Minisyncoccota bacterium | reverse complement strand
ATTATGGGCGATTTTGACGAGAAGTATCTCGGCCTGCCTGAGGAAATCCTGATCACGGTAATGCGCGGCCATCAGAAATATTTCGCGCTTGAGTCGCGCCGTGGCCAATTGGCGCCGCATTTTCTTGCGGTCATTAATCTTCCGCGCGATCCAAAGGGCCTTGTGCAAGCCGGGCATGAGCGCGTGTTACGCGCGCGTTTTGCGGACGCGCAATTTTTCTGGGATACGGACCAAAAGACCAAGCTTGGCGATTATCTTCCACGGCTGAAGGCTGTCACATACGAATCCCGGCTCGGCACTTATCATGACAAAGTCGAGCGCATGCGTTCGATTGCGCGATGGCTCGCCGAGCAATTGTTCAGCAGCGGTGTTAAGGAAGCGGATGTGGCGGGTTGCGATCGCGCCGCCGAACTTGCAAAGTGCGATCTTGTGACAGGGATGGTTGGCGAATTTAGCGAATTGCAGGGAATCGTCGGCGGCCTCTATGCTCATGCGCAAGGCGAGCCAGATGAAATTGCCGATGCCGTCTACGATCATTACAGGCCACAAGGACTGGAAGAGGATATTCCGCGCAATTTGACAGGATGCGTGGTTTCGTTTGCAGATAAACTCGATTCGATCATGGCGTGTTTTGCCGTTGGCGCGATTCCCAGTGGTTCCAGCGATCCTTTTGCTCTGCGCCGCGCCGCGCTTGGTATCGTAAAGATGATTCTGGAGCGAAATCTGCCCCTCTCGATCTCGGCGACTGTCTCGGCTGCGGCAAAAACGCTTCGCGAACAGCCTCCCCGAATTGGAGCTTCCGAGGAAGTCCAAAAACAAGTGCTCGATTTCATCCTGGACCGCGCTAAGTTCATCCTGCGCGAACGACGCGGATTTGCCTATGACGAGATCAATGCTGTCTTTGCGTCGGGTGCCGATGATCTGGTCGATGCCGTCGAGCGCGTTACTGCCGTGAGGGCTATTCGGAATACGAGAAACTTTCCTCCGCTTGCGGCGAGCTTCAAGCGAATCCGCAATATTCTCGAGAAGTCCGTCGGAAGCCAGGACAAATCCTATGGCGGCGTGAAACAGGATCTACTTAAAGATGATTTTGAACGTCAGCTTCACACTGCGGCACAGCGCATCGGTGAAGAGGCAGGTCGCCGGAGGCGCGAGAAAAAATATAAAGCGGCGCTTGAGAAAATATCCGAGCTGCGGCCGGCCGTGGACATGTTCTTTGACAAGGTTCATGTGATGGCTGAAGACCCGGAGATTCGCAAGAACAGGATTGCGCTTCTCGGAGGACTGCTTAAGGAATTTTCTACGATTGCCGACTTCTCGGAGTTGGGCGGAGAAGAAGTTAAAGAAGGCCGTGAGGTGCGAGCCTAACACGTCGAAGCCGCAAGATTATACATGAGATGTCGGCCCGCCGACATTTGAGGAATTGAAAGCAAAGATTTAGTTGTGGATCGCGATTTTCAGGCGTTACCTTTCGAAGCGGGGGCATATGGCAGTATTGAAGTAAAGCATCAATTGTCGGCTCGCCGACATGTTCGCTTAATTCTTTAAGAAATTTTCAGCTCGGTTGTGGGGCCGGGCGACGCAATCGAATACTGATGTTGAACCGGAACAAGGAATCGAATTCATCTCAATCAGCGAGGAACGGAGCAAAATGAAATACGTTTATTTTTTTGGAGCTGGGAAAGCGGATGGCACGGGAGATATGCGGGAGGTTCTCGGCGGCAAAGGCGCCGGACTCGCCGAAATGACGAAGATCGGTCTTCCTGTTCCCGCGGGATTTACGATCACAACGGAAGCGTGCGATTACTTCTATAAGCACGACAAGAAATATCCGAAGGAGCTGCGCGAGCAGGTTAAGCAAAATGTCGCGAAGCTCGAGAAGCTCACGAAGAAGAAGCTTGGAGACGCAAAGGATCCGCTGCTTGTGAGCGTCCGCTCGGGTTCAGCGCGTTCCATGCCGGGCATGATGGAGACGATCCTGAACCTGGGGCTGAACAGTAAGTCCGTGGAGGGGCTTGCAAAAGCGACTAATAATGATCGTTTTGCCTGGGATGCCTATCGCCGCTTCGTTCAGATGTATTCGAGCGTGGTGATTGGTCTCTCAAAGGACGAATTGGAGACGCGCCTCCGCAATATGAAGCAATATCTCGGTGTGAAGGACGACACTGAGGTGACCGCGCAAGGCTGGCGGCAACTTGTTGGCGAGTATAAGGCATACTTTAAGGAGAAGACGGGGCAGGATTTCCCGGAAGATCCCATCGAACAGCTTTGGGGAGCAATTGGCGCGGTGTTCGGTTCGTGGATGGGCGAAAAGGCTGTCACATACCGGCGCGTTGAGAAGATTACGGGCCTTCTCGGTACTGCGGTGAACGTCGTCCAGATGGTCTTCGGCAACACGGGTGAGGAATCCGGTACCGGTGTCTGCTTTACGCGCGATCCGAGTACAGGCGAGAAGACATTCTTTGGCGATTTTCTTTTGAATGCGCAGGGTGAGGACGTGGTGGCTGGGATCCGCACTCCGATGCACCTGAGCGAACTCTCCAAGAAGATGCCGAAAATCTACAAGCAGCTTGAGAAAGTTCGCGACAAACTCGAGAAGCATTACCGCGATATGCAGGACATGGAGTTTACGGTCGAGTCCGGAAAGCTCTATATGTTGCAAACCCGTACCGGAAAACGCTCGCCTGCCGCGACATTTCGCATTGCCGTCGATATGGCAAATGAAAAGCTCATTTCGACGACCGAGGCAATTTCGCGCGTCAAGCCGGAAGATATTGAGCGCTTGTTCTATCCCGTCCTCGATCAATCGTTCTCAAGGAAAGATCTCGAAAGCCGCAAGATCGCCGAGGGAATCAATGCAGTCCCTGGCGCCGCAGTCGGCAAAGCTGTGTTCACTGCGGAGGAAGCGGAGCATTGGGCGCAAAACGGCGAGAAGGTGATTCTCGTGCGCCGCGAAACGAGTCCTGAGGACGTTGGCGGAATGCACGTTGCGCAGGGAATTCTCACGGCGACGGGCGGCAAGACCAGCCACGCTGCCGTTGTGGCGCGCGGATGGGGCAAGTGCTGCATCGTTGGCGCGGACAAAATCGACATCGATGTGAAGTCGAAGAAGCTCAGTGTGAACGGTTACGTCATCAAGCAGGGCGATTGGCTCACGCTCGATGGCGGTGATGGCTCCGTTTACAAGGGCGAGATTCCTCTCACAAGACCGCAGCCGCCGAAAGCATACGAAACACTGATGAAGTGGTGCGACAAAGTCCGCACACTCGGCGTTCGTACAAATGCGGACACGCCGAATGACGCGCGCGTGGCCCGCGAGATGGGTGCCGAGGGCATCGGACTCTGCCGCACAGAGCACATGTTCTTTAAGGACTTTGAATTTCCGGAAAAGAGCATCGAGCGCCAGGAAGCGATTCAGGAAATGATCCTTGCCGATAGCCCAGAAGCGCGGCGGAAGGCTCTCGACAAGCTGCTTCCGTTCCAGCGTCGCGACTTTACCGGCATCTTCGAGGCAATGAACGGCCTGCCCGTAACGATCCGCTTGCTCGATCCGCCGCTGCACGAGTTCGTGCCGCACGATCCCGCGAAGCAGGCCGATTTGGCAAAGAAAATTGGCATCTCGGCCGAGCAGGTGGCGCGCCGCGTCGAACAATTGCACGAAGCGAATCCAATGCTCGGCCACCGTGGCTGCCGTCTCTCGATCACGTTCCCTGAAATTCTCGAAATGCAGGTCAGGGCCATCATCGAGGCAGCCATAGACTGCCAAAAGCGCGGAGTTAAAGTTTTACCTGAGATTATGCATCCTCTTGTTTTGGATGAGAAGGAATTGAAAATCCTCGAAACGGCTACAAGGCGAGTGGCAGACAAGATAATTTCAGAAGCTAAAGTAAAACTTGAATATCTTGTCGGCACGATGATCGAGCTTCCCAGGGCCGCTCTACTTGCTGGGCAGATCGCGAACGTCGCCGAGTTCTTCTCTTTCGGCACGAACGACCTCACGCAAACGACGATGGGACTTTCGCGCGACGACGCGGGCCGCTTCCTGCCGGAATATGTCGACGAGAACAAGGCCGGAATCTTCAAGGCCGACCCGTTTCAGACAATCGACCAAGCCGGCGT
>DASZYS010000047.1:0-6842 GCA_035545295.1 Minisyncoccota bacterium | reverse complement strand
CTGACTGCAAGTTGTACGAGAAGCTGAAGATGGCGATCGAGCCGGAGGCCATCAGGGATGCGATGGAAAGGAGGAACATGACCGAGATGTTGTCCGACCCGAGAGCGAAGGTGCGCGGCAAGGAGACCAGGAAGACCTTCTTTATCTCCTTCATATCGAAGCGGAGCGTGAGGCGAGGAAAGAGCCCGTGGCCGACAATAAAGGGCGCCTGAACGGCAAAATGCGCCAAGGCTCCCAAAACGACGCCGTAGGCGAGTCCGGGAATGCCGAAGATCGGATAGAAGAAGATGACGCCCGAGATGATGCCGATATTGTAGACAATGGGAGATAGCGAATAGAGGAAAAATCGCTGGTACATCTGCGTGAGCGTACCGAGAAGGTTGGAGAGGCCGAGAAATATCGGAGAGAGCAGGATGATGCGCGTCAGCATGACAACCTTGGCGAGGCTCGAGGCATCGAAACCGGGAAAGATTTTTGCGGAAAGGACCGGAATGAGGAAGAACGCGATGCCGCAGACGACCACGATGAAGAGCGAGAAAAACGAGAATACGTTCGAGAGAAACCGCTTCCCTTCCTCCGGTCCGGACTTCATCCTCTCCATCATGAACGGGATGAGCACGGCGACCGACACCATCGAGCCGACAGAAATGAAAAGGAAATCCGGAATGCGGAATGCCGCGTAATAGATATCGAGCGTATTGCCCGCGCCAAAGTACGACGCGAGCAGCCGGTCGCGCAAGAGGCCCAGGATCTGGGAGAGGAGCGCGGACATGGCTAAAAGATAAGCGGCGCTATGAAGGCCGCTTATCTCTTTCTGCAGGAACTGGAATATCTTCTTTACCATGTATCCGCGTGGGACTTATTGGTCCTGCTTGATCGGCGGAGTGTCCCTCTTCTGAGGCTCCTGCTCGGAGGCGCTCAGATTGGCGAGGGGCGCGAGGCCGGCGCGAAGATTGGAAAGAATCGTTTTTACTTCCGCATTGTCCGGGTTGGATGCCGCGACGGCTTCGAACTGTTTTATGGCATCGTCGGTGCGGTTAAGCTTCGCGTAGGAGAGCCCCAGGAAGTACTGGGCGTTCGCGTAGTTCGGAACGATCTTAAGCGCCTGCTCGAAAGCCTGGGAGGCGCCCGAGAAGTCGTTGTTGTCGTACTTCAGGAGTCCGAGCTGGAAATAGACGCCCGCATTGTCCGGAGCGAGATAGGTCGCCGACTGCGCCGAGCTGATGGCCTTGTCGAGATTTCCCGCCGTCGCCTCCACCTGCGCCAGGAGATAGAACGCGTCGACATAGTCGGGCTTCAATTGGATCGCCTCGTTGATCGCGGTGCGGGCGGCGTCGGTGTTGCCCTTGGCCATTTCGAGCCTGCCTGCAAGAAGGCGCGGCTCGGGGCCCTGCGGATTCAAGGCTATCGCCTTCTGATACTCCTCCTTCGCCTTGTCATATGCGCCGTCGATCTGGAACGGCGGAGGAACAACCGCCTCATAGATCTGTCCGAGTTCAATGTAGTTCTGATAGTTTGCCGGGTCGGCCGTTACCGCGTTCAAGCCGCTCTGGATAGCCGAGCCGAGCGTCGTCTGGAACTGCTGGCGGAGCGCGTCGGCGCTGGTGCTCGATGCGGGCTGATTCAAAACCGCGTTCAATTTTACCATCTGGATCTCGGCGAGCGAACGGTAGTAGATATCGAAGCCGCGGAGATTAATCGCGTTTGTCATGTCGGCTTCGGCGCCCGTGATATTGTTCGCGCTCGCCTCCTGTACGCTCTTCTGGAAGTAGCCGGTCGAGACGAAGTTCCTCGTCATGAAGTAGCCGCCCGCGATCGCGAGAAGGAGTGCGAAGACGGTAACCAGCACGGCCGTGAAGCCGGTGCGAGCGTTGTTGTAGAGATGGATCGTCTTGTGGCCCAAGAGCCCCAGATTCGCCACGGACGCGATGAAGAGGCCGGTAAAGAGGAATGTGATCGCCACCATCGCCATGCTCGGCACGTAGAAGATGAGCGTCGCCCAGAGGCAGAGCGATGCGATAAACGACGACACCACGAAGTAGCGCGATAGCGAATCATGCTGCTCCATGAATATCGTGCGAACGCCCGTATAGACGAGCATTGCCAGAAGGCCGATCCAGGCGAGGAAGCCCAGGATGCCCGACGTCGCGAGGAAGGTCGGAATAAGGCCGATGCCGTACATAAAGTCGGTGCTCCAGAACGCGGTCGAGTTGATCGCCGCCGGCTTGTATTTCACCCAGTCATACTGGAAGGTATTGGGGCCCGAGCCGAGAAGTATGTTGTGAGAGAGCGATTGCCGCGCCACGCTCCACGTCGTCGACCAGGAGGGACGCACTTCGAGGTTCGCGACATGAAGGGCGTTCGCGATGCCATTGCCGAGGAAACTTCCCGCGAAGATAAAGATAAGCGAAAGGACGAAAAGGGCGATCGAAAGGTACGAAAGGCGCCTGCCGTGCGCTTCATGCCCTTCCGACGAGTGCCGTTCGCGGCGCGAGAACATGAGGAACAGGAGAAAGACGAGCGAGAATGCCGCGAGAATGTACCAGAGCGTCAGGAAGTTCACAATGCTCACGAAGAGGAGCGAAAGGACGAGCGAGACATAGAGAAGCCACTTGAAGAGCCTGCTCAAGGAAAGCATCTCGAGAGTCATCACTGCGAGTAGCGCCGCGATGGCGAAGAACACGCCGAGGTCGTTCCAGCTGCCGACGAGATTCGAGGCGGACGTGGTCATGAGGCCGAACGAGAGGAAGTTCGGGCCGAAGATGAGGCGGAGCGTCTGATAGAGCGCGACGATGCCGAACGAGAGAAAGTACAGAAGATAGGTGTAGAAGATGCGCTCCTTGGTCCTATAGAGCGCCGGGACGAGGCACATCATGAGATACATGAGAAGCACGAACGAGAACGTTCCCACTTCGACGCCGTATCCGGAAAGCGAGGTCATCACCGACGAGGAAGACAACGAAGAAACAAGGAACAAAACGGGAATTGCGAATCCTAAGTAGAAAATGGGGCTTTTGAAGATTTTTACGACGCCGCTTTCAAGCATCGAGAAAAGGAAGAGGATGAAGGAAAGGATCACTCCGATATAGAGCACGATGCTCTTGGCGAACGGGACCGAAAAAAGGCCCGAGGGAATGAAAAATATCGGCGTGATGAATGCGGTAGCCATGAGGACTATCGCGGCGATCTTTTCCAGCCGGAGCGGAGCCGCCGGAGCGGCTGATGAGTGTGTTTCTTCCATACGAAAAATAAAAATAACGAACTATCTGGTAAAAGCGGTGATGCCCGGAGCAAGCTCCGGAAAGCCCTTGTGCATTTGAAATTATAGCAAATGGACGGCGCTCTTCAATGGAAGACCTGTGAAGAAAAACTGCGGAACAGATAGCACAAAGGCCCGCATGAAGCGGGCCTTTGTCATTTTTTGCTCATGCCTATAAGCCGAATTCTGTAGCCGCCTTTGCAGGCGGCCGATAGCCATTTATCTGTCTCGCCTGTCGCCAGGCGGATCAAGCGGCACTCCCCCCACCACTTCTGACATCGTTTCCAACTTGTGCTTCGCACAATGTCAGAAGTGGTGGGGGGCTCGGCCTTGCATTCAGATAAGGATTTTGCCGTTTCACCCCGAAGATCGCTCTCCGGATTCATCCCGTCGAACGCCATTGCTGGCGCTCGGCGGGAGCCGCCGGCTTTCGCCGGTCAGGCGTCGCTGTTCGCACCTCTCGCCGAGCACCACTTTTGATAAACAAGTATCCATTTTTATTTGAGAAAAATTGCAAACACTTTGCAAATCCTCATATAATTCTGTCGATCAAAAGTGGTGCTCGGCGGACGGGTGTTACCCGCTACCCGTGCCGGGGCGTAAGCCCCGGCTGAATGTTCGGACTTTCCTCCCCCATTTCACATGGAAATAAGAGCAGCTATCCGGCATGAGCGTTATTACTATACCACAAAATTATCTACATGGCACGTCTTGAAATTTAAAGGGAAGGTAGTGAAAGAGTGGCGCTAGCGTCGATCTGAAGGAGCGGAGCCGTAGGCGAAGACGGAGCGGGCTCGGTATCCCCTTCCTGCTTTGCGGTGGAGGTTGCGATTTCCGGGGGTTTGGCTGCCGCCGGCGGCACGAACACCCTGTTCTGGTTCAGATATTCCTTAAGTCCGTCCGCGCCGCCAACACCGGCAAAGATGCTCGGCGCCTTTCCTGGCGCCACGGGCGTGACAGCGAAAATATCGGCATTCCCGAGCGAGAAATCGTGGAATGGAAAGTTCCCCGTACCGTCGTTGTAGATAAGCGCGGAGCGCGGGCCCGAAGGCGACTGTCCCGAAGCGATAATATCGGGAGAGCCGTCGCCGTTCAAATCCCCAACGGATATGAACGATGCGGCGCCGAGCGATCCGTCGATCACGTGCTTCGTCCAATCTCCTTCCCTCCCCTGCGGCGCCTCCCACCAGGTGAGCCCGCCGAGCGGCGTGCTCGAGTCCGGTCCGGCTTCTCCCGAGACAATATCCTGCCTGCCGTCGCCGTTCATGTCGGCCGTCGCGAATGCGCCGATTCGTCCGACGCATGCCGCGACCGTGCATGACGGAAAATCCGAATCCGGCATAAGATCGTGCACCGACCACACATCGGCGCGCGCATTTCCTCCGTATTCGCGCGGATTTTCATACCATGCGGGAACGAATGTGCCGCCGTGAGTTGCGACGAGATTGATCGCTCCGTTCCACGAATCGATCGAGAGAAGCGCGGACTGCCCCGTGGCGCTGCCGATCCGGCGCGGCGTCCAATCGTATATGTCATCCTGGAAATATACGATCGCGCCGGCCACGATATCTTTTTTACCGTCGCCGTCGATATCGGCGATATGAATCTCTCCGTCGGCATTTCCCGCTCCGATGTAATGCTTCTTCCATGCGGAAGACGCGCCTGCCGCACTGCCGGGATTCTCAAACCACCATATGCTTCCTCCGGAAGTGGCAATGATGTCGCGCGCGCCGTCGCCGTTCACATCGTATGCGGCAATCGAACCGGAGACATCGCCTTGAAAAACCTCATGCTTCGCTCCCGGGGCATTCGAGCCCTTTAAGCCTTCATACCACCCGATACCGGAAGCGCCGTTTTCCGCCGTCCCGCCGGAACTGGCTATGAAGTCGGGAATGCCGTCGCCGTTCATATCCGCAATCGCGACTCCTTGAGGAATGCCGGAAATATCCATGGCCGCGCTCTCGAACTTTGCCGGAGCTGAGGAAAGCGTGGAGGACGCATCTGAGGAATCGATTCTTTCGAGCGACACGTCATCGAACCAATATTCGTCGCCGATCGAAGCGTACGGACTGAGCTGAAAGATTAATCGCGCATCGGAAACTGCGCTCTCCAGTCCGCTTGCGGTGAAATCGAAACTGAAATCCTGCCAATCGGGAGAAAGGTCGAACACCCTGCCGCCCGCTCCGTACGGCTTGCTTTCGTCGCCGCTCATCACGGAAACGGACACGTCGTGCGCCAGAGAAGATCGCGCCGAAAACGAAAGCCGGTACTCAGCGCCGGGATCGATCCGAATGCCGGGGTGGAAAAGCTCGGTGGAGGATCCGGGCTTCGAAACAAGGATTTTCGCGGCCGTTCCGTCCTTCCCCGCTTCGACGGCGAAGATGCCGATCGCATCGGTGTAGAACGTCCAGCCGCTTCTTCCTCCTTCGAAATCGCCGTTTGAGACCAAGGGGCCTGCCGGCTCTTTCTCCGCCATGCCGGTCGCCGCGACTGAAGCTTTCGGCGCCTGCTTTCCGGTCCACGCGCTCTGGAATGAATCCTGGAATTCGACCGCCGCCGCCGAGAGGAACGGACCTGCGGCGCCTGCAAGATACTCCGCCGCGCGAAGCGCGGTATTTCCCGCCACGGAGATGTACGACGGCTCGAACGGCACGAAAATCGGCCCGGCAAGAAGCGCGACGGAGGTGAAGAGATATGCGAATTTCCTTCCGGTAGGCATGGGAGCGTAATTTCCCCCATTATATCCGCCTCACGCCCGTTTGCACTATCCTAGAGCCATGCCCGATCCCTTGAGAAGGGCATACCAAAGACGAGTGCGCCATTTTTTACCTGAATTTGACTCCCCCGCGTATCTTATAGGCAGGCGCTGTCGAAACGGACGATGAAGAAGTGTACGAGATTCTGCCCTGTGACTGCCTGCCGCCCAAGGCGACGAATGACGATGGTGAGAGCTGGTTGTTGTACTCGGTCTTGACCCACCCTGCGGAGCGGGCAACGTTGGAAATATGAACTTCGTCGATCGTGCCGGTCATGTTGTCGCAATTTCCCGAAACTGAACATGAGCCGATGGTGAGCGGCGAAGTGTTCGTCGACGGGTCGGCGTTTTGGACGCCTGAAGTATTGAGATCGCCGTCGATGTAGAGCGAGAGCACATTGGACGTGCCATCGTAGGTGCCGGTGATGAAATACCATCTACTCGAACTGAGGGCGACCGTGCTGTCGAGGATCTTGTATGATCCGCTGACCGCGTATCCCACGCGCATTACGCTGCCGGGAGCCGTTTCAGCGAAGTAATTGATGGTACTGTCGGTGTTACCGTCTCCTTTCCACATGAGCGCCTCAAAGGGCGTCGCGAGGCCGGTGCCGAAATCGGTGAAATTCATCCAGCCTGAAATTGTGAAGCTGTTCGTGGTGTTGAGACTGCTTGCAGTGCCGCTATTAATGTAATAACTCGTTGAGTCGGCGTAGAACTGGCCTTTGCTTATGTAGCCGGAGCCTTCCGCCGGATGGTTTGCGGCGACCTTCGTACCGTCATTGCCGTTCGACGTCGAGTCGTCGACGGTCGACGTCGTGAGGTCGTCCA
>DASZYS010000046.1:0-5534 GCA_035545295.1 Minisyncoccota bacterium | reverse complement strand
CACAAAACCTTTCGATATATCGAAAGGTTTTGTGCCGCCATTTTCCTGCAAACTAATAACTAGAAACTAACAACTAGCAACTTCCCTATTCTCCCTGAGCCGGTTCGGCCGGAGCCTCCTTCTTTTCCGCCGTATCCGCCGAATGGGCGCGGGCATCGACTTCGTAGCTCGTATTCTGCGCTTCGAAGAAGTTCACAAGCTCAAAGACGTCGGTTGCGGTCGACATCCACTTCGCAGGGTTCGTCACATTGTAGTGCTTGGGAAGTCCGAGCTCCTCAAGCCTGCGGTCCGCCACATACTGAACATATTGATTCACATAGTCAGCGTTGAGGCCCAAGATGCCATTCGGGAAAAGGTCCTTGTTGTAATCGGTCTCGAGATTCACGCCTTCGATGATGATGCTGCGGATCTCGTTCGCAAATTCTTCGGTGAGAAGCTCGGCGTTCTCCTCGAGGATGTTGTGGATGAGGTTGATGCCGAACTTGAGGTGGAGCGACTCGTCGCGGATGACCCAGTTGATCATCGAGCCGAAGTTGCGCAGCTGGTTCCTCTGGCGGAAACTGAGCGCCACCATGAAGCCCGAGTAGAACCACGTGCCTTCCATGACGATGTTCGTTGCTACGAGATTGCGGATAAAGTCCTTCTTGCCTTCGACCGTCGAGATGTCGAGCGTGTCCTCCGTCATGCGCTTCATGTAGCGGTTGATGTACGCCTCCTTGGCCTGCATCGACGGCACTTCGAGGTGCACGTCATAGATGGTGTCGCGGTCGAACGGGAACGTCTCGAGCACGTACTCGAAAGCGACGCAGTGGTTCGCCTCCTCCCACATCTGCTTGGCGAGATAGAGATGGCACTCGGGACTCTTCAAGTACGGATAGATGCCGAGCGCGATCGAGCGGTTGACGATGAGCTCCGCGGGGTTGAAGAACGCCATCAAAAACTTCACGGCATGCCGCTCGTCCTCCGTCATCTTCTCCCAATCCTCGATATCTTCCTTCAAGGCGATCTCGTGAGGAAACCACGTATTGCGGACCGCCTGATTGTAGAGATCATACGCCCACTTGTAGTTGAGCGGATGAAGATTCATGTCTTCCGGGGAAGCCTTGCCGATGAGTGCCATTGTGTTGTTGGAATTAGCTGATAAGTTCCTAAATTTTGAGTTCCCTTATTATACGAAACGCGAACCGCAAAAGCCTATTGACGCTCCCCCGTTTCCCTACGCTATTGGAGAAAAATTGACAAACAACTAATTTAAATTTATTTTGATGATGGAGGCAGATTATGCTAATTATCCTCGCAGGAATGGCCTGCGCTTTGCTAATTCAATTCTTTCGTCTGAAACGGCCCTTGTCGCATGAAGCGCAAAAAATGATTTCTGATTTGGGCCCCCGTTATTACTTCCGGTATCAGATGGCAGTGGCAGCAGCTGTTGGTCTTATGACAGGTGTTGCTGTAGCCGCGCTTCTCGGCGCGATATTGCCAAAAAGAACGTTTGTAGAAGACACGCAAGAACTGGTCAGCTTTCTTGAGACAGAAGGAGCGGACAAAGCATTCTTTATGGATATCAGCTTGCGGGAGGGAGATCCATTCGGTTTTTACTACGTAAGAACAGATCAGGGTTTTTCCCCTCAGAGCAGATTCATCGATGATCGGACGAGCATCATTGAATCGGATAAAAAAAGCGCGTCTTTAAGGAGGAGATACTGGACATTCTCCAAAAGAAAGTACTGGCTCTTGGGAGTAACTTTTCCTCTCCCGCACTATGAATTTGTAATTCCTCAAGCCGGCATCAGAAGGAATATCGTGTATAAAGCACCTTGATGATTCAGTCGACAATCGACCCGCCGAACAGCAATGTCCGACGGGTCTTTTTTAAAATCTTATTAGGATTTACGTTATATTTTTGCTCGAATTCAAGGAGCAAACTTTGAGCAAAGAATCCCGAGGATTTTTCTTGAAGTTCGAGGCGTAAGAATCCTTATCAATGCACGCCCGTAGCCCGCATGTCCCGCGCGGGCGTTCCTTCTGAACACTAGAGCGAGGATTCTTGATTTCAAAACATTACGGAGGGTGATTTTTAGTAGAAAATCACCTGAGTATAGAAAAATCCAGCCGACCGGGCTGGATTTTATCGTGTTTTGAAATCAATGTGTCCGAGCGGCCCTTTATTCGCAACCGATGCAGATGTCGGCGGCCCCAGGATCCTCCGGCAATATCAGATTGTACTTCTTCTTCGGAGCTTCCGCCGCCTGCGCTTCAGCGTGCATGGAAGAGACCGGCACCGCCACCTTTTCCCTCTCCTGCTTCTCTGTAGGCTTCGCCGAAGCTTCGCTTGAATTGAGCGCCGCCGCGAGCGGGATTTCCTTCTTCTCAGCTGGAGCGGGAGCATCCGCGAGCTTCTTCAGGCTCGAGAGGCTTGCGAATCCGCCGGTCGCGCGTACGGGTGCCGCAGGCTCTTCTTTTTTGACCGGAGCGGCAGTAGGCGCGGACGCGACAGGCGCGGCTTCGGCCACAACCGGCTCGGGTGCCGGAGCGATCGTAACGGGCTCAAGCTCAAGCGTCTTCTGAAGCGGCGCGCTGAAGGGCTGGGGCGCGGCGTCCTTCTTGCCGAATGCCGCCGCGAAGCCCATCTTGCCGATCTGCTGGGCCTTGTTGACCGCGACCGTCGACTGCTCCGCCGTGTGCCGCGGCTTCATGTGGAGATAATACGTGGTCTTCACGCCCTTCTCCCATGCGGTCTTGTAGATTTTCATGATCTCGTCGTTGTCGCGCGTATCGAGATACATGTTGCGCGAGAGGCCCTGGTCGACCCATTTCTGCGCGCGAGCCGCCACTTCGATGAAGGCGTACGGCGAGGTAGTAAACGACGTCTTGTAGATATCCTTCAAGTGCTGGGGGATGCCGTCGATGCCCGCGATGTCGCCCTGGCTCTCGATGATCTGGTCTTTCACCTTGTCCCACAGCCCCATGTTCTTCAGGTCCTTCACGAGATTCTTATTGATGTCGAGATACTTGCCGGAAATCTTGTTGCGCGAGAAGACCTGCGCGAAGCGCGGATCGAAGCCCGGCGTCGTCGCGGCGACGAGGCCGATGTTCGCGTTCGGAGCAAGCGCCATCAAGGTCGAGTTCCTCATGCCGTTCTTCACCTTGGCGCGGAGCACGTCCCAGTTGAGCCCCTTGTGCTTGCTCTCGCGCGAGACGGTGAGCGGCACGCCGCGGTCTTCCTCGACTTTCGCCAGCGTGTCAACGGGCACCTTGCCCTTCGACCACTCCGATCCCTGGAAGTGCATGTAGCTGCCGCGCTCCTTCGCAAGATTGGCCGATTCGTCGATCGCCATGTAGCTCACGAACTCGAAGATGCGGTCGGCGAAATCCCATGCATGCTCGGAGTCGTAGCTCATGCCGAGGCGCTCGATGGTATCGGCGAAGCCCATGATGCCGAGGCCAATGGCGCGGTTCTCCCTATCGGAGCGCGCGGCTTCCGGCACCGGAAGCTGGTTGATGTCAATGAGGTTGTCGAGCTGGCGGATGGCGAAGCGCACCGACTCCTCGAGCCGCGACCAGTTCACTTCCTTGTTGGAAACGTGCGCGGAAAGGTTGAGCGAGGCGAGATTGCAGACGGCGATGTTGTCCTTGTCCTGCGGCAGGCAGATTTCGGTGCAGAGGTTCGACATGTGGATGGTGCCGCGGTTGTTGTTGAGGGCCCTATTGTTTATCGTGTCCTTCCACGTGAGCCACGGATGTGCGGTCGTCTGGAGCGAAACGAGGATCTGGCGATACTGCTCGGACGCGGGAACCTTCTTGAAGGCGCGGAGCTGGCCCGCTTCGGCCATCGCGACGTATTCCTTGTAGCGCTTGCTGAATGCCGAGCCGTAGAGCTCGTTCAAGTCCGGAGTTTCGGCCGGGTCGAACATGTACCAGTCGTCGCCTGCGTCAACGCGCTTCATAAATTCGTCCGAGATGAACACGGCGGTGTTCGCGGTGCGCATGCGCATGTAGTCGTCGCCGTTGTTCTGCTTCCAGTCGAGGAATTCCGGAAAATCGAGATGCCAGTTCTCCATGTAGAACGCGAGCGCGCCCTTCTTCTTGCCGCCGCGCTGGATGGCGCGGATGGCGGTGTCGATGACCTTGGCGAATGGCGTCGGGCCGGTCGAGGTGCCGTTGTTGCTCTTCAGGGGCGAGCCCGCGGCGCGGAGCTTCGTGATAGAGGCGCCGATGCCGCCCGAGCCCTTCGAGAGAAGCATCACGTCGGAGACCGACTTGGCGATATGGCCCATGTCGTCGTGGATTTCAAGGAGGAAGCAGTTCGAGAGCGAGGGCTTCGTGGTGCCTGCGGCGAGATTGGTCGAGCCGCCAGCGATGTACTCGAGGCGCGACATCTTGTTGTAGAAGCGGATAGCCCAGAGCGTCGGATCGGACTCGTTGTACGAAAGGCCCATGGCAATGCGCATGAAGAAGTACTGCGGCGTTTCTTTCGGCGCCTGGTCGATGCCCTTGAGCGCATAGCGGTTCAAGAGACTGTCGAGTCCGGCGTAGTCGAAGAGCTCGTCGCGGTCGACGCGAAGGGCTTCGGCGAGCTTCGGGAGGTCGAACTTCGCCGCCATGTCCGGGTGGAGCCGTCCGTCGGCGACGCCTTCCTGTATATAGGTAATGAAGCCGTCACGATGCTTCTCGGCGAGGTCGCCCGAGTCGTCCTTGTCATAATCGCCCAAAACCTGGCGGTACACGGTCTTCAAAAGCAGGCGCACGGCCACCTTGTCGTACTCGATGTCCTCCTTGATGTTCTGGACGGCCGCGTTGATGGTCGCCTGATCCATCTCGTCGGTCGTGATGCCATCGTAGAGCGTAAGGCGCGTTTCGGTCGCGATCTGAGTCACCATGCCGACGGGGTTCGTGAGGCCGCGGGCGGCGCGCTCGATGGATCGGTTGATCCTGTCCGCGTTAAACGGCTCCTTCGTACCGTCGTGCTTGGTGATGAAAATACTCATGATCGCTGAAGCTAGAAACTAAATTTGATAAAACGTGCGCCGTATGCGGATAAGATGAAAATAAGCAGTTTCTTCCTATTTTTGCATAAAAATATGCGAAAACCGTGAAAAAACCGCCAAAAATTCTCCGTTTCCGTTAAGGTTTTAATATTTTACTCCTGCGCTTCGGCAAAAAAAATGTGGACATCACACCGGATAACAAAAATGCCGAGCATGTAAGGCCCGACGCCGATCGAAGGCGAAAAATAGGATTCTTTTCACACCCCGGGAATGATTTTTGCCTGGTCGCCGATTTTGATATTTTCGCGCGCGGCGACGCCCGCGTTCACTTCGAGCACGTACGCCGCGGGCGACGTCGGAGTATAGACTTTCGGATACGATTCAGGCGTCATGTTTGGAACGATATAGATGACTTTCATAGTGCTGTCGAGCCAGATCACGTCAATCGGAAAATTCATATCTTTCATCCAGATGCCGATGTAGTCGGGCTGAGGGAAGATAAAGAGAAGACCGGCATCCGCGGCGAGAGAAGCCCTGTCGGAGAGG
>DASZYS010000045.1:0-25693 GCA_035545295.1 Minisyncoccota bacterium | reverse complement strand
GAGCCCCCTTCCGTGCGTAGCAAACAGCTCTTCGAAGACGAAGCGCTTGTCGCGCTCCGAATGCACGGTGTATATGCCGTGAAAGAGATGGCCGAACTTCAAGACACCCAGCTTGATCGTCTCCGTATGGATCTCGCCCGTTGAGACGAGGAAGTTCCTGAAGTTCGGAAGCGTGAGGAGCTCAAGCGCGCCTTCGCGCGGGCGGAGAAGCCGCAAGGAATCCGGGCGGCTATCCGACCGGCCGGTCGCGCTCGAGAGCGTTCCGTCCAAATCCGAGATAAGCATTTTCATGGCATTGGGCGATAATGACCGACGCGAGCTTCTCCGAGTCGTGGCGGATGATGTCGGAAGCGAGTGCGACATCCTCGCGCACCACCCGTCGGGCAAAATTCCCGAGCAGCGGGTCGCAGATGACGGGAAACGATTTTTCCTCCGAATAGCGCCGGAGCGTCGGGAGAGAAAGCGGCGTCGAACTGCAGATGACATAATCGAACGCGTCGAGGCCTGAATAGAAGAGGGCTTCACGCGCAAAATCCGACGCTTTGAAGCCGTTCGTCTCGCCCCACTTGGTCATGACGTTGCAGACGAAAATCTTCGTCGCCCGGCTTTCTCGAATCGCTTCGGGAATGCCCTTCACCAGGAGATTCGGAATGATCGACGTATAAAGATCGCCGGGGCCGATGATGATCGCGTCGGCGTTTCTGATCGCGGCCTCGGTCTCTTCGAAGGCGAATGCCGCAGGCTCGAGAAACGCGCGCCTGATCCGCTTCGATCCGTCATGCTTCGGTATATCGATATTGGTCTCTCCCCGGATGACGGTGCCGTCTTCGAGCTCAGCATGGAGATGCGCGTTCGTAAGCGATACGGGAAGCACCCGCCCCTTGATATTCAAAACCTTGCCCGCTTCCCTGATGGCCAATGCCTCGTTCCCCAGGATCTGCGTAAGGGCGGTCAGGAACAGGTTGCCGATGCTGTGCCCCTTCAAGGACGACTCTTCGCTGAAGCGATAATTGAAAAGCTCGCGAAGGATATTGGGTCCGCCCCGCCTGCCGTTGCCGCGCGGCGCGTTCTCTTCGGCAAGCGCCACCAGGCAGCGGCGCACGTCGCCCGGCGGCAATATGCCGAATTCGTCGCGGAGCATTCCCGTCGAGCCTCCGGAATCGAACATGGAGACGACGGCAGTGAGGTCAAGCGGATACCGCTTAAGCCCCCGAAGCACGGCATGGCTGCCCGTTCCTCCTCCGATAACGACGAATCTTTTCATTTCACTCGCGGGCATTCCCGACGGATTGCCGATTAAGGATTATATGAAAGGATCATAACGATGCCGAATGAAGCCCGCGTGAACGGAACTGAAGAGCATGCGCGCCGATGCCCACGATCAGATAAGCCTCTTGATGCTCCGCGAGGCCTTTCCGTGCACGAGATAGAAGGCGATGAGCGCGAGGAACGCGATGAGGGACATCGTCGGGATGGTGATGAAGCCCCATTCGAGAAAATAGACTTTCGAGCATGCGGCGCCCGCGGCGGCGCACGGCAGGAGGGTGCCGGATCCCGCAAGCTGGATATACGTATGATAGAGGGCAATCAGAGCTCCCGGAATAGAGAGCGCGAGGCCGTATCTTCCAGCGCCGCGATCCCCTTTCGCGAGCGCAACCGCGAGAATGACGACTTGAGGGAAAAGAAACACGCGCTGATACCAGCACAGATCGCATGGGACGAAGCCTGCGGCATACGAATACAGGAGGCTGCCTGCGGCGGCGCCCGCCGCGACGAGGAGCGCAAGAACGAGCGACTTGGGGCCGATGTATTCCCGAATGCGCACGCCGATCGAACTGCGGGCATACGCCGCATAAAAGGCGACAAGCGCGCCGAGAAGCGCGATGACCGCGAGCGAGGATAGAATTACGGTGAGAATCTCAGTGAAGCCGGTCATGGAAAATTATTGCGCCGAAGGCAGCGGACAGCTCGTTTTTTCGGCAAGCGTTTGAAGCGTCTGAACGCCGGTGGTCGTCGAGTGATCGGGAAAGACCCATGTCGGATAGCCCTGGATTCCCGCCGCATTGCATGTCGCATTCTGCGACTGGCCGTCGGAAGTCGAGCACTCTACATACGGAAGATATTTCGCCGACTTTCCGAATTCAGCTTTCTGATCGCGGCAATGGGGGCACCAGAATGCGCCGTAGAAGGTCGTGCCTGAATCCTTGATGCATTGAGCGAACTGATCATACGCGCCGCTCTTTTGAGGTGCAATCGTGACAGCTGTGACGATCGCCGCGACAACGGCAATGACGGCAACGGTTATGAAAATGGTTTTTTTCTTCATTGTCTGACTGTCTTAGTTGTAATGGCCCCACTATAACACATTCGCTTTCTGCGGCCATGGGCCGGCTATGACCGGCTGGTACGAGGCGTTGAATTTCACTTCGAGAGGCTCTACCGATTCTATCCCCTTCCCGTCCGCAACGACGCGCATCAGGAGGCCGTGCGACGTATCGGCGGAGAAATTCTGGTCGAATACGAAATTGCCGAGACTGTACATGATGAGGCCGCCCTTGTACCGCTCGATTTCCTCCGCCACATGCGGATGATGCCCCATGACGATAAGCGCGCCAGCGTCGATCGCGGCGTGCGCAAGCGCTTCCTGCGCCGCATCGTGCGTTGTCGAATATTCCGTTCCCCAATGGAAGGAGACGATTACGATGTCCGCGCCTTCTTTCTTCGCGGCGGCGATATCCGCGGCGATCTGCGTCGGATCGGGATATGCGACCGCGGGGGCGGAATCATTGCCGCTCAAAAACGGCGGCACGAGCTTCGTGTACGCGAGGAGGGCGACCGTGTGCCCCTTGGCGCGGACAAGCGCGGGAGCGTGGGCATCGGCGAATGTCGCGCCGCCGCCGGCATGCTTCAATCCCGCGTCGTCGAGATTCGAGATCGTATCGAGGAACGCGTCGCGGCCGTAATCCCAGATGTGGTTGTTCGCCATCGAGACGACGTCGAAGCCCGCATTCTTCAGACCGGCGAGCGAGGCAGGATCGGAGCGGAACGAATAGATGCTTCCGACATTCGCGCCTCTCGTCGACACGGGCGTTTCAAGGTTGGCAAACGCGATATCGGCGTCCCGTATCGTGCCGTCGAGGCGCGCGTACGGGAAATCGAAGCCGTTCTCCGCCATGAGCGAGCCGATGGCGCGGGAAAGCATGATGTCGCCCGCGAAGACGAGCGTGACGGAATCGCTCGATGTCGCGCTCGCGCCGGTCGAAGAAGCCTCGGGAGCGGGATTCGCGAAATCGGCGAATTCGCCGGTCGAGAAGGCGCCGAGCAGGACGAAAACCGCCGCGACTGCGACGGCGATCAAAAGCGGGTTCAGGTATTGGCGCCAGTTCATTCTCTAAGCATAGTATGGAACGCCGTTCCGCGATAGGAGCTACGAAACCGACTGGGCGAGGAAGCAGATGAAGAGGATGCCCAGGTAACTCATGGCGAAGGAGATCGGCAGGAAAATGGCGGTGCGCATGCGCGAGAAGCCCATCATGGCGAGACCGATCTCGTCGGGCAAGGGCGAGGCAATGACGAGCGCGCCGACAAGCGGCGTCAGCCATCGGAAGAAGCGCAGATGAAAAACGGAGAGAAAGCGCTTATATGGCGAATGCTCGAGGATATCCTCCGCGTCATGGGCGAGATTGCCTTTTATGAAATTGAACAGCACCAAGTCGCCGAGCATCGAACCGAAGGCGCCCCACAACGCCACCGTGTAGGGCGAGGCGACATGGGCGATGTCGGCGAGAACGACCGCGGCCGGCGCGATGGTGAAGGTCGACGTGAAGAGCGCGCCGGCAATGAAGCTTCCGAGGATGTTATTGCCATGCGAGGCGATGAGGAAATTGAGCGCTCCGAACTGCGCGAGGTAATACGCTCCGGCGAAACTCACCGCAACGATAAGAAGATCGCGAAGCATCTTGTGTCTCGGATGGCGCACATGAGCCGGACGCTTCGGTTTTTTCGATTGCAGAATTCTCTTTCCCATTTATTTATGAATGAAATTTCCCGTCGAGGCCCCACGCCTTCCCCGCCCCGGCGGCCGCCATATAGAGCAGCGCGAAGATATACACGATATGCTCATCGACGATATAGCCCGATGCAACATGCGGGAATGAAAGTCCCGGCAAGTAGTACAGAAGCATGAGAACGGCTCCCAACGGCGCGCTCCATTTCACGAAAAGCCCGGCGATGAGCGAGACGCCGAGAAGCACGAGCGCCCATTCGTTTGCCAGGTTAACCATAGGCAATATCTGCGGCGCAGTGAGCGCATGGAAGAATGCGGGGAACGTCTTGGCGCCGTTCAAGAATCCGGCGGCCGACCAGCCCGGAGTCGTAATATGCGAAAAGCCGGCGTAGAGAAAAAGCCAGCCCATTATCACCCGCAACAAAAAGAGAAATGCTTTCGGTTTCATAGATTCCCTCTTTCATCATACGGCATCCCGAAGCCCCGCAGAAGTGGAAAACAAAAAAAGAGGCGATGAATCGCCTCTTTAAGACAGTACTGAACCTTATTCGAATTCGACGTCCTCGATATCAGGCTCATCTTTATCGTTGACGAAGACATACCCAAGCCGAATCTTGATTGCAGGATCAGGAAATTCCTTTCTCGCCCTCGCTCCTTCTTTCTTCAATTCCTCATGATGAAACAAGCGTTCTTCCTCTTCTTCTCCGGATTTGAATTTCTTTTCCATCCATGCGGCATACATTCCGCAATCCTGATGATTGAGAAGAATGATTTCATTGCCGTGGTGAGCGCCTAACGTAACAACCTTGAAATCATTCAGCACCACTTGCCCGCGGCCGTCCCGATCGAGAGACACCAGTCCTCCTCCTCCGCCAGCAAGAATGGCGACATCATAATCTTCGCTATCTTCCCATCCATAATGTTTTTTGATGAGAGCGGGCATTTTTTCCCGGAATCTCGGCTCCGTACAGAAACATACGCCTCCTTTTACTGGCTTATGAACGGACAGTATCTTCGATTTTTCTTTAAGCAACATATTGTTTCCTTCTTTTAAAATTATACCACGAAATTATTTTAAATGCAATATTTCAGGCGGCGCTTTTCGCAAGCACGATCACCTCGCTTTCGGGCCGCACCTCGAGAAAGCCGCCTTCGATGCGCACAGCGCTCCTCTCCCCGTCCTCCTTCACTACGACAAGCTCGGAAGGCTTCAAGACCGTCACGAGCGGCTCGTGATTCGCGAGAATGCTGATTTCGCCAGTAGTCGTTTCGGCAATGAGCTCCTTCGCCTCGCCTTCGAAAAGCACTCCTTTTAATGTGTAGACGCGAGCCTTCATTTTAAAATTTTAAATTTTTAATTTTCAATCAATTATCAATGTGTTAATTTTCAAACGTTTGTAAAATTGAAAATTAAAAATTCATTGAAAATTGAGAATTGCAAATTTTATTTGATTTTTTCAATCGCCCCTTTCATGTAGAAGGCGTCCTCGGGCAAGTCGTCATGCTTGCCTTCGAGGATCTCCTTGAAGCTCCGCACCGTGTCCTCGCGCTTCACGTATTCTCCCGGAATGCCGATGAAGACCTCGCCGACGAAGAACGGCTGGGAGAGAAATTTCTGGATCTTGCGGGCGCGGGCGACCGTCGTCCTGTCTTCGGCGGAAAGCTCTTCCATGCCGAGAAGGCTGATGATGTCCTGAAGCTCCGCGTAGCGCTGGAGCACGCGGACTACGCCGCGGGCGGTCTCATAATGCTCCTGCCCGACGATTTTCGGATCCAAGGCGCTCGAGGCGGAGGCAAGCGGATCGACGGCGGGGTAGATGCCGATGTCGGTCAGGGCGCGGGAGAGCACGATGGTCGAGTCGAGGTGCGCGAAGACCGCGGCCGGCGCCGGGTCGGTGATATCGTCGGCCGGAACGTAGATCGCCTGCACCGAAGTGATTGCGCCTTTTTTGGTCGAGGCGATGCGCTCCTGAAGCGCGCCCATTTCGGAGGCAAGCGTTGACTGGTAGCCCACGGCGGACGGCATGCGGCCCAGGAGCGCCGAGACTTCGCTGCCCGCCTGCGAGAAGCGGAAAATATTGTCGATGAATAGAAGCACGTCCTTGCCTTCCTCGTCGCGGAAATATTCCGCCTGCGTTAAGGCGCTAAGCGGCGTACGAAGGCGGGCGCCGGGAACTTCGTTCATCTGGCCGAAGACGAGCACGGCCTTGTCGAGAACGCCGGATTCCTTCATTTCAAGAAGCAAGTCGTTGCCTTCGCGGGTGCGCTCGCCGACGCCCGCAAAAACGGAAACGCCTCCGGCTTCCTCCGCAACGTTGCGGATGAGCTCTTTGAGAAGCACGGTCTTGCCGACGCCCGCGCCGCCGAAGAGGCCGACTTTGCCGCCGCGAACGAACGGCGCGAGAAGATCGATCACTTTGATGCCGGTCTCGAAAATCTCGACTTTGGTCGACTGCTCCGTGAGGGACGGAGCCGGCCTGTGGATCGGCGCGCGGCGCGGAAAATCATGCTGTTCAGATTCCGATCCATCCGATTCGTCCCCGATCGTCTTGCCGAATACGTTGAAAAGCTTGCCGAGCGTTTCAGGACCCACCGGCACGGTAATCGGCTCGCCCGTATCTGCCGCCTCCATGCCGCGCTTCAGCCCGTCGGTCGAGGAGAGCGCGATGGCGCGTACTACGCCGAATCCGAGGTGGCGCGACGTTTCGAGCACTACTTCCCGCTCTCCGTCGTGCACGACGAGCGCATTGAAAAGCTCCGGCAGATGCCCTTCCGGAAACTCGACATCGACGACCGTGCCGATGATTTGAGATATCTTGCCCCTCCTTTTCGTTTCCGTATGCTTTTCGGTTTTGTGAGTGTGGTTCATAAAAATTTAATTCAAAATTCAAAGGTCAAAAGTCAAAATTGCAATTCAAAAGCGGTAATTCGGCTACATTCCGGATACTTTCTGATTTTAATTTAAACTTTTGCATTTTGGATTTTGACTTTTGAATTTATTCGACGCTTGCCTGCCCCGCGACGACTTCGGCGAGCTCCGCGGTGATGCCCGACTGCCTCGCCTTGTTGTAGTCGAGGTTGAGCTCGCCGCTAAGCTCCCGCGCATTGTCAGAAGCGCTTTTCATCGCGACCATCCGCGCCGAGTGCTCGGACGCGTTCGATTCAAGGATGGCGTGATGGATGCGGATCTTCAAAAGCTCCGGAATGAGCTCGTCGAGAATCTCCTTGGGGCTCGGCTCGAAGATGAATTCGTGCGAATAGCCGTCAGTCTCGGCGATTTCCTCCTCGGCAAGTTCATGGTACTTGCCCGATTCGGGAACGATCGCGCGAACGGCCTCCTCGAGCGCCTCCTTCGTCGCCGGCAGGACCTGCCGAAGCACGGCTTCCTGCTTCAGGGTCGAGCGGAAATGGGTGAAGGCAATGTCGGCGCCGCTCCATTCGCCCGCGACGAACCCTCCGACGATCCGCTTCGCGACGGGCTCCGTCTCCTCGAGGGTCGAGTAGTCGCCGAAGCCGGTGAAGCTTTCGACGATCGGCTCGCCGCGCCGTTCGAACGCGTCCTTGGCCTTCCTGCCGACGACGAGAAGCGCGTACTCCTTGCCTTCTTTCTTCCGATCTTCGATCCAACGATTCGCCATGCGCAAAACGTTCTCGTTGAACGCGCCGGCAAGGCCCTTGTCCGACGTCACCACCGCAAGAAGCTTCTTCGTGTCAGGGCGAGCCTGGAGAAGTCCGCTCTGTTCGGGCGCCATCGTGAGAAGGTTCAGGAACATCTCGAATGCGGCGATGGAATACGGCCGCGCATCAAGCGCGAATGCCTGGCTCCTGCGCATCTTTGTCATGGACACGACTTCCATCGCCTTGGTGATCTGGCCGATATTCTTGACTGACCGTATTCGTCTTTTTAGATCTCGCAGTGACTGCATATCCTTTATGATTTCATCTGCCTGAATTCCTCGTTGATCGCCTTGAGCTTCGCCGCGGTGTCATCGGTGAGCTCCCCCGAATCCTTGAGCGACGCGAGAATGTCGGCATGGAGCTTATCGACGAACGAGAGGAACTCCTCGTATGTCTTCCGCACATCGTCGAGCGGCACGGCGTCGAAGAGTCCCTGCGTCGCCGCATAAATGAGCACGATCTGCTTCTCGAACGGCATCGGCTCGAGCTCGTTCTGCTTCAGAACTTCGGTGAGAACCCTGCCGCGATTGATGGTGCGCTTCGTTCCCTCGTCGAGTTCGGAGGAATACTGGGCGAACGCGGCAAGCTCGCGGAATTGGGCGAGCTCAAGGCGCAGGCGGCCTGCCACCTTCTTCATGGCCTTCGTCTGGGCGGACGAGCCGACGCGCGAAACCGAGAGACCGGCGTTCACCGCGGGACGGACACCCTGGTTGAAGAGGTCCGACTCGAGATAGATCTGCCCGTCGGTAATCGAAATGACGTTCGTCGGAATGTAGGCCGACACGTCGCCCAGCTGGGTCTCGATGATTGGAAGCGCCGTAAAGCTGCCGCCGCCCTTTTTGTCGTTCAGTTTCGCCGCACGCTCGAGAAGCCTCGAATGGAGATAGAAGATGTCTCCCGGATACGCTTCGCGGCCGGGAGGGCGGCGCAAGAGGAGCGAGATCTCGCGGTACGCGACCGCGTGCTTGGAAAGGTCGTCGTAAACCACGAGCGCGTCCTGGCCCTTGTTCATAAAATACTCGGCGATCGCGGCGGCGCTGTAGGGCGCGATATAGCGGAACGACGCCGGGGAGGAAGCGGGCGCCGAAACGACGATGGTGTACTCCATCGCGCCCTTCTCTTCGAGCGTCGCGATGACGGTGGCGACCTTCGACTGCTTCTGACCCACCGCGACATAAATGCAGATAGGCGTGCGGTGCCTCGTGTCGTTCTTCTGGTTTATGATCGTGTCGATCGCGATCGACGTCTTGCCGACCTGGCGGTCGCCGATGATGAGCTCGCGCTGGCCGCGGCCGATCGGGATGATCGAATCGATCGCCTTGATGCCGGTGTGGATCGGAGTATTCACCGGGCTTCTGTCGACCACGGACGGGGCGTTGCTCTCTATCGGGTTGTATACTGCATTGCTTTCGGAAGCGAAGATCGGGCCCTTTCCATCCTGCGGCTCGCCCAAGGGATCGATGACGCGGCCGATAAGCTCTTCTCCCACCCTCACTGACAGGATGCGCCCCGCATGCGTGACATGGTCGCCTTCCTTCACCTTCGCGTAGTCGCCCAGGATGATCGCGCCGACATTGTCCTCCTCGAGATTGAATGCGACGCCCGAAACGGGGCCTTCGGAGGTTTCGAACTCGACCATTTCCTGGAGCGCTACGTTGGTGAGGCCGAAGATGCGCGCAATGCCGTCGCCCACTTCGATGACGGTGCCGATTTCATGGCGGCGGGCGCCCGTTTCGGCTCCTTCGATTTCTTTTTTAAGATTGTCTATAAGCGGTGAGGACATGGTGCGTGCGAATTTTTAATTTTCAATATCTGAAGCTTGAAAATTGTTTCATTGAGAATTGATTGAAAATTGATAATTGAAAATTATTTTCTTGGACTGAATAGTCCGGCAATCATGGTTCGTGCGGACGCATCGATGCGCAACGTGTCATTGAGGAGTATCCGAATTCCCGCAATGAGCGAAGGATCGCTCTTTTCCATGAGCATCACGGGCTTGCCGATCGCCTTCTCGATCTCTCGCCTCACATGGGGCGCAAGCGCCTCGGGAGTTTCGACTTCGGCTTTCACCGTGCCACTCTTCTCGAGGTCGATGCGCTCGTATTGAATGAGAATGCGCTCCAAGAGGCTCTTGTCGCCGTTGCGGCGGATAAGCGCCGCGAAGCGCGTAAGCGCTTCGGCCCTTTCCCCGCCCTTCTTTTCCTCGAGCGCCTTGTGGAGCGCCTCGGCATATTGTCGCGCGCTGTATCTCATACCCTGTTGTGAAAAATGGCATCGCTCCTTCGGAGCAATATTTTTCCAAGATTAATTTGTAATGTATCTATGCACATGAATCAAAGTTACTAAGAATTGCAGTTTTTTAAATGCTATTTTCTACAACAGGGTCATAGATGTTTTGCCGCTACGCGAAGCTCCTTCAGGGCCTCTCCCACCAAATGGGCGTCGCGCTCCGACGGCTCCATTTTCCCAAGAACTTTGGCAGTCGCAAGAAGGACGAGATCCTTCGCTGCGCCTTCCATTTCCTCCGAAGCCCGTTCTCGCTCCCCTTCCGCCGCCTTCCGCGCCGACTGGAGGACACTGTCGGCCTTCCGATGCGCCGCTTCGATGAGCTCCGCTTCCCGCTCCCGAGCGGTCTCTTCGGCGCGCCCGATCTCATCGAGCGCTTTTGCTTCCGCGGCCTTTACGATATCCCTGCCCTTCTCGGAAGCGTCCTTCAACCTCTTCTCGGCTTCGGCGCTGTCATGAAGGCCTTTTTTGATCTTGCGATGGCGTTCGTTGAGCATCTTCACGACCGGCGCGTAGGCGTACCGCTTCAGGATATAGAGCAGGATGAAGAAGTTCACCGCTTGGGCGATAAGCAGCTTCCAATCGATGCCGAAGTTGTGAAGCAGGTCAGACATGAAGGAAATTCAAAAACCAAAAGTCAAAAAGCAAAATTTTAAATCAAAATCAAAAACCCCAGTATTGCATTCAATTTTTCCAATTTTGAATTGCAATTTTGAGTTTTGCATTTTGAATTTTGCCTTCTCTTTAAACGAATTTGATAATAAGGCCGAGCACCAGCGCATAAATCGCCACCGCCTCGGCGAACGCGATCGCCACGATCATTGCCGTCTGGATCTTGCCCGACGCTTCCGGATTGCGGCCGATGGCGTCGAGGCCCTTGGCGCCGATCATGCCGATGGCGATTCCCGGACCCAATGCGCCTCCGAATATCGCCACCGCGACCGCAATATTCTTCAAAGTGTCTACGTTTTCCATAAGATTTTCCTTTCCTATTGATAATTATTTATACCTACCGCCCGTTTCCGATGCCTGGATTCTATCATATATGCTCGCCGGTCAACCATGATGCTTCTCCACGGCGATGCTCAGAAACACCAGGGTGAGCGTCGCGAAGATGAGCGCCTGGATGACCCCGACAAAAAGCTCCAGCATGAGGAACGGCACCGGCGCTATGAAGGGCGCCAGGAAGCCGATGATAATGAGGAGCACTTCCCCGGCGAAGACGTTCCCAAAAAGCCGGAACGCGAGCGAGATGAGCTTGGCGAATTCTCCGATGATCTCAAGAAGGCCGACGAAAAAGTTGATCGGGCTCGAGAAGTCGAAGAAGCGCTTGAGGTGGGGGCCGATCCCCACCGCGGCGACGCCGAAGATATTGATGGCGACGATGGAGACGATCGCGAGCGCGAGCGTGAAATTGAGATCGCTCGCGGGCGAACGCAGGAACGGCAGGAGAAACGTCCCGCCGCCCTCCGCCGCGACCTTCAAGCCAATCGAGCCGACGCCGGGAAGCACGCCCGCCCAGTTCGAGATGACGATCATGATGAAGAATGTCGCGACATACGGGAGATACTTCACGGCCTTATGCTCTGAGCCGAAGGTAGAGGTCATGAGGCCGAGCAGGACTTCGATCACGTACTCGACGGCGTTCTGAAAGCCCGTCGGAACGAGGCTCATCTTCCGCGACATGATTTGGATGACAATGACGATGAGGAGCACGACCGCCCAGCTCAAAAGAAGCGTGTTCGTTACGGGGAGGCCGAACACCGAAAACACCTTCTCCGCGCCAATCTCTATATGCGGCATGCCATTATGATACTAAATATTTTGAAATGTCGAAATTTCGAAAAAGAAGCCCGCAAAACGAGTTGCGGGCAGAGATGCTATCTTTTTAAAATCTTAATTTTTGCTTTTGAGAATTTGAAGGATTTCGTCAACCTTCTCTTCCAAAGAACTGAGGCGCTTTTCCACCGCGTCGAGGCGCTTTTCCACCGCGTCGAGGCGATGTTTGACTTGATCGAATTTCTCGTAAACCTCTTCTCTGAATTTCCGGAATGTCCTGTGTGATTGCGTTGCTTCCGCAAACAAAAACTCGAATCCTGCCTCAATCCACTTTGTGGACATTTCGAGTGTGTCCACTCTCTCTTCAATTGTCCCTGGCATTATGCCCTCCTTATGGCAACTTCCGCCCTCAAACTATCATGTGCAGGAACATAATGCAAATTCAGGCGTTATGTCGTTAAACATCTGCCCGCAGTCATATTTTGTGAATTAAATTAGCTCATCAAGATCTGAGTTGAATAAAAATGAAAAGAATTTCGAAATTTCGATATTTCGAAATATCAAAAAAATAGCCTCGAGGTTATTTTTTGACCGCCATGTTCTTCTTGTGCTCCTCGGTATTCAAGAGCCCGCAATTCTTATATTTCTTTCCCGAATTACACGGACATAGGTCATTGCGGCCGACTTTCTCGCCGCTTTCGTCCTTTGCCGCGACAGAAGGAGCGGAGTTCGCCGACTGATCGACAGACAGAACCGATTCGTGAGTCGCCTGGAGAGGCTTCTCCTCTTCGGTCGGAACGGGGCCGCCGATGTTCGGAATGACAGCCCAGGTCTGGTCGCGGATCGCATCCTGCATTTCCTTGAAAAGCCTCAGGCCTTCGCGCTTGTATTCGACGAGCGGATCGCGCTGGCCGTAAGCGCGGAGATTGACGCTGTTGCGCAGGTAATCCATGGTCTCGAGATGGTCGATCCAGTACATGTCAATCGTCTGGAGAATGACGGCGCGCATCGCCTCGAGGAAGAGATCCTCGCCGAGCTGGCGGCGCTTGGCCTCGAGGCCGGGGCGGATTTCGTCGGGAGCCGGATCGAACACTTCCGACTGGATGTGCGCGGTGAGCTCCGCCTTGTCGGCGAAGAGAATCGCCCTGCGGCGCTCGTAGACGATCTTGCGCTGATAGTTCAGCACGTCGTCGAATTCAAGCACGTGCTTGCGGGCATCGAAGTGGAATCCTTCGATCTTCTCCTGCGCGCTCTCGAGCGAGCGATTGATAAGCCTGTTTTCGATCGGCTCGTCTTCGGGAATGCCGAAGCGGCCCATCATGCCCTTGATCCTGTCGGAACCGAAGACGCGCATAAGGCTGTCCTCGAGGGAGACATAGAACTGCGTCTCGCCCGGATCTCCCTGGCGGCCGGCGCGTCCGCGGAGCTGGTTGTCGATGCGGCGAGCTTCATGCCGCTCCGTGCCGATGACGTAGAGGCCGCCGAGGTTCTTCACCTCTTCGTATTCCTCGTCGGTCGACGGGCTTCCGCCCAATTTGATGTCGACGCCGCGGCCCGCCATGTTGGTGGCAACCGTCACGCCCCCCTTCTGTCCCGCCTGGGCGATGATTTCGCCTTCGCGCTCGTGGTTCTTGGCGTTCAAGACCGTGTGCTTGATGCCTTCCTTATTGAGGTACTCGGAGAGCAGTTCGTTCTTTTCGATGGAAACCGTTCCGATGAGGACCGGCTGGCCCTTTTCGTTGAGCTCCTTGACCTTGCGGGCAAGAGCGCGGAACTTTCCATTCTCGGTCTGGAAGATGAGATCGTTGTCGTCCTTCCTGATGGTCGGTTTGTTGGTCGGGATGGTTACGACGGGAAGCTCGTAGACTTTGTAGAATTCCTCCGCGGAGGTCTTCGCGGTACCGGTCATGCCCGAGAGCTTTTCGTAGAAACGGAAGTAGTTCTGGAACGTGATCGATGCGGCGGTGCGGGACTCCTTCTGGACATGCACTCCTTCCTTGGCTTCGATCGCCTGGTGCAAGCCTTCCGACCAGCGCCTGCCGGGCTGGAGGCGGCCGGTGAACGTATCGACGATGATCACTTCCCCATCGCGCACCACGTATTCCTTGTCGCGGGTGTAGAGGGCTTTGGCGCGCACGGCCGTTTCGAGATGGTGGACGTACTTGATGCCGCGGTCGGTATAGATGTTCTCCACGCCGAGCATCTTCTCGGCCTTGGTGATTCCCTCGTCGGTCATCTGGATGGCGTGCAGTTTCTCGTCGACGGTATAATCCTCGTCGACCTTAAGCTTCGAAACAATATCGGCAAACGTCTCGTAGAGGCGCTCGGATTCCTGGGCCGGCATGGAAATAATGAGCGGCGTCCTCGACTCGTCGATGAGAATCGAGTCGATCTCGTCCACAACGGCGTAGTGGTAGCCGCGCTGGCGGACCTGATCCTTAGAGTACGCGAGGTTGTCGCGGAGGTAGTCGAAGCCGAATTCGTTGTTGGTGCCGTAGGTGATGTCGGCCTCGTACGCCTCGCGGCGGGAAACCGGGCGGAGGAATTCATGCACGACCTTGAAAGCGCCGACTTCGTCGCGCTCCTGATCGAGATCCTTGTGCGCCGGATCGTATATATATGAGCCGTCGGTGGTAATGACGCCGACCGTAAGCCCGAGGAATGCGGGAATCTGGCCGACCCACACCGCGTCGCGGCGGGAGAGGTAGTCGTTTACGGTAACGACATGCACGCCCTTTCCGGTAAGGGCGTTGAGATACGTGGGAAGCGTCGCGACGAGCGTCTTTCCTTCTCCGGTGCGCATCTCGGCGATACTGCCTTCGTGGAGGACGACGCCGCCGACAAGCTGAACGTCGTAGTGGCGCTGCTTGAGCGTCCGTTGGGACGCTTCGCGGACGACCGCGAACGCCTCGGGAAGAATGTCGTCGAGAGTAGCGCCTTGTGCAAGCCGATCTTTGAATTCAGCCGTCTTCCCTCTAAGCTCCTCGTCGGAAAGCTTCGAAATTTCTGGCTCGAACGCATTCACCTTCTCCACTATTTTCATGATCCGGCCGACTTCGCGCGAGCTGTCGTCGCCGAAAAGATTCTTTAAAAAATCCATAGTTTTAGCTGTATTTTGCTGCTTTTTCCCTGAGTTTTCGGAATAGCCGCCCTATTGTAGCATAAAACCTATATTAAAAATACGGTCAAGATAAAGGGCTGAAAGAGAGATCGGAAACTGCCGTTCAGGGAAAAACAAAATCTCCCCGTTGCCGGGGAGATTTCATATCAGACTGCAAGACGCGCTTACTTCCTCCTCTTCGCGGTCTTCTTCTTCGAAGCCTTCTTGGTGGACTTCTTTGCAGCCTTCTTCGTCTTCTTCTTTGCTGCTTTCTTAGTTGCCATAGTATTTCGCATCAGCTCTCACGGCTCTACAGTATCCGAGCGAGAGAAACATCGTGCGTCATTACTTATAAGTTTTCGGCGTTTCGAAAAATTTCTTTCAAAATTTTTTCAGGCGCCGTTACGACCTTGATTAAATTATCATACGGAAAAATATTTCACACAATATTTTTTGCGCGCAAATTGTGGATAACTCGAAAAATTTTTTTCTGAAAATATTCTGAAAAAATTTCTTGCTCATCAGTTTTTCAAAAAAAATTCCCGAAATGAAATTCATTCGAAAATTTTTTCGATAAAAAAACGCGGAGGAATAAAAAGCACGGCAGCCGCTCGCGAACGAACGGCTGCCGTGCTTTTTATTTTCGTCTTGGACTTCTGCCGGCTCATGACCAGCGGAAGCTGGCTCCAAAATTGAAATAAATGTCTATAATGTGAGTGCGAACCGCTGGTCATGGCCCGGTACAAGCCCTCAACCGCTCACCCTCCTATTATAAGGCAATAGCATATATAAAAGAAAGTCCGGCACAGTCCATGTGCCGGACAATGTAAACTTAAGATTTATTCTAAGCAGCGCTCTTTTGTTCAGCCGCCTGCGAACGAATGAACTTCAAAGATTGAGGGGTAATCGACCATTCAAGGTCTGTTCGTGTCATTGCGCTTATGCTGTCCTTTCGCTCATTCAGTCTCTTGAGTAACGAGGTTAGTACGAAATTCGGATCATTGCGCGCCTCTTCACCGGAACCGAAGCTTTCGCAAAGCATTTTGAGTTCTTGAAGAACTTCTTCCGAATATTGGGGTCTATCTACTTCTGACATTGTTTAACTCCTTGTTTGGACTTTCTGTTTTTCACTATATCACGGCAACATGTATTTCATAGGAGCCATGACATTTATGGAGAGATGAAAGATGCTCGCCACCCAGATTTCGTCTTCGAGAGGCGCGCCGCGCTTCTTGTTTAGATCTACGATCTTGTTCCAGAACTCCCGGACAAGGTAGCCGAAAATAAATAAGCCGCAATCGACGACCCATTTGGCCATCTTGGGAGCAAGTATGATGTAAAGCTCCCGAGCGAATTCCGTCTTTTTCTCATTCCAGAAAGATTGGCGTTGCAAAAGCCTTTGGAATTCAATTTCTTCCCAAACGCGATAATTGTCCGTATGGGCATATTCGGCAAGAATGAACGAGAGGATAGAGCGGTACACATCCGGGTACCCCTTCTCCCATGCCATTTTTCAGTCATCTCATCTTCAAACTTAAACATGAGCCGAATGATTTGCGTACGCTCCTCGTCGATCGTCACACCATCACGCTTCAAAAATACCCCGTCGACCTCATATTTCGACCAGCCGAAAAACACCTGATTGCACATTTTCATGCGCTTTTGGGCATCTTCGATGGTTGGGTTATCAAGTGGTTCGCCACCTCCGTAGCGGTATGGATCGAACCAGTGCGGATAAGCTGCCATTTCACGCATTATGCGTTGAACGTTTAATACAAGGTAATTACGAACTTCTTGGGGTCTTAATCCTGCCTCAAGCGTATCGTAGATGGTTCCCTGGGCGGCAATCCTTTGGGGAAAATATATTTCCGCAAGTATACTTCTTCTCCCCGGGTGGAAAGTGTAGAGATAATTTTCTGATTCCACTCAGTTATCCTTTCAAGGAAATAATTCCGAAGGAAATGTAACAATATATATGTAATTTGTCAAAATAAAAACACAAAACCCCCGTGGTGGGGGGCCTTGTGCAGACATTCATTTTTGGGTGCCAACTTACGTTAGCGCTCACATGTCTAGTATAGCAAGGCGGGAAATCCGCGCAAGTGCATCTAGAATTTCTAATTACTCCTAATTATCCTAATTGACCTAAATAATACCTGAATACTAATCACCGAATGTTATTTAACTTTTTTGTAAATGCTGTTAAATATCAAATTCAGTTCTTTTGCCTCGAGCCATAATTTTCTGGCCTCGTTTTTGTATTCAGGTACTGCTACGGCACTCATTCTGAGAAAGTGTTTCGCTTCCCTTGATTCTTTCTTGCAAATACCGATCTTATGCTTGAAATCCTTGCCACTCTCCGCATCATCAGCTTCGCAATAATTCGCCCCGACGCTTGTGCCGCATTTCACAAGCTGAACGATTAAAGGACGAGTTACCTCGTCCTTCGGCAATTTCCTGCAAAACGCAATGACCGCTTCTCCGAATTTCGCAGTCCGTTCTTCCAAATCGAATATACCGTTTTTTCGGGTTTCGATACTGGCCATTGGGACTTTTTTAGAAATTAGGATAATTAGTGCAATTAGGTCAATTTCTTCTATTGCTGCACTGGATTCTTCCCCGCCTTGATGTCGTCGATATACTGCTGTATCTGGGAAGCGTACTGCGGGCTCTCCGAAGCGATCTGCTGGAGCGCAGCGATCGCATCGGTCTTGCGGCCGAGCTGCATGTAGGTCGCCGCGATCGAGAGCTCGATCTGGGCGCGGGCATCATCCTTCTCTGGATGATTGGCAAGCCGCAGCTGATAGATCTGAAGCACCTTGTCGTAATCGCCGAGCTGGGCATATGCGCCGAGGGCGCGGTCGTCCGTAAGAAGATCCTGGTCGCTCAAACCCGAGAGAAGCGACATCGCGAGATCCTTGTCTCCCGCATACGCCGCCCCCGCCGCATAGATCGTCTTCGCGTCGGTGTAATCCGGCTCAAGATCGTACGCTTCCTTGAAGGCGGCTAGGGCATCCTGATAATCCTTCTTCCCGATGTAGGCGACGCCTTTCTCGATGAGTATCGCCTGCTTCTTGGGCGACTCTTCGAGGGCGCGATTGACGTGCACAAGAGCGTCATCGTAGTCTCCGATGCCGTCGTAGAACGAAGCGAGGAAGAGCTCATAGCGTGCATCGTTCGGAGCGGCCTTGATCTGCTCCTCCATCTGCGAAGCGGCATAGGAGAGGACTTGGCTTTTGACATCCGCGGAAGCGTTCGCCGCCATGTTCGGCGCGTCGATCACGAGCCGCTCGCGCGCTTCGCCGCTGCCGAAGGTGCCGTAGCCGATCGCCTTCTGATAATACATGAGCGATGTCTGCGGATCCTTTTCGTTCTGAAGCGCCTGGATAAGCGTTTCGTTCGCCTGGATCGGACGGGTGTTGAGGAAGTAGACGCAGAGGATGAGCGCGACGGCCGCGACCGGAGCGAGGCCGTAATTCACGACTTCCATGTTCATCATCGGCTTCCCTGCCGCCGCGGCTCGCTTCTCCTCCGTCTGGAGCGAATAGATCCAGCCAGCGATCGAGAAGTAGATAATGTAGCTCACCAAATTGTCGAAGACGAAGAAGTTGTGGACGAAGTACCCGGCCATCATGCCGACGAGAATGCTCTTTTCAAGAGAGCTGAACTGCTTCGTTTTCCAGATGCCGTAGATGATGAGGCCGAAAAGCGCGAAGTATCCGATAGCGCCGAGGAAGCCGGCATCAATGAGCCAGTCGAAAACGATATTGTGCGTGCGGTCGAACCACTGCTCCTGGTCGTACATCTTCGGATTGTAGAACTTGTTGAAGACCAGGTTGAAATTCTCCTGCCCCCAGCCGAGAACCGGCCTCTCGAGGACGCCCTGCCAGGCCATGTTCCAGATCATGAAGCGCGACTCGGTAGTCTTGTCATGAAGCGAGATCGAGGCGAAGCGTCCGAGCACTTCGTTGTTCTTGATGAACGGCACGTTCCGCATTGCGATAAAAACCAGAACCAGCACGATGAGCGCGGCGCCGATGCCGATGGAGATATTCCTGAGCTTTTTCCGCTTGCGCTCGGCGATCACGAGAAGCACCGCCGAGAGGAATACGCCGCCCAAGAGGCCGAGGAGCGAGCCGCGGGTCGCGGTATAGAAAAGAATAATGAACTGGAGCGGAATCGTGACCATGTAGATCCAGCGCTCGGCAGGCTTTTTCCAGGTATGCGCGAGATAGTACGCGGAAAGGAAAATATTGAAAAGCATGTAGACGGCCAAGTATGCCGCGTTGCCGAAGGTGCCGTCGAGACGCACGCCTCCCTGGTGGATCGCCGCAACGCCCCCGAGCTGGGCAAAGCCGTAGACCACCATAATGAGGCTCGCGCCGATCGACGTCTTCCAGAACGCATCCCAGAGCTTCTGGCCCGAGAGCGTCGAGCCGAGAACGAGGAAGTATGCGAAGAAGTGGAGATGCGCGATAAGGCCTTCCATGCGCTCGTAGTTCGACCAGAAGCTGCGGTACGGATTCACACCGAATATATCGGCGAGAATGACGATAGCCATGAACGCCGAGTACGCCCACATGATCGGCGACTTCTTCGGGGCGTAGGACTTATCGGAGAGCGCGAGGATGAGCCAGCACGCGAAGATGATTTCGATGATGATCCTGAACGCGAAGTTTTTGCCCGAAATAAACGGGAAATACATCGAATTCGCCACAAAAAACGGAAGGAACGGAACGACGAAAATGCCTGCCAAAACGATATAGCGGAGTATGGTTTTGAATTTCATGATTTTGAATATACCACCGAAACCCCTCTCCTGCTAGCTAAAGGAAGGCACCTGGTCTAGAATGGAGCCGTGAATTCCATACGGACGAAACTCAACAATATGGTCGTAAGAATCGGGCTGATCCTCGGTTTTGATTCCAAATATGTGTTTTCGGGCACGTTCTGGATGACCGTGGGACAAACTATCGCCGCGCTCACTTCATTCTGCCTGGCGCTCGCGTTCGCCCATTTCCTGTCGAAAGACACGTACGGAAACTACAAATTCGTGCTATCGATCGCCACTCTCCTTTCGTCACTCACCCTCTCGGGTCTCGGGACCGTCATTGTCCAGGCGGCGGCGCGCAACCAGGACGGTTTCCTGCAAAAAGCATTCGCGCTCAATCTCAAATGGAGCACGTTCTTCACCGTCGCAATGGTCGTCGTGGCGGCGTATTATTACGCCCAAGGGAATCACGCATTGGCGGTTTCGGTCTTGATCGCGGGATTTCTCGCTCCCGTTTTCGCCAGTGCGAATTTCTATGATTCATTCCTCGCCGGGAAGAAAGCCTTCAAAGCAAGCGCTCTCCTCGACGGATTGAGCGTCGCCGTTCCCGCGGCCATTCTCATTGGATGCATGATACTCACCCAGAATTTCGTCATCCTCATTCTGGCGTACTACATCTCAAATACAGCATCGAATCTCGCGATCTATGCGTATGTCGCGCGCGCTTATAAGAAAAACGATGACATGGATAGCGCAAGCATTGGCTACGGGAAACATCTGTCGCTCATGAACATCTTCAGTGCGGTCGCAAACAACATCGACCAGATCCTGATCTTCCATTATCTCGGCGCTGCAAGCCTCGCCATTTATGCGTTCGCTATCGCGATACCGGAGCAGCTCAAGGGTGTCATCAAGAACGTGGGCAATCTCGCCCTGCCCAAGTTCAGCGAACGCGATGCGCATGATATCAATGCGACAATCTGGAAAAAAATATTGCTCTTCATGCTCGTCGTCGTGCTCGGAGTGGCATTCTACATTGCCGTTGCTCCGGTCATCTTTCGAATATTCTTCCCCCAATATCTTGAATCCCTCGCCTATTCTCAAATATATTCTCTCTCGCTCATCGTGACCGTCAGCGTAATTCCTTCCAGCGCGCTCCAGGCCCAGTCGGCAAAGAAAGAACTCTATGCTTCCACGATTTACTCCTCCCTTTTCCAAATCACCCTTATTTTCGGATTTGTTTATTTCTACGGCCTATGGGGAGTAGTATGGGCGCGCGTCATTACGCGAGGCACAACCTTTCTTATTTCTGCGGGATATTGGAATGCGTTCACTAAAAGAACATCCGTACAACTCAAATAAGATTTTTATTTTTCATATAGACAGCATATCTTTGACTTGAATTTTTTTTCAGTGAAACTTTAAAATCAGAAAACTGGGCCAGGAAATTCTCCAAACTGCCCTCAATAAGATCAAGATGCAGTTCTCCCACCATATAAGCAACTTGGCTCTTTTCTTTAGAAGCGCTAAGTACCTCAAATTCCGCTCCCTCAATATCAAACTTAATCAAATCGATTACTTGGGTACTTACTACTTCTTTAATTATTGAATCAAGGCCCTTTGCCGTCATAAGCACGCTTTGTTGATTTTTTGATCTTAAAACAACAGAAGACGAAACGCTTGTATCGGATATAAATAATTCCTTCTCTCCATCTCTATCTGATAAACAAATATTATTTACTTTTATATTTTCAATATTTTTCGTATTTTCTTTCAAAATTCTGAAAGTATTCGGATCGGCTTCAAATGCGTGGATAACAGCTTTTGGATATTTTAGATGAAAATACAATACTGAAATTCCTACACTACTTCCAAGATCAAGAATTATCAACGGTTCTTTTTTTAAATCCGATATTTCATATTCTCCTTCAAAAAAGATGTGATTAAAGACGGGGATATCGGTCGGGTGAGTAAATATAAATTCGAATTCCTTACCAAATTGTCTTAATTTAATTTTCGTTTGAGGCAAGTACGTCAGCTCAAACCTTAAAGCCAAGCGAGAGTATAGATAAAAGAAAAAGAGCACCGTATTTGCTTGCCAGTTTGCACCAAGCGATGAGAATTTTTTAGCATGATGAAACTGCAAGAATTTCCTCTTAAAATTATCGAGTATTTTGTTCATATATTTATAAAAATTCAGATATGCGTTTCCGCAAAGGAAATAGATACATTCTTGTCGCAAAATCGACGATATCACCACCGGGCCGGGGTGCGATTTTGCGAAGCTCGAACCGACGAGACTGGATCGTCCGAAAGCTGTTCCACCCTTCCACTCCCCCGATCGCACACCTGTACCCTGCTGCCCTCGCGGCGTCGGCGACTTCGCCGTTTACCCTACCATAAGGATAGGACAGCGAGCCCACGGACACACCGATCTTCTCCTCGATCCGGCTTTTCGATTCGACCAATTCCGAATTCATCCTGGCCGCATCCACTTTTGTGAGATTCGGGTGCGTAACGGTGTGCGAGCCGATCTCAATACCCTCTTGCGCCAGTCGGCCGACTTCTTCCCACGAAAGAAACATGTCGAAATCGTCCGAATCGAGCTTAAGGCCATGTGCCCTATACACTTCGTCCACACGCTCTGCCGCTTCATGCGCCAGCAAATCCTTTAATTTGGCAATTTCCTCTTCAACATTCTCTTTGCCGATTTTCCTGTAAAGATTGCGCAGACTGAGCGTCCAAAGCAAGCAGGTTCGATCTATTGCTCCGGTCGTGACAAAAACGGTCGCCGGCACCGCATGCTTTTTAAGTATCGGCAAGGCATTCAAAAGATTATCCCTATACCCGTCATCGAAGTATATGGCGGTCGGTTTTTTGATTCCCTTTTTTACCGCATTGAGAAGGTTGCCGACTGTTACGAAGGTGTGCCCGTGTTTTTTGAGGTATGTTATTTGGGCATCAAACTCCTCTTCATCGATGGACAAGTTCCAATAGAGCTCTCCGGATAATTCTTTTGAATTTCGCCTGCTCCTTATGCTGTGATACCCGATGCAGAAAGCCGACTGTGAAGCAGTGCTGCCCGCAAGCTCATTCAAGCCCATCCTGGCGGCGGTTCGCAAAATTATTCGCTTGATATTATTCATGGATAGTATCGCTAATGAACCCAACGATTGTTTCGCCTCTTTTCTCCCAAGAATAGAATTGAGAATCGGCACGCGCGTGTTCAGCAAGCTTTCCTGATAGACCAGCGTCATTAACAATTTTTCCGAAAGCGTCCGCCCATGCCTGCGGATTCTTATAATCAACCATCAACGCGTTTTCTCCGTCGCGGAGCACCTCTGCGATCGCTTCGGTATTCGCGGCGACGATCAGCTTCCCCGCCGCAAGATACTCGAACATCTTAGTGGGAGAATTGCCGGGCTGGGCGCCCGATGCCGGAACAACGAGAATATCCGCTGCGACGATGTGCCGCGTCACCTCATCGCGCGTCACCCATCCGCGGAATAACGCGCGATTTTCCACCCCAAGATCATACGCAATTTGCTCAGGCAGCAGGCGTTCATTTTCTTTCCTTCCTACACCCACAAAGACAAACTTTTCAGGAAGCAGCGGCAAACTGCGAATTATATCCTCGATACCATAACTGTGTCCGGTGCCTGTATATGCCATGTTTCCGGTATAGCAGATAATTATCGCCTCCTGCGGTAAATCGAGCGCCTTTCGCAACTCCGACACGCTTTCCGAAATGCTGGAAAAACGTTGCGGTTCCGAAGCGGCGCAATATGAAACGATCGTACGCGGAGTGAAGCGCGAGTAATAGGCTTGGAGATTTTGCGTAATGGCAACAATACCATCCGCCATGCGCGCCACCAATTCGACCGCAAACTGACTTCCGCGCTTAGCGAGAATAAAATGGCTTTCGAATAGTACCCGCTTGCGAAGCGCAAACTTGGCAAAGGCAATCGGTAGAAGCAATTGATGGTCCCGCGCGTACAGCACGTCGAAAGCGCGGCGGCGCGCCCACACTTCGCGGACAAGCGAAAAATTCGAAAGAAGGACCGAGAGCCTGATCAACCACACGTTCTCGCTATCCTTATAGCGGTTTGCAGCCGAACTGAGCGACACGATTGGAAAAGGTTCATTGATGCCTTGAGCCGCAAAAAACGCACTCCTTTCCTTCTCCCCTTTCAAACTATCGTCCGTGCTTACCAGTGTGAGCGAAACGCCTCCAACTTTCGATATCGCCGCGCATGTATTCGCGGTCGTATAGACATGCGCGCGCTTCGAAAAGAAATTCATGCGCGTAATGTAGAGGATGGAGATCATAGGCGTGAAAATCCTTCCAGGGCGCGGAGATAGCTCTCCGGGGAGCGCTTATACAGCAGTTCAAGAAGCGATTCTGCGAGATAGAGCGCGCTAACGGCCGGTTCATCAACTAATGCTTCCTTGATGAGAATCGGACTTCCCTTTTCTTTCCATTCTTCAAAATTTTTTATATCTCGCGACCGCACGAGGTAGTGCACTGCATCAAGAAGCCAGAACGGACGCTCAAATGCGCGATCCCAATCGACCAGATAGAACCCACCCGCATGCTTTAAAATGTTCTTACGGGTAAAATCTCCGTGCGTCATTCCCTTTTTCAAATTGGCATTCAAATTTGTGAGCGAATTGTGCAAATTTTTGAAATCAGTATCTTCCTCCTTCATGGCGGAACCGAACACTTCGGCGATTTTCGAAGTGGAAACGGTGCCTTCCGCCGGCCATGAAGCAATCATCGCGATAATTTCAGATTCCCGCGATTGCGCTTCGGAAAGAGAGAGCGGCCTTCCGTCGACAACCTCTTCTGCATAAAAGAAGCTGCCGTTTATCAGCCCGTCGAAATAAACCGCGGGTGTTTTAAGGAGTTGCGTGCTGCCGAATTGCACCTGTGCATCCCGCTCGCGCCGCAGTTTTTCATTGCCTTCCGCGGTGCGCGCGGCTTTCACCAGGCAAACGAGTTTGTCCTTTGATGTAACCAAAAAGAGCACTTTGCTCTTCGAAAGCGCCCGGCCATGATGGAACTTCGTGACAGAAATTCGCTCCGGATCGGCTCCGGCGCGCGCCGCTTCGGGTATTTTTTCCCAGTTCTTCTTCACAATGTCGGTAATTTGATCAATCATTTTTTGACATACATTGCATAGCTATAAAAGAAATTCCTCGTGATTTTTCCCATACCCGGCAATACAGCAATGGCACGGACAAATGCTCCCCGCATACCCTTGTCGATCGACATGGAATTGAGGACAAAACAGAGCGCGGCCGTATCCCCGAACGGGATGAGGTACTGCGGCAAATTATATCCGGGATGGGCGATGTAAAAGCACGCGGGGTTCGAAAAACCGGAGTCGCGCAGCAACTTTTCATAGCCGCCTTTGGCATACGTGTATGTCCGATACGATTTTCCCTTCTTGCGGCGCGTCACGAAATCCGCGAGGAAGCGCGGCATGAACGTCGTGTATTTAAGTCGGTTGTGATCTGTGGCATGAAAAAGATATGTCGCGGCAATCCGGTTTTCGATGCCAATGTAAAGCGTGCCGCCCGGCTTCAAAATTCTCAAAACGGATTTTAGCCCCTCTATCTGATCTTGACGCGGGTCCTTGTTGCGGTTCATTTCACCGAGCCACTCGACAACGCCGTTGAGGACGACTGCGTCGAACGACTCCGCCGCGAACGGAAGATTCAAAATATCAGAATGGAAAAAATGAGCATTCTCAACTCCGTCGCTTTTAGCGCGAAGCATGCAGAATTCGGCGCGCTTGCTCGACAGGTCGCATCCATATACTTCCGCTCCCGTCCGTGCTGCATTGAAAGAATGGACGCCGAGCCCGCAGCCGATGTCGAGCACTCGCTTGCCGGGGCCGATATCAAGCCCGTATAAAAAGTCGCTTCGCGCGAAGCCGAACACGAAATCATCGCGGCCGAGTTCTGTGATGCGCGCCCTAGCGGCGGCGGAATCTCCCCTTCTATACTTATCAAGAACCACGTCCAGGTCCTTTTCGGGAAATTCCCCCCAGTACTCATCATTCTGTAC
>DASZYS010000044.1:0-14825 GCA_035545295.1 Minisyncoccota bacterium | reverse complement strand
TCGCCTGTGCAATGTTTCTCCAAAGCAATATTTCACCCCCACGTTCCGATGGAATGAATTTTAGGACAAATTCATGCATTGATTAAGAATCGTTCATCCAAACCTTAAAATGCCATTCATCCTTTTTTTATACTGCGGTTGTAGAGTTGTGTGGCCTTCAAAGGCACGCGTCCTTTACAATTAATAATTTAAAAGCGTTCGCATTATGAAAACAATGAACCATATGGCAAGGTGGGGAATGGCGGGAGCATTCATGACCCTGGCGCTCCTCTTCGCCTCCGCATTTACGGTGCACGCGCAAACTACCACCGATCAGAATGCATCGACTACCAATACGGGCACGATCAATACCACCACGGGTACGGGAGTCGGACTGCCGAATACCGGAGCCGGCGGATTCTCGGGAGCCAACATAGCGGTCATTCTCGTTTCGGCGGCGGCAATCGCATACGGCATTCGCCTCGCATCGCGGCATTATAGCTACGAGTAATACGCCGAGGCACAGACGAATACCTCTCCGGAGGTATTTGTTTTAATGCTGCCTGTTCGGCGGATCAAAACACGCAGAAAGAAGATGAAGGGCAAAAAAACATTTTTCATAGCGGTTCTGCTTATCGCGGGCGGCCTCCTTTCGCTCGGTTATACGCTGTATCACTCGGTGATCGCAGATACCGGGCCGGGATCGCAGGAAGTATCGTCGTCCACGCTCGCGGCCGCGGCCGGTCAGGCGCCCCCAGCGAATTTTCCCGAAATGAATCATCCGGCCGAACTCTCCATACCCTCGCTCGGCATCGATGCGAAGGTCGTCGACGTGGGAGTGACCGCCAAGGGCGCCATGGCGGTGCCCAAGAGCTTCCAACAGGTCGGGTGGTACAAATATGGAGCCATGCCGGGAAATTCGGGAAGCGCGGTGCTGGCCGGCCATGTCGACAACGGGCTCTCGCTCGCGGGAGTGTTCAAGAAACTCAAGAACATCGGGGTAGGGGATGCCATTTCGGTAACCGACGACGCAGGAGACGTCGCCACCTTCGAAGTGACGGGGACATCCTCGCTCGATTACAAGAGCTCCGACACCTCGGCTATTTTCAAGAAGGGCGGCCCCGCCGTGCTGACGCTCATTACGTGCGACGGGGATTGGGTACAGAGCGACAAGACCTACGACGCCCGGCTTATCGTCACTGCGACACGCGTGAAGTAGCGCGGCTAGTTGCATTCATATAAGCAAATGCTAATATATTTATATGTCGGATTTATGCGATGAGATTCAGAAGCTGGGAAAGGGCGTATCGAATGCCGCACGCTACAGGATTCTCGAGGCAGTGGCGGGAGGGCCGAAGACAGTGGGCGATCTCACGAAGGTCGCCAAGATGTCCCAGCCCGCGGTATCGCAGCACCTGAAAACGCTCAAGGCGTGCGCCCTCGTCAACGACGAGAAGAGGGGGCAGGAGGTATATTATTCGCTCAATGCCGAATACACCCTCCGCATCCTCAAGGAATTCCTCGTGAACCTGAGCAAGCCGGCTCCGAAAAAGAGCAGGGCGGTTTTCCGGCGAACTTAATCATTTAACGAAAGAGCTATATGGATTACGCAATACCCGTAAAGGAGGAGATTTTGAATGCGGCGCAAAAAGCGCTCGAAGCGAACGGCTTTGCCGTTTCAATCGCCGAGAATGCCGGAGAAGCGAAGTCGAAAGTCCTCGCGCTTATTCCCGAAGGAGCCGAAGTCTTTACCATGACCTCAATGACGCTCGAAGCGCTCGGCATCCCGAAGGAGATCAACGAATCGGGAAAATATAATTCCGTCCGCAACAAGCTCAATGACCCGAATACGCCCGCGCGGGAAAAGAAGCGCCTGGGAGCGGCGCCGGAATGGACGATCGGCAGCGTGAACGCCGTAGCCGCAACCGGAAGCCTTTTGAACGGCTCAAACACCGGAAGCCAGCTCGGCGCGTACGCCTACGGCGCCGATCACGTAATCTTCGTTGTCGGAGCGCAGAAGATCGCGCCTTCGGTCGACGAGGCTATCAAGCGCATTTACGATTATGTGCTTCCGAAGGAGACTCTGCGCGCCCGAGCCGCTTACAACCTTCCTGAATTCAATTCCTTCGTTTCCAAACTCCTTATCACGAACAGGGAAGTAATAAGGGGGAGAACTACGATCGTTCTCGTCAAGGAAGCCGTCGGATTTTAGGAATTATGATATGAAAAGAACGCCGTGAGCCGATCCAGCTCGCGGCATTCTTTTTGCAAAACAAGGCTTGGTTGAGTGAGAAACAAAACCGGAAAGCCTTGCCGGGTTCTGAGGAAATAGTATACGACGCGCATGAAAAAGTAGGTTAAGCGGGCGTCATGCTTAAAGAATTAGAGGATTATGACGCCTTGCGCGCAATATCGGCCGGCCTGGTATAATGCGCGCATGAAAAAGACCATATTTCTCATCCTGCTCATCGTAGCGCTTATCATCTGCATCACCGCATTCGCCCAAAACGCCTTTAAGGGCCTGTGGAATGGCGGAAATTCCGCCACCACGACCGAGAGCGCGGCAGGCACCGAAGCTTCCACTACCGCCTCAAACGGCGCGCGGCAAGAAACCGCGGGAGAAGCCACCAGCACTGCCATCACTTCATACGATGTGTCACAGCATGCCTCGAAATCCGATTGCTGGGCGATTATAGAAGGCAAGGTCTACAATGCGACCGATCTTCTCGCTTCCTACTCCGGCGTCGAGCAGGGAATACTCGCGCTCGGCTGCGGCCGGGACGATACCGAGCTTTTCGAAAGCTGGGCCAAAGCCAACCCCAATGATGCGAGCCAGCTCGAATCGGCAATGAAGGCCTACTATGTGGGCGACATGCTTCAGTAAAGCCTTTACAACAGCCCATATTCTCTCATTTGCCAGGTAATTGACATGGCAATGTAATCATGCTATTCTGGAAATGGAGATAATCGAATGAAACCCCTACTGGTGAATGCTGACGGCCGTCTAGATGATGTGAGCCTGGAAGAGATTTACAACTACGTTTCAGAATCGTTTTTTTATAGCAAAGCTTATCGAGCCATTATCCGGTGTCCCACAGTGGATCACCGGGAAAGGATAGTGTCATTGTTCAAAGACTATGCTGGTCTTTGGATAAATAGGATGAGAGATACGTATGATATCGAGATTGGAGTAAAAAGCCCCAATCCGTATATGTATCCGCGCATACAAGCATGGTCGCCGCCGTCCTGGAATACGGGCGGCTCCGACCCGCAAAGGTCCGACGCTGTATAGTCGGGCCTTTTATATTGGAACCAAACAGCCTCTTGCGGTGAGTTGATATTTTTAGATTATGTGGTATTGTCATTTCAGGAGAGCTTTATGACGAGAGTGATTGATTACTGGGGCGAAAACCTCACATTCTTTGTTAAACGTATGATTGCACCGATCCTTGAGGACGAGCGCGTCGAGGAAATAGTCGTAAAATTGCATGAAGCTATACCGCGAGGACAGCAGCATAATATAACCCGCCTGCTGAGCGGGCTTCGTCCCGGCGATAGTATTGTGACGATCTCGGAAGGAAATACTCTTTCCTTTCTGTTCGGAGGCCTCTCCATGGAAGAGAGAGTTTCCAAAATGCAATTCGTCCCTGCCTGTTAGGGGAGAATGCCGGCTTACAACATGCCCAGCGGCCATACCGCTGGGCTTTTACATTGACAAATATAGGTATAGCTGGTAATTTGAAGCCAGTATGAACCTTACTGAAGCTGGCAACAGCACTGCACTCCCGAACATCAGCACATCCGCAAAAACCGCATTGGTTGAAAGGGTAAAAAAAATTCTTTCAACCTTTGACGGTACGAAGGTTGACTCGACCGAAGATATATCAGGCACGCTCGACGGCAAGCATATTGCCTTGACCTTCAAGCATGTGTCGCATGTTCTCGGCAGCAAAATCGAGGAAATCATTGCGAATGATCCGCATTGCTCCCGCTTCCTCGCTGGAGAAGGCGAATGGCGGCGTGACAAGGGCCTCACGCTAAGATTTCGACCCCATGAGCACATTAAGGTGTTCGAACAAGAATGCGTCGGCGCAGTCTCGTAACCGTGGCGGCACTTAGAACGGCCGGAAGCGAATATGCTTCCGGCCATTTTTATATCCAGATGAATCCACCAGGGAAATGAATTCCTAAAAAATTTTAATTTGAAAAATAATTTTGATCCTAAATCGTATTTTTAAAATTAAAGGAAAGATGCGCATGATGATGGATAGAGGGGAGCGGTTGATTCTCAGTATCTCCAGTATATACTAATGTCGCACAATATATCTTTTACGACACTAATATATAATAAAGGAAGCAGTTCCTTTGAGAACCACTTCCCTGCAGTTCATTTAAAAATTTTCGGGTTTAGTCTTAACCAACAATCAAATGGCAAAAAGAAAATCAAAACGGACGGAGAAATTGCGGATAGAACTTCCCTGCAAATCCCTGAAGCTTATCCAAAGCGACCTGGATGAACCGCCATACGAGTTCCGCGCCCAACACGATATACGCCCATGCAATCATCGCATACGGATAAATGTGCGCAGTCCAAAAATTCGCGGCCGGCATGTAGACCTTGTCGAAATAAGGCGCGACTCTCGGATCGTTCAAAAGCCCCAAAAGGTCGAAATTGAATACGTATTTGAGGATGATAAGAACGAGCACAATGACGGCAAGCGCGCTTATGATGCCGCCGCCTCGCCTGCTCCTTCCATAATCTCGATAATCTTCCATAACTAATTATTTTACGGAATCGGCTGGAGATAATCCATCGGGTTGAGATAGCCGCTGAATGCCGATACCGGAATAGTCAGCGTGATGCCGCTGTTGCACGTGTATTGCTCGAATTTGACGGCCGCAGAGGCGTAGACCGTGAAGTGCAGGTGCGGGCCGGTCGCGTAGCCGGTATCGCCGCTGTAGCCGATGACCTGTCCGGTCGTAACCTGGTCGCCCGAATTGACCTTCACGAGCGACAGGTGCGCATAGAGCGTCGTGAGCCCATTGGCATGCTTGATGAGAACCCATTTGCCGTACTGGCACATCGGCGCGACCTGCGAATTGACGCCGATAACCGTGCCGTCAAGCGCGGCCTTCACCGGCGTGCCGATCGAGGCCGCGATGTCGATGCCGTTGTGGCCCTGGCCATTGTATGCGGCTGTCCGGGCAAATTCGGTGTTGCCGAAGTATTGCGTGATGCGCACCGAGTCGAGCGGCCAGCGGAACACGCCGCTTCCAACGGGCGGAATGGTGTTCGGATTCAGCGTGAACTGAAGCTTCGACTGGAGCTGGTTCAATTCCTGCTCGAACTGCGCCTTGGCGGCCTGCTTTTCGGCCAGCAGCTGCTTGTATTGCGATTCCTGGTTCTTGGTCTGCGTGAGAAGCGTCGATTTCTCCTGCTTATTCACTTCGACAAGCTGTTTTTTGTCGGAAAGCGACGATTGGTACGACGCGAGCTGCTGCTGCTCCTCCGTCGTGGCATCCTGCTTGCCCTTAAGGTCTTCTTGCACCTGGCGGAGCAGATCTACGCGCGAGCTCAGGCTGTCATTAAGGGACGAAAGCGATTCCATATCCGACCATACGGTTGAAAGATCCGGACGCGTCAGAAGAACCTCGATCATGGAAATATTGTCGGTCTGGTCCATCGTGCGGATGGTCTCGGCAATGGCATTCGTCATATCCTTTGCCTGATCCTCCTTGTCGCCGATCTCGAGCTCAAGTTTTTGGATAGTGAGTTCCGCGGCGGCGATGTTGTTCTGCGTAAGCTGGATCTGCGAATCGAGCTTCTTGCCGGTCGTGTTGAGAGAATTCACTGCGCTCTGAAGAGTATTGGCCTGCTTGCTTGTCGAGTCGACCTGCGCCTGGTATTGGTCGATTTCCTTCTGAAGGTCGGCGATTTTCTGGTTGTGATCCTGGATCTGGTCGTTCAGATCCTTGATCGTTTGGCTATTATCCGCAGTAGCAGCCTGCGCGCCCGCAAACTTCGGAATGCCAGCCGCCGTGAGCGCGATCAGCGCGCAGAAAGCGACTAATATTGCAATGTTCCTGAATTTCAACATGATTTACAAATTTTCTGCCGCCACCTTGAGGCGCTTCAATGTCTCTTCCCTGCCGAGCACGCCCGCGATCGTGAAGGGATCGGGGGATTTGTCTTTTCCAGAGAGGGAATAGCGCATGGGCCAGAGGACGCCTCCCCTACCCCGCTCTTCGGCGTAGGGCCAGATTGCCTCCTTGACAGCCTCCGAATTCCAATTACTTTCCGATATTTTTTCAAGAATTTCCGAAACACGCAGAAGGGCGTCCCGTGCTTTTTCGGGCCCTTCCTCTTTCCAGACGATCTTCGAAGCGTCGACTGTCGGCTCCTCCAGGAAGTAATCGAACTCGCCAGCATCGAGCATGGCAGTGAATTCGCCAAAAACGCTCAGGCGCTCAACAACGATCGGCGCGATTTTCGAGAGAAATTCTTCGCTCAAGTCCCATTTTTTCTCCGCGACGCGCGAGCTTTTCGCGCCGAATTCGGCAAGGATACGGAGCAGGCTCTCATGCGAGAGATTTTTGATATGCTCGCGGTTCGCCCATAAGAGCTTCTCTTCGTTGAATGCCGCGCCGGCTTTCTGGATCTTCGCGATGTCGAATGCGGCGATAAGATCGTCCATCGTGAAAATCTCCTGCTCGGTGCCCGGATTCCATCCCGTAAGCGCAAGAAAGTTCGCCATCGCTTCGGGCAAATAGCCTTCGGCGCGGTAGTCGAGAATGTCCTTGGCGCCGTCGCGCTTTCCGAGCTTCTTGGTGCGGTCGTCGCGAAGGATCGGCGGCAGGGTCACGAAGACCGGCGGCGCGATGCCGAGCGCCTCGTAGAGCGAGAGAAAGCGCGGCGTGCTCGAAATGAATTCGTCGGCGCGCATGATGTGGGTGACGCCCATGCTGAAGTCGTCGATGATATGGGCGAAGTTGTACGTCGGATAGCCGTCGCTCTTTATGAGAATGAAGTCGTCGAGCGCTTCTTCGCCCGCCTCGAGATCGCCGCGGACGGCGTCATGCCAACGATAGCGCTTGATCTCGGGAACCTTGAAACGGAGCGGCTTCGTGCTGTCCCACTTTTCGAACGCTTCGGGCCGATGATTGCGGAAAAGGAACGGCCGCTTTTCGGCTTCCGCCTGCTTGCGGAATTCAGCGACCTGCTCGGAGGAATACGGATCAGGATATGCGAGGCCCTTCTCGATAAGCCGATGCGCAAATTCGAGATAGGTCGGAAGGCGCTCCGACTGGATGCAGGAGCCGAACGTTCCCGGCTTGTCCGGTCCGAAATCCCATTCGAGGCCGAGCCACCGGAGCGATTCCTGGATGTGCTCGATCGAGCCCGCCACCTCGCGCTCCTTGTCCGTGTCTTCGATGCGCAGGATAAACGTGCCCCGGTTCTTGCGGGCCCAGAGATATGCGAAGAGGGCCGTGCGCACGCCGCCGATGTGCATGAAGCCGGTCGGCGACGGCGCAAAACGCGTAACAATGTTTCGGTTGTTCGTGTCCATAAATTCTATCCGCCGTGCTGTGCGGCGATCTTCAAAATTTCCAGCGCGATCGCTTCCGCGGCGCGCGGCCTGAAGAACGCCTTAGCTGCTTCCGCCATTTTCCCGCGGAGTTCGACATTGTCGAGTATGCGGCTCACTTCGGCGGCGAGAATGTTCGACGTGAGATTCATTTCCTCGACGACCTGGCAAGCGCCCGCGCGGGCGTAGGCGTAGGCGTTCTTCGCCTGGTGGTCGTTCCGCGATTCGCGGATCGGAATGATGATGCTAGGCAATCCCCACGCGGCGATTTCGAAGATAGTCGAGCCTGCGCGCGAAATCACCAGGTCGGCAGATCCGGCCGCATGGCGGAGCGCCACGGTATTGAAGTAATCGACGAGATGGTAGCGCGGCTTGTTGTCGTCATTCAAAAGCACGACGTCGGCCGTTTCCTTCGCTTCGACGAAATTGTTCTTGCCCGACTGATGGAGCACCTGGTATTTCTTCAGAAGCTCCGGCAAGGCGTCGGTCATCGAATCGTTGATGATCTTCGAGCCCTGCGATCCCCCGAGCACCAGGATGACGGGAATATTGGGTTCGAGCGAGAAGAATTCGCGCGCGCCTTCGGTGGAGCGCAGGGCGATTTCCGTGCGCACCGGATTGCCGGTGAGAGCCACGCGATCCTTCGGGAAATAGGCTGCCGCATCGGGGAACGAAACGGCAATGCGCGCGGCGAACTTTCCCGACCACTGGTTCACTTTGCCCGGCACGGAATCCGACTCATGGATGACGACGGGAATGCGGAGGATGCGCGCGGCGACAAGCACCGGAAAGCTCGTATAGCCGCCCTTGCTGAAAATGACATCAGGGTAGAGGTTGAAAACTTTCCACAAGGCGGTCACGATCCCCCATCCCGTCTTGAAGAGATCGAAGAAATTGAGAATCGAGAAGTAGGTGCGCTGCTTGCCGGCCGCCACGGGAATGAAGCGGATGCCGCGCTCGTAGAGGATGCCCGCATTATACGGCGTTGGCGACATGAAATAGAGCTCCGCCTCGACGAGCTTGTTTTCAACGACTTGCTTCTTGATTTCCTCCGCTACCGCGACGATGGGGTAAAAATGTCCGCCGGTTCCGCCTCCTGTAAAAAGTATTTTCATCCCGTTAGAGATAGGAAACGGCGGCCGTTTCCGTAGTTATGTTTTTAATTTCAAAAGCTTTCGATTTCATTTTTGATTGCAACACGCTTCATCTTTCCAATTTTCCGATCTCTAACGGGATTCATATGAGCTTACGCCGATTCTTTGGATTCCTTGGAAAATTTCGAGATGTTGACGATAATCCCTATCTCCGCGAGCGTCATGAAGAGCGCCGTGCCGCCTTGGCTCACCAGAGGCAGGGTGATGCCCTTCAAGGGCATTATCGCGAGCATTCCGCCCATGTTTATGAACGCCTGAGATATGATAAGTATAACAATACCGACAGTCACCAGTCTACCGAATGTATCGGGGCTCGTGGCGGCTATTTTGAGCCCCCGAACGGTCAAAAAGAGGAAAAGGAGGACGAGGGTGACGCTTCCCAGGAAGCCGAATTCCTCCGACATCACGGCGAAGATCGAGTCGCCAATCGGCTCGGGCAGATAATTGAACTTCTGGATGCTCTGGCCGAAGCCGCGGCCGAGGAAGCGGCCGGAGCCTATAGCGATAAGCGACTGCTGGAGTTGGTAGCCGGCGCCGAGCGCGTCGGCCGAGGGATCGAGAAACGTCGTAAAGCGCGCCATGACGTACGGGCGGAGCTTCGCGATGACGAAGAGCCCCAGGGCCGATCCTGCGACAAGCAGGAGAAGATAGAGCCACGAGGCGCCAGCGACGAGGTAGATCGCAAGCCCCGCCGCGAAGGTTACGGCGAAGGTTCCCGTGTCGGGCTGCTTGATGAGGATGGCGCCCACGATGCCGATAAGCACGAGAAACGGCAGGAAGCCGTATTTGAACGAATTCACCTTGTCCTTGTACTTGGCGATCCATGCGGAGAAATAGAAAATAAACGAAATCTTAAGGAGCTCCGAGGGCTGGAAGGTCGTAACGCCGAGATTGATCCAGCGCGTCGCGCCTCCGTGGGAGAATCCGATATGCGGCACGAAGACGAGAAGCGTCATGATCGCCGAAAGGACGAAAAGGATGAGCGAATACTTCCTCCAGATGCGATAGTCGAGGCGGGAGGTGATGATACAGGCTATCGAGCCGAGGAAGAGGCCGAAAAATGTCTGGTTGAAGGCGACGTTCGAGTATTTGGCCTGCTGGCTCGCCAAGAGGCCCAAAGAAGCCGAGCTGAAAATGAAATAGCCGGCTACGACCAAAATAATCACCGCGATAAGAAATGGCTTGTCGATTTTACCGGCTCTCTTCATCCCGTTAGAGATAGGAAATGCACTGCATTTCCGATGTTATGCCGCTAGTAATGGAAATATCCGCTTTCATAATCTTTCTGAAATTAAAAGCCGCGACTAAACTGATGTGTCTCTAACGGGATTCATTGCTCAGGCGCTAAATTGCTTCATTGCATTATACCCCACGGCCGCCCCTTTCTAAAAAATAAAAGGCGGCACGGCGGCCGCCTTTCCGAATCCCGACGGGATAAATAATTATGATTGCGTGCGGCATGTTTTTTACCTATGCCGCAACTATCGGCCTCTCGATTCTGCAAAGCGTGACTTTGCGGCCCTTAGAGTCGGTTATCTTTTCTCCGGGCAGATCGTTATTGTGCCCAAGCACGCATACTTCAATGTGCATGCCGAGACCGAATACAGATCCGAACCGGCAATCATCCTGGTTTTCGACCGGGTACATCTTCCCGCAATACGTCACGTATCCTTTGCCGTTCTTCATTCCAAAACTCATCGAGTGCATACGCGGCAGCTCCTCCCTCTGCATATCATTGTAGCTCCGCATTAGCTTTCCACCAATAGACTAATGAGGATAAGAAAAAGGACAGGCGCGACGGTCTGTCCTTCTTTCGGCAGGCTAAACAGCCTTGGCTTGGGCGTAATTCGGAACTGATTGGGGCATTTTCGAATCGTGGACTTTTCTCGAATGCCGGCTCCAATTGAGATCTTGATTCAGAAGCTTGATCCATGCTTTGAATTTTTCAATCTGGCAGTTAGGATCGGCAGTCAATTGGCGGGTTTGATGATCAAATCTCATCTTGACCCGAAGCGGATAGGTATCCGTTTCTTCAAGCGTGACTAGGATGGTGTGGGGATTCTTCGCATTCCCCTCCTTGTCATAGTCGTAGGTCTCAACGACTGCAAACAGCCTGTTTTCCGTTTCCGCGTCTCCCACAAGGCAGGAAAGCGGGTGGCCTTCGATAATCCTATAGCGGCAATATAAGCCGAAAGGAGGCACGAGGGCCGTCACATTCTTTTGTATAGGGTACTCGTTTCCGGAAAGCCATTCGCCTTTGCCGGAAGCAGCGTGAAATTCCTGTTTGATATGCGAATCGGTCAGCGTATAGCGCGCATCAGCGTATGTGATGCGGTATGCGTGAGCTGAACTTAACCAGCATCCCATTGCTCAAACTCCTTCTATTTCAATCGTATGCCCGTTTTTATGAAGCGTCAATGAAGTTGTGAGAACGGAAAATCGGACCCAAGGGGCGAGCCCGGATAAACCTCTCCCAAGAAAGGCTATTTCCCTACCCCTAGGAGGGCCAAAATGACCCCTAGGATGGCCGATACCACGCCAATGACCCAAAAGCGCATAGTGACCTTGTACGAGGGCCAGCCGACCGCCTCGAAATGGTGGTGGATCGGAGCGACGAGGAATACCTTTTTGCCGCGGAATTTCTTCGAAGTGATCTGGATGATATCGGAGGCAGCGGTAACGACAAGCGGCAAGGCGATGACGGGAAGGACGAGAAGGCCGTAGCCGCCGGCAAGCGAGTCGGTCATGAAGGCTACGACCGCGAGCGTCACGGTGAGCGCCATCGAGCCGGTTTCGGACATGTAGTAGCGGGCGGGAGGAATATTGAACCAGAGGAATGCGAGGATCGCTCCGACGACGCAGAGGCAGAACGCGGCGAGATCGATCTGCTGCTGATAAAACGCGATGCCCGCATAGGCGGCGAAAATCGACGCGAAGATGCCGCCCGCCAGGCCGTCAATGCCGTCGATCACGCCGCCCGAGTAGATCGCCATCGTCACGATCGCGAAGAGCGGAATGATGAGCCAGCCGATATTGAGGACGAGGTTCATCGGAAGCCCGATCGACGAGACGGCGAGTTTGAAGTAGAACCATCCGCCGCAGAGAAGGCCGATAATCGCGACGATCGAGAGCCGCTGTTTGAGCGGCAGGCCGCCGGCGACATGTTTGCCGGTGCCTTTGATATCCAAATAATCGTCAATGAGTCCGACCAGCGCGCCCAAAAGAAGCGTGCCGAACGGAATCCAGGTCTGGCTTCGCGAAAGGAAGCCGAGCTTCAGCGTGTTCTCGGTCGGGAAAATCGCCGAGAGCGCCCAGATGCCGATAATCGTCACGGCCGCCGAGAACCAGATGATGATTCCCCCCATCTTCGGCGTTCCCACTTCCCTTCCCTCATGGAGCTTGTTGAAGATCGGCGTCTCCTGCCCGTCGAACGTCTTCTTTCCCGCCTTCTTCTTCCACATCTCGTTCTTGTAGAGGTAGTTGGTGAGAATCGGCGTCAGTACGACGCCGAGGATGAAGGCGACGACCGGCGGGATGAATACTTTGACGATATCGATGATCATGATTATTCCTTATTGGAAGCGAGGGACTCCTTGTCCGTGCTTCCGGCTATGTAATCCTCCGTCGCGCCGACGAGCGTCGCCATGTCGCCGAAGCGTCCGTCGTAGCTCGAGCCCAGCACCACCACCACGACGGGACGGTTCAATCCCGCATCGAACGCGACCGCGAGATTGCCGCCCGCCAGGTCGGTGTAGCCCGTCTTCGATGCGATGAGGCCGGGAATCGAATTGAGAACCGCGTCGGTGTTCACCGCCGTGTGGGTGATGCCGTTTTCGGACGTTACGTCGATCGACTGGTAGCGCGTCGCCTCGAAAACCGAAGGATAGTCAGAAATGCCGTACGAGAGGAGCTTCGCGACGTCGCGCGCCGAGCCCATGCCGCCGGTCTTCACGCCCTCGTCGAGGCCGGTCGGGTTGATGAAGCGAAGCGTGGGAAGATCGAGCTTCTCCGCCTCGTTGTTCATCCGACCGACGAACGCCGCTTCCGCGCTTGCCGGATCAGCCGCGGCGGCAGACGCCGTTTCGCCGAGAATAGTGCCGCCAAGGGAAGAAGCAATGGCGGTAATGCCGTCATTCGACGAGACGATAAGGCTGAAATCGAGAAGATTCTTGAGCTTCCAGCTCTCTTGCGCATACAGGCCGTTGTCGCCGTCCGTCTCGAGGGCGAACTGATCGACCGTCACCGTCGAATTCATCGACGCGAGATCGGCCGCGGTAATCGCCGACATGATCTTGGTGAGCGAAGCGAGCGGAAGCGCCGTGTCGGCGTTTTTTTCATACAAAACTTCTCCGCTCCTGGCATCGAGCACGATCGCCGCCTTGGCGGCGATTTGAACGTTCTTAAAGGCGTTCGGAGGAGTGGTGGTCGCCGGAAGCGAAGCCTCGGCCGCTGCGGTGTTTCTCGAAAGCGAGGGCGCGTGGATGTTCGGATCGATATGGCGCAGGAACATGTATCCCGTCATGAGGACGCCCACCAAGAGCGTGAGCGACAGGAACTTTTGCTTTTGGAGCGCAGTGAGGAATGACATCTTCTTTCTCCGTTTTTTGAATATGTAACTTGATTTTTTATGCCGCATCATCGCTCTTCTCTTCTTTTCCCTCCGATCCTTCCGAGTCGGAAGCCGCGAACTTCTCCATCTCGGCGCGCACCGCAGCAAATTCGGGCAGATCGCTTCGCGAGCCGATTCCCATAAATGATAGAAGGTCGGTGGTCGGACGGTAGGAATATCCCCTGCCCTCCCCTTCTACGCGCTCTACCAGGCCCCGCACGAGGAGATTGCGCAGGATGAACGCCGAATTGACGCCGCGGACATAGTCGATCTCCCGGCGAGTGACCGGACCCTTATAGAGTACTATGGCGAGCGTCTCGAGGCCAGCTTTGCCCAGATCGCGGGAGAGTTCCTCGCGCTGGATCGCCTCGATGAGCTCGGAGGCGGCGGCTGACGTGCCTAGAAACGCCTCCTCGTCATTGCGGACAAGTTGGATGCCGCGGCCTTCCAAGGCTTTTTCGAGCTCGTTCAAGCCATCCAAAAGCTCCTCGCGGGAAACCGAGAGCAGATCGGCAAGCTTCTTGTACGAAACCGGCTCCGCTTTGTAGAAAAGCAATGCTTCGATTCTCGCGCTCAATGCAGAAGTATGGCCGCTCATAAAATTAGAAATACTTTGGAACGCCGATCGATTCGGTTTCCATGTGAATATCGTCGAATAAGTCGTTCTGGCTCACGGCAATTATACCCTGTTTCGCCAATTCGAGCATCGCGAGAAAGCTCACGATCACTTCGACTTTCTTCTCGTGGTTCAGAGCCGAATCCGTCCCATGCCCGGCGAAGTCCCTGAAGCTCAGTTTGAGGCTTTTGGCGATGCGGGCAGTGAGCTTGTCGATGGTTTCTTCGAGGGAAATTATCTTTTTCACCGTCACCTCCGGCTTCATTTCCTTTTTCGGCAGGCTGTTCAAGACGCTCTGGGCCGCAATGACGATGTTTGCCATCGTCATTGCAGGGTCGGGCGCGAACACCGGCTTGCGCTCCCTCGATTGCAGGCGGCCGAAGATAATGCGCTTGCCGAAAAGGCTTTTCACATGCAGGGAAAGCTCCCGGATGCGCTCAAGCTCCTTGAGCCGGCGCTCCAGATCGTCGATCGAGCCCTGCTCCTCCTCGGTGAGCTCGATCGACGGAAGAAGCGATTTCGATTTTATAAGAAGGAGCGTCGAAGCGACGAGAATGAAATTGGCAGAGAGGCCGAGCGGAAAATTCTCCTTCTCCTTGATATAGGAGAGAAAGTCGTCCGTCACTTGGGAGAGCGAAATGTCGTTTATGAAAAGCTTCCGCTTCTCGATCAGATCGAGAAGAAGCTCCAAAGGCCCCTCGAACACTTGGGTTTTGATCTTGTACTGCTCTTCCAGCATTTCACTTATTTTAGCAGTTTTGACCGCCTAATTAAACAAGCCCCCGTTACGCGGGGGCTTGGGATGGAGCCGATTGGACCGGAGCTTCTGCCGAAGGCGAGCTTTCAGGAATGAAGCGGTAGCAATTCGAGTGCAGGTGCTC
>DASZYS010000043.1:0-13073 GCA_035545295.1 Minisyncoccota bacterium | reverse complement strand
GTGGGATTCGAAGCCCGGAGCGCGACGGTGCGAGGGCGGGCTGTCCGATTTTCCAGCAGGAAAATACGGATAGCCGAATCCCACACTCTCCTAATTCATTGACAAAAAATACCAAATTCCGCATTGTAATTCCGGAGGCTGGAAACGTATGCAACGCATGAAAACGCAGCGTATGAACGTGGTTTTGCTGCCATCGGAAGAAGACAGGCAAAAATTCGGCCGTTTTGCGGATGAGCTTGCCGCGAAGTTCAATCTCATGATGATCGTCAATAATAAGGAGTATATTCCTCACCTGACGCTCTATCAGATCAATGTCAAAGAACATCATTTGGAAAGAGCTCGCGAGGTGACACGGATCCTTTCGAAGCAATCTTCTTTTTTCGAAACGGTGGAAGACCCTGGACGGGGCGATAACAATTCTTTCGATTACAACGTACATCTCGGCCGGAAAATCTTTCTGCTCCATGTTAACGCCCTCCGCGTTTTTCAGGAGGTGCGAGCGCACGATCAGGCGATCGACATACCAGATGCCGACTCGACGGACGCCCAAAGGGAGAATATAAAGTTATACGGCGTAAAAAATGTCCTGAAGCTGTATCGTCCGCACGTGACGATCGGCTGTGTGACGGATGAGGACGATCTCGAGCTGATACTTCATTTTCTTGAGAAGAAACCTGTAAACCCCGTGCACTTTACCGAACTGGCCCTTGCGAAGATAAATGCGTTCGGCCAAGTCTACGAAATTGTCGAGAATTGTCCGCTTGCAGACTGAGTTGCCCCGTGAGATAGGCTTCGCGCCGTCTCACGGGATTTTTTTAATGCGAAATTGCAAATGAGAGGATTTCTCCCGCCCCTGCCTCGCGAAGCGCGCGTTTCGCTTCGGCGATCGTGGCGCCGGTCGTTACGACGTCGTCGAGAAGCAGGATATCGCGGCCGGAAACGGCCACTTTATCCGCTTCAAACGTGCCGACGAGATTCCTGAGGCGTTTCGCGCGGGAAAGCGCCGTCTGCGATTCGGTCTCCCGCACTTTCATGAGGGCGTTCGGAGCATATTCCGCAATGCTCCCGATCTCCATTTTCGCGATTGCTTCCGCGAGAAGCTCGGTCTGGCTCCCGCCGCGCTCCCGCCGTCTTGCGGCGGAGGTCGGGATAGGTACGAGGAGCGGCGGCAAGCCGCCCATCGAGGCGAAGTCCGAAGCGGATTCGAGCATTTCCTGATGCAAGAGCTCCGCCATCCGCCCGATGAGCCGGCGATTGTGCCGGTATTTTATCTCCCATACGATCGTGCGGACGCGCTCGTTATGATAATCGAAGAGGGGAAAGATGCCGTCGCCTCCGGGCGGAAGCGACGCGGGCGGCAGGAGATTCAAAAGCTCGTCGACGGAAAGCTTTTCGAGCGCCGCGATCCTTTCGCGTTTGGGAAATAGCGCGTCGAGAACCGTTTCCCATGCTGTTTGCAGGAGTTTCATGGGGGAATGAGTTCTTTATATGATATACTATCTTCAAAATTCACGACCATGGGTCTCCTCGACAGCTTCTTCAAGAAAAAAGAATCGAGCGTTCTTGGCATCGACATCGGATCTTCGGCGATCAAAGTCGTTCAGCTCAAAAAACAGGGCAACAAGGCGATTCTCGAGACGTACGGCGAGCTGGCGCTCGGGCCGTATGCCGGCGTACAGGTTGGCCAGGCGACGAACCTGCCGACCGACAAGGTGATCGAAGCTCTCACCGATCTTCTCAAGGAAAAGGAAGTCAACATCACTACGCGCAATTGCGGCATCGCCATACCCTTCCGCTCGAGCCTCATGACGCTCATCGAGATGCCGACGACCGACCGCAAGCAGCTCGAGCAGATGATTCCGATCGAGGCCAGGAAATATATTCCCGTCCCGATCACCGAAGTGGCGCTCGACTGGACGGTCATTCCCCGCGACGAATACGAGTTCAACGACGCCGTCGACGAGGAGGGCGTGAAGCCGGTCGCCGCGACGAACAAGTCCGACGTGCTCGTCATCGCGATCCACAACGATATCATCTCGAACTACCAGTCGATCATCCAGAAGGCGATGGTGAACGCGACCTTCTTCGAAGTCGAGATCTTCAGCACCATGCGCGCCGTGCTCGACCAGAATTCAACCCCGACCATGATCCTCGACATGGGGGCATCTTCCACGAAGCTCTACATCGTCGAAAAGGGGATCGTGAGGACGTCGCACACCATCAACAAGGGCGCCCAGGACGTCACCGCGACACTTTCCAAATCGATGGAGATTCCGGTGCAGAAGGCGGAAATCCTGAAGCGCGAACAGGGGCTCATTGGCTCCTACGAAGACCGCCCGCTTAAAGGCATCATGTCGGTGACGCTTGACTATATTTTCTCCGAAGCAAACAGGGTGCTTCTTTCATATGAGCGCAAGACCGCGAAAAACATCGCCAAGATCATCCTTGTAGGCGGCGGCGCGGCCTTGAAGGGCCTCGCGGCGGTGGCGCAAGAGAGCTTCGATACGGAAGTTGTCGCCGGCGACCCGTTCTCCAAGGTGCAGACGCCCGCGTTTCTCGAGGAGGTCCTCAAATCGACCGGTCCGGAGTTCGCGGTGGCGGTCGGCATCGCCATCAGGAAGCTTCAGGAGATTTCATAAGCGCTCGCCGCGCTCCATGTGGAAAGTTTAATTGTGCATGCACACCGGTGCATGTATAATTATTTTCATCAAGCTATCATGTGCGCCGGACGCGCTTCTGCGCAGTCGGTGCGCGCGCCATTTTATGGATCCCGTTAGAGGCCGCGATCACGATATCTTATCTGCCATGGTCGAGATGTTTACAAAAAGAAATCAGGCTAATCCGACAGACTGCGCCGTGAGCGTGATCTGTCCCGTTTAGAAATCTACGAACCATGAATTACAAGCTAACAGAATTCAAGCAGAGCAAAGCTGGAAACGAGCATTCGACCGAATGTGAGATTTCTAACGGGATCTGCTTCTAACGGGATGGACACCAAGTTCCAGACATCGTTCATACCCAAGCGTCCGATCGTCGCATCAAACGAGGGTCCGATCAAAACGAAGCATCCTCTGAACTTCATTTCGCTTGTCTGCACGATCGTGTTCGTCGTCGCAGTGCTGGGTGCCGGCGGCATGTTCGCATACGAACATTATCTCGACGGCAAAATCGCCTCGATGGATGGCCAGCTTGCTGCCGCGAAATCCTCCATCCAGAGCGACATCATCAACCAGTTCATCAGGCTCGACACGAGGCTTAATGTGGCCAACCAGCTTCTCCGCAATCATGTGGCGACGTCCGTCCTCTTCTCGATGCTCCAGAACCAGACGGTCAAGACCGTCCAGTTCAAGGATCTCGCCTATACCTCGAACGGCGACGCCATCAACGTCGTCCTGCACGGCCAGGCGGGAAGCTACAACGCCATGGCGCTCCAGTCCGCAATCTTCAGCCAGGACAAATTCATCCATTCGCCCACATTCTCCGAAATGAACCTCGATTCTTCCGGCAACGTCCTCTTTACCCTGAACGCGTCGGTCGACAAGGATTATCTCGCCCAGCGCAACAATCTGGACCAATTAACAGCGAACAATTTCTAATGCGATGAACAGCAACGTCACACCATTTTTCCTCCTCGCGCTCGCCATCGCCTTGTTTTACGTGTACATCAACCCCGAGTACTCGAAGATCGACGCGCTCCGAGCGCAGGAAGCGCAATACTCCGACGCGCTCGACCGCGTGCAGGAGATTTCCCAAATTCGCGACCAGCTTCTCACCAAGTACAACAGCTTCTCGCCGGATGACCTGAACAAGCTCCAGACGATGCTTCCGGATACCGTCGACAACGTCCACCTCGTGCTCGACATGGCGAACGTCGCCGGCAATTACGACCTCTCCCTTTCCAATATCAAGGTCGACCGGCCCCAGCAGGACCTCGGCTCGAGCGACGAAACGGGCCAGGTGCCCCAATATCAGACGGTGAACGTCGCCTTCGATACCTCCGGAACCCTCGCGAACTACACGAATTTCCTCAAGGATATCGAGGCGAGCCTGCGCATTACCGACGTGACGGGCATCAGCATCCGGCCTTTGGATAGCGGCAAATACCAATTCACGACGGTCGTTAACACCTATTGGCTCAAGTAATATGGGAAAGAATTCCAAAACAATCATAGCGATCCTCCTGGTGTTCGGCGTCATGTTTTACGCCTATGTTTCGTTCTTCAACAACAGCGGCACGCCGACCGACGAGACGGCGTCGGAAGACGCGAGCTCCACCGATGCTTCCGGCGACGTGGGGGAGCAGCTTGTTACCCTGCTCGACCAATTGAAGACCATTCGGATGGACGGTTCGATCTTCACGTCGTCGCAGTTCCTCGCATTGCGCGACGAGACGGCGGCCGTCGTGAATCAGCCGATCGGCAGGAACAATCCGTTCGCCCCCGTGGGCACCGACGGCGCCTTCATTTCGAACTTCACGTTCGGCAACGATTCGCAGGTGGAGAATTCCCTCGGTTCGCAGCCGGTTGACCAGGGAAGCTCGACCGCCGCCTCGTCCTCCGCGACGACTACCGGTTCCAGCCAGACGGGATTTTAAACCGGAAGAACGGCGCCTCAATTAAGCCCATTTTCCAAGCGGGCTCGCGCCCTTGAAGCCATGAGTATCCTCGACATTTTAGCCACCAAGGGAGTCATCACTCCCGACGACGCCAAGGCCTTCAAGGAAGAGGCCGAGACAAGCAATGAGAGCATCGAAAAGGTGCTCTCGAAGCATGGCGTGACCAATCAGGCGATCGTCGAGAGCAAGGGGGAGTATCTCGACATTCCGGTGCGGACGATCGATACGAACGGGATCAAGGGGCAGATTCTCCATTACATTCCCGAGGAATCCGCACGGCACTACAAGATCGTGCCGATCGGCCTTGCCGACGACGTGCTCGAGGTCGGCATCGTCGATCCGGACAACATCGAGGCGCGCGACGCCCTGAACTTCATTTCGGCGAAGATCAATATTCCCTTCAAGATCTTCCTCATTACCGAACAGGATTTCGACAAGGTGATCGCTCTTTACAAGGGCCTCTCGGAAGAGGTGAACGAGGCGCTGTCCGAGCTCGAGACCCAGAATTCCAAATTCGACAAGGAGCTCTCGCTCGATGACGCGGAGAGCGGCGGCGACGCCATTTCGGCCAAGGACGGCAAGATCGACACCAAGATCATCGAGGACGCCCCGGTCACGAAGATCGTCGCAACCATCCTCCGCTACGCCACCGACGGCACCGCCTCCGATATCCATGTCGAGCCGATGCGCGAGACGATCCGCGTGCGCTTCCGCGTCGACGGCATTTTAAATACGAGCCTCGTGCTTCCGATCAAGGTCCACTCGGCGGTCGTCGCCCGCATCAAGATCCTCTCAAACATGCGCCTCGACGAGAAGCGCAAGCCGCAGGACGGCCGCTTTTCCGCGAAGATCGAAGGGCGCAAGATCGACTTCCGCGTCTCGACCTTCCCGACGTATTTCGGCGAGAAGATCGTGATGCGCATTCTCGATCACGACAAGGGCGTCCGGCCGCTCGATCAGATCGGCATTTCCGACCGCAATATCGCGACCATCCGCAAGGCGCTCCAGCGCCCCTATGGCCTCATTCTCATTTCCGGCCCCACCGGATCCGGAAAGACGACGACTCTCTATTCCATGCTCGGGGAGATCGACCGCGACAAGCTTAACGTGCTTTCTCTCGAAGATCCGATCGAATACAACATCGAGGGCGTGAGCCAGTCGCAGGTGCGCCCCGATATCGGCTATACGTTCGCGAACGGCCTCCGCACGACGCTCCGCCAGGACCCGGACGTGATCATGGTCGGCGAGATCCGCGACAAGGTGACGGCGCGCCTCGCCATCCAGGCCGCGCTTACCGGCCATCTCGTGTTTTCGACCATCCACACCAACAGCGCCATCGGCGTCATTCCGCGCCTCGTCGACATGGGCGTCGACCCGTACCTCATCGCGCCGACCCTCGTCCTCGCCATCGCTCAGCGCCTCGTCTCGGCGCTCTGCCCGGGAGCTGGGAAGCCGATGCCCATCGAAGGGAGCCTCAAAATCATGCTCGACAAGCAGTTCGAGGATCTTCCCGACGAGTTCCAATCGCTCGTCCCCAAGGTGAGCGAGGTCTACGAGGCATCGCCCACGGACGAGTGCCCGAAGGGCACCCACGGCCGCATGGCGGTCATGGAAGTGCTCGAGATGGACCGCGAACTCGAAGCGGTGATCCTCAAGGACCCGACGGAGCTCGCCATCGGCAAGCTTGCCCGTTCGAAGGGAATGCTCAGCATGAAGGAGGACGCGATCATCAAGGCGATGAACAAGGAAATCCCGTTCGAGGAGGTTAATGGTTTATAAAAAAGTAGGGTATAATCCTCAATATGCAGAAAGGGAATTACAAGATGCTTCTGGTCGACGACGACCAGTTCCTGCTCAACATGTATTCGCTTAAGTTCGGCAAGAACGGCTACGACGTGACGGCCATTTCGAATCCGCAGGAAGCGCTGACGAAGCTTCGCGAAGGGCTCTCTCCCGACGTGATCGTTCTCGACATCATTATGCCCGGAATCGACGGCCTTCAGGTCCTTCAGACGATCCGCGACGAGAAACTCGCTTCGAATGCGGCGGTCGTCATGCTCACCAACCAGGGCGACGGCATCGAGCGGGCGAAGAAGCTCGGCGTCGCCGGCTACATCGTCAAGGCGACGACCATTCCTTCCGAAGTCGTGAAAGAGGTGAGCGATATCATGGCGCATCAGCAAAGTAAATAAACAAAAGCAATGAGCACACTCACTCCACAGGCGGAACTCAGCGAGCTTGTCGACTCGGTCGTCAAGGAAAACGGCTCGGACATTCACCTCTCCGAGGGCAGGCAGCCGGTCTTGCGCGTATCGAGCTTCCTCATCCCGCTCGTCAAAAAGCCCATGTACAGCCGCGAGGACGTGGAGGGTATTTTGAAGATCATGCTGACGCCGGACAACGAAAAGATCCTCGAAACCAAGAAGGAAGTCGACTTCGCGTACACGCACAATTCGAAATACCGTTTCCGCGGCAACGCCTACAACCATCTCGGCAAGCTTGCCGTCGCGCTTCGCCTCATCCCGCAGGAAACGAGATCGTTCGCCGAGCTCAACCTCCCGCCGGTGCTCGAAATGTTCGCCGAGAAGAAGCAGGGCTTCTTTCTCGTCGTAGGCCCGACGGGGCAGGGAAAGTCGACGACGCTCGCCACAATGATCGAGATGATCAATACCAAGCGGCTCGAGCGCATCATCACCATCGAGGACCCGATCGAGTACATCTTCACGCCGAAGAAGTCGATCATTGACCAGCGCGAGGTGCGCGTCGACACGCCGTCCTTCGCCACGGCGCTCAACGGGACCTTCCGCCAGGACGTCGACGTCATCATGATCGGAGAAATGCGCGAGCCCGAGACGATCGCGACGGCCGTGACGGCCGCAGAAACCGGCCACCTCGTCTACTCGACGCTTCATACCAACGACGCGGCGCAGTCCGTCGACCGCATCATCGACTCGTTCCCGCCGGAGCAGCAGAACCAGATCCGCCTCCAGCTCGCGTCGTCTTTGGTCGGCATCCTTTCCCAGCGCCTGGTGCCGCGCGTTTCCGGCGGCCTCATCCCGGTCTGCGAGCTTCTCATCAATACCAACGCCGTGGCGAACCTTATCCGCGAGAACCGTACCCACGAAATCCCCATGATGATCGAGACGGGCATGCAGGAGGGCATGATCGACCTCAACCGCTCCCTCGTCGACCTGGTGAGGGCGGGGGAAATCACGGTAGAGGAGGCCTTCTCGCACTCGAGCAATCCCAAGACGCTGGAGAGGATGCTGTAGAAAATTTCAATTTACAATCAAGACACAATGATCAATTTTCAAGGACTGAGATATTAAGAAATTGAAAATTCATTGAAAATTAAAAATTGATTCCATGATCTTCAATTACAAGGCGATCGACAAGAACGGCGAAACGAAAGAGGGCGTGATCGACGCCATCAGCATGGATGTCGCCATCTCGAGCCTTCAGAAGCGGGACCTCATCATTTCCTCCATCGTTCCGCAGGACGAGAGCCAGTCGTTCCTGCAGCATATTCCGTTCCTCAACCGAGTTTCCAACAAGGAAGTCGTCATCCTATCCCGCCAGCTCGCGACACTCTTCGAGGCGCAAGTCTCGGCCCTCCGCATTTTCAAGCTCATGTCGTCGGAAGTGGAGAATCCCCAGCTCCGCAAGAGCCTCACGGAGATCGCCGACGACCTTCAGGGCGGAAGTTCCATCTCGAAAGCGCTCGCCAAGCACCCGAACGTCTTCTCTCCTTTCTATATCAATCTCGTGAAAGCGGGCGAGGAATCAGGCCGCCTGAACGAAACCTTCAATTATCTCGCCGATTACCTCGACAGGACATACGAAGTCACTTCGAAGGCGAAAAACGCCCTTATCTATCCGGCTTTCGTCATCGTCACCTTTATCGGCGTCATGATCCTCATGTTCACTGTGATCATTCCGAAGATCAGCTCGATTCTCACCGATTCCGGCCAGGCGCTCCCTATCTATACTCAGATCGTGCTCGATGTCTCGAGCTTCTTCGTCCACTACGGCGTGTTCCTCCTTGTGGCGGTGGTGATTGGCGCCCTCGCCCTCTGGCGCTTCGCAATGACTCCCGAAGGCCAGCTCTCGCTCTCGAGCTTCAAACTCTCGGTGCCGTATGTGGGCGATCTCTACAAGAAGCTCTACCTTTCCCGCATCGCCGATAACCTGCATACCATGATCGTTTCCGGCATTCCGATGCTCCGCTCGCTCGAGATCACGGCAAACGTGGTCGGCAACGATATTTACAAGCAGATCCTCGAGCAGAGCCTCACGGCGGTCAAGGGCGGCAGCTCCCTGTCTTCGTCGTTGTCCCAATATCCGGAGATTCCGGGCATTCTCGTCCAGATGGTCAAGGTGGGCGAGGAGACCGGACAGCTCGGCAAGATCCTCAAAACCCTCGCCAGCTTCTATCAGCGCGAGGTCATGAACGCCGTGGATACGCTCGTGGGCCTTATCGAGCCGGTCATGATCGTCGTTTTAGGCCTTGGCGTAGGCATTCTCCTCGCATCTGTCCTCATGCCGATCTACAACGTCGCCTCGACCTTCGGCTCATAGGCTCTGTTGAGGTTATCCCCATTGGGGCGGGGAAGCGCAATTTCCGAATGGTATAATATTTGGAGCTTTTCGTGTCCCCGGGCGGACACGGCGTGGTTTACTAGGAATTAATTATTAGGTTTTAACATTATGATGAAGAATATGCGGTCGCGCGGCTTCACGCTCATCGAGCTTCTCGTCGTCATCGCGATCATCGGTATCTTGTCGGCAGTCGTTCTCGCAAGCCTCAACAGCGCTCGTGCAAAGGGCGCTGATGCGGCGGTGAAATCCGACCTTTCGAGCATTCGTGCTGAAGCGGAGATTTATTACGACAATAATAATAAATACGGCGCTTCTGCGACCTCATGCACCACTGCAGGCACTATGTTTGCCGATGATAACCAGATCAAGAACGCTCTCGCGCAGGCGAAATTGACCGGTCAAGGCGGTCAGGTCTGCACGATTAGCAGCACTGGTTCAGACTACTTGGTTGCGACACAAATCAAATCGACTACCCATTATTGGTGCATAGACAGTACAGGAGTCGCTAGAGATGTTGCAACAGTTTCTTCAGGTGCAATTACCTGTCCGGCTTCATAAGCCTATACGACTTCTGCACTTAGCAGCAAAGAACCACCGGGATCCCGATGGTTTTTTGCATGTGGATTAAATGACCTGAAATACCTAATTGAACGTATTATAATTAAAAAATGAAAAACAAGAGCTATATCCCAACGAAAGGCTTCACCCAAGCACCAGCAGCTGGTGCTGGCTTCACGCTCATCGAGCTTCTCGTCGTCATCGCGATCATCGGTATCTTGTCGGCAGTCGTTCTCGCAAGCCTCAACAGCGCTCGTGCAAAGGGCGCTGATGCGGCGGTGAAATCCGACCTTTCGAGCATTCGCGCTCAGGCAGAGTTGTATTACGATACCAATAATAATTATGCTGGTGCAACTTTTGCCAGGAGAACATGCGATACTGTAACTGGTACCAATATGTTTGTGAGTGACCCGATCGTCAAGAACGCAATTGATAATGCCCGGGGGGCCGGCGGAGGGCCTACTGAATGCTGGTCGGACGGTCAGCATTATATAATCTCCGCCAAGCTCAAGTCTAATAATGACCAATGGTGTATCGACAGTAATGGCAGTGCAAGAGAGATTAGCACTGCGAACTGGACCGGTTCGGCGAACGGCTGTCCCGCGTCGTAAGGCCATCCACAGGAAATACTTTTATTTCAAAAGCTTTGGTTGAGTTCATGTATAATAAATTCATGAAATCAGGCCTTCCGCAGCAATGCTGAGAAAAGCGCCGATTGTCTGAAATATTTAACAAATAATCGAATTATGAAAAAACATCACAGGGAATTTTCCAAAGGCTTCACCCAAGCACCAGCAGCAGGTGCTGGGTTCACGCTTATCGAGCTTCTCGTCGTTATCGCGATTATCGGCATCCTCTCGGCAGTCGTGCTTGCGAGCTTGAATACCGCTCGGGCCAAGGGCGCCGATGCGGCCATCAAGTCGGACCTTCAGAGCGTTCGCGACGAAGCGGAAGTTTATTATGACGGAACGGGAGGCAATACTTACGGCGCGGCAATGACAGCTGCCGTCTGTCCGGGCACTGGAACGATGTTCTCCGATGACACCTCGATTGCAGATGCTATTGCCAATGCCGTTACTGCGGCGGGCAAGACTGATACGGTCTGCGCGACGGACGGATCGAATTCGTACTTTGTGATCGTTCCCTTGAAGACTTCGGGCTACTGGTGCATCGACAGCTCGGGACAGTCGAAGGGCGAGGATGGAAACGGAAACGGAACCGGCTACAGCGGCTACGCCTGCCTCTAATCTAAAATCTAAGAAAAGCAGCCGCCCCAAAGAGGGCGGTTGTTTTTTTATTCAGATTTTGGCGATATGGAAGGCCAGGTTATAATTCCGTTATAATCCTTGGGAAAAATGGATCCCGTTAGAGATCGCGGAAATTGAAAACGGGTCGGAAAAGCTTTTTACTGGTTTAAATTCATATAGGCATTGCAAATTCATATTTGTAATTTCCTATCTCTAACGGGATGGAACTAGGAGTACTGCTGTCATTCGTGTTCGGTACGATCATCGGAAGCTTTTTGAACGTCGTTGCCGCCCGCTACAATACTGGCTTGTCAATCAACGGCAGGTCGATGTGCATGACCTGCGGCAGGAAACTCCGCGCCATGGAACTCGTGCCGGTGTTGAGCTACGCGGCTCTCCGCGGCCGCTGCCGGACGTGCGGTTCGGCGATCTCGATCCAATATCCGCTGGTCGAATTCGTGACAGGCGTGCTCTTCGCGGGCGTATATGCCGTGACTATCGGCGCGAGCGCCACGGTAGGGCCTGTGGCCATCATTTCTGCGGCATTTGCCGCGGCGGTATGGAGCATCCTTACCGTCATCACAGTCTACGATATCAAGCACAAGATCATACCCGACTCGCTCGTTTTTATCTTCATCGGCCTTTCGTTTCTCCACATGCTTGTGCACTACGGGAGCCTCCTGTGGGGCGAACCGTACCTCGTCTCGGCGCTTCTTGCCGGCCCCATCGTCGCCGCGCCATTCCTTGTCCTCTGGCTTGTCTCGCGCGGTACGTGGATCGGGCTCGGAGATGCGAAACTCGCGCTCGGCATCGGCTGGTTCCTCGGGCTTTCGGGCGCGATCTCGGCGATCCTTCTCGGTTTCTGGAGCGGCGCGTTCCTAAGCGTCTGCCTTCTTCTCATGAACAAGCTTCCCGAGAGGCGATGGCTCAAGCGCCTCGGCGTTCGCCATAGGGCCCTCAGCGGGAAGACGGAAATCCCGTTCGCGCCGTTCCTCATTCTCGGCATCGCGATCGTCTACTTCTTTCACTTGAGCGTGATCGCGTTTTAGATGTTGTGAGCGTACGGAAAACCGCCCTGTAAGATAGCGCGAAGCGCTATCTTACAGGGCGGTTTTTACGGTTCAAATTACATTCGAGTCACCCCTTATAATGTCTCCCATCTTGATCGCTCCACAGTGGCGCTTGAGAGATTGCAGGTGTTCATGCCGTCGGCGATCACGTTCGTATCGCAGACGATGACCGGGTTGCCGTTGACGGTAATGGTGCGCGGCGTCATGTCGACGGTGATGTTCATGCATGCGCCGCTGGTAAAACCGCCGACCTGGAAGGTGTATTCCTTTTCAGTGCATTGGCTGGTAGGGGGATTGCCACCCGCGGTAAAGCTCGATCCGATGCCGCAGTCGTAGGTCGATTGGGGAACCTGCGTGTTGAATGCGTCGTACTTATTCTTGAAGTAGCGGACGCACTCGACGCCTGAATCAGCGGCATAGAAGGCCTTGAGCGATTCGGATTCATCGCGCGACATTCCCACTTCTTTGACGACGGTGTTGACGAAGATTCCGCCCACGATGAGCATGATGCTCAAGATGAGCACCGTGTAGACGAGCATGAATCCAGCACTAACTCTGCGGACCCCCTTGTCTGTTCTCTGCTGCCTCAAATGCGCTGTTTTTACCGTTTGATTTTGCATAACAGGTTGGCTTAGTGCTGGATGAATCCGCCGTTTATTTTTTGCCATTGCGCGAGTATCTCATGTTATTGCTGGCCTCCATTTGCAGCCGCCACATCGAGGATGACGTTGGTTGTGTGCGTCTGGCCGTCCGATGACCGGCCGGTAACGGTCATGCTGTAGGTGCTTATCGGCGTATTGTCCGGGACGTAGAGGGTGAGCCGGCTTTGGCCGTAGGTCGGGCCCGAAACGCTCGATGGGTTGAAGACGTATCCGGCTCCCGAAGGCGCGCCCGAGAGGGTATAGGACACGGAGTTGCTGAAGCCGCCGGAAGGCGAAAGGTAAATGGTCGCCGAAGATGACGGGCGAAGCGTTGTCGACGTGC
>DASZYS010000042.1:0-11122 GCA_035545295.1 Minisyncoccota bacterium | reverse complement strand
GGTGCAATGGTGGGGGCGGGCAAAGCTCGCAATTCCTCTTCAAATCGATCAAGAAGCTTTTCGATCTCACGGGACGATAAACTGTTGGGCAATTAACGGGTCTCCTCTGCCCATACAGACGCGCGGGAACTGCCCTTCTTTCAGAAAGCATTGACTGGGGTTCATCAATGTGGGCGGGCAAGGGGAATGCGGGGCCTCTCGGAGAGGGTTTGAAGAGGGGGAATGAAAGGTATATAATTTTGTGGCAATAAGCAATCCGTCCGAATCCACGGCCCTATAAACGGCTTTCCTCATCTTCCTGCTGGCCGTAAAGCCTAGGATTCCCGCAAATCCTAATCATAACGAACAATGGCAAACCCCGCAGCAAATTTGATGACAAATTGCTACGGGGCAAGCAAGAACTAAATCGAAATAACATGGCAAACAAAGATTACTACGAGATATTGGGAGTTTCCAAGAGCGCAACCAAAGATGACATCAAGAAGGCGTTCAGGAAGCTTGCCCATAAGTACCACCCCGACAAGGAGGGGGGCGACGAATCTCGATTCAAGGAGGTTAACGAGGCATACAGCGTGCTTGGGGATGACAAGAAGCGCGCCGAATACGACGCATACGGCAGGACGTTCTCGGGCTCGAACGGCAACGGCGGAGCGGGCTTCGACCCCAACGGCTTCGGCTTCGATTTCTCGGGATTCGCCAACGGGCAGGATTTCGACCTCAATGACATTTTCGGAAATATTTTCGGTGGCGGAGGCCAGCGGGTGAAGCGAGGACGCGACATCTCGATCGACATCGAGCTTACCTTTAAGGAAGCCATTTTCGGCGCAACCCGGAGCGTCCTCATCTCAAAAGCCTCGCAGTGCGACAGATGCAAGGGTAACGGCGCCGAGCCGGGAACCGAAAAGGTGACATGCACCACTTGCAACGGAAAGGGCCGCATCCGCGAAATGCGGCGCTCCATCTTCGGATCGTTCGCGACGGAGACAACGTGCGATACGTGCTACGGCTCCGGCAAGATGCCGAAGGTCAAGTGCAAGGAATGCGGAGGTTTGGGCGTTGTGAAGAAGCAGCAGGAAGTGAAAATTGTCATTCCTGCGGGCATCGACAATGGCGAGATGATTCGCCTTTCCGGCCAAGGCGAAGCGGTTCCCGGCGGCGTCTCTGGCGACCTCTATGTGAAAATCCACATTCGCAGGGATCCGACGTTCGTGAAAGACGGCAATGATATCCGGATGGACCTCAAAGTGAAGCTTTCCGACGCGCTTCTCGGCGGCGAATACTCGGTAGCAACCCTCGACGGAGACATCAAGGTGAAGATTCCAGCAGGCGTTGCCCATGGCGAAGTTCTGCGTGTCAAAGGCAAGGGAGTGCCGATTGAGAAGAATAAGCGCGGCGACCTTCTTATCCGCGTCGGCATTTCTCTTCCGGGCAAGCTTTCAGGCGAGGCGAAGCGGCTCGTCGAGGCGCTCCGCAAGGAGGGAATATAGCCAGTAAAGATCTCCACAGCAGTCCAGCAATTCATGATGAACCATGCGTGGTATAATAGTTGTGCTTAAAAGTTTCGGCAGTTGAAGCTCCGAAATGCATTCGCGACGGTCTAGAATCTATCCCAAAAATAACCGATATAACATAATGCCTATCTTGGCTGGAGAAAAACTGAAATTTCGGCTGCAAAACCAGATAACCTCGCGTGTCGTAGCTTTCGCTACGCCGTGCTCGGTTTTCTGTTTTTTCGCTCGAAATTTCGCCTTCTCTCCAAGCCATTATTTTTTGGGATAGGTTCTGATGAAAACTTCTCACGTAACCGCATTTTTTCAGCTTATCTTCTACGCCCTGTGCCTGCCGCTCATGAAATTTTTCTGCAGGCTCGAAGTCGCCGGTCGTGAGAATTTGAAAGCGCTTCCGCCCGCATTCATCATCGCGGCGAATCATGCCGCTGAGATCGATTCTCCTTTCGTGCGCGCGGCATTGCCGTTCTTCTCCCGCTACGCGCCGGTATATTTCGTTTCCAATACGAGGGACCGCTTCCATGGATATGGATGGCGGTCGCTTTTTTATGGAGGCAGGATTTTCGCCCTTCTTGGCGGCTATCCGGTGTACAAAGGCCACCATGACTACGCGTACGCGCTTCAGAACCATCTCCGCCTTCTTCGCGAAGGCGCCGTCGTGAGCATTTTCCCCGAAGGGAAGATTTCACGCAGCGGCGCGCTCGGCGAGGCGCACGGCGGCGTCGCGTTCCTCGCGAAGGAAACGGATTCTCCCGTCCTGCCGGTCGCAATTTCGGGACTCTATGGGATGACGTTTGCCGATTTCTTCCTGCGCCGGCGCCGCGCGTTCGTGCGCATCGGCGCGGCGCTTCTTCCCAATGAGATCGTGCCTGAAGCGGCGCCCGCGGTCGATGACTACAAAAGAGGCGCCGAAGCAGTGATGAGGAGCATCGGCGGGCTCCTTGCCGAGGAGAAGCGGTCAGCAATCCCCGTGCCGCTCACTCCGTTAAAAGTCGTTGAACCGGCGAACAGCACTATGCACATTCATGAGCAAACCCCTCGATAAAGTCGGCTTTCTCGTGCACTCGCGCGACCTTCGGGACTTCAAGCGAAAGTTCCCGATTTTGAAATACTTTCCCGAACGAGCGCTCCTCTTTCTCACGAAGCTCGCTCCGCCGATCGTCGTGTCGAAGATTACCGGCCTGGTTTCTGCAGAGGGCTCGCCAGTAGAAGGATTCGTCCTGGGGATTCCCATGACCGCGAAGCAGATGATGGAGGACCGCGCGGCGGCGCTTCGAAAGATCAAGCAGGCGGTGCGGCTCGCGGAAAGGAAGGGGGTCGGCATCATCGGCCTCGGGGCTTTGACGGCGAGCTTCTCGCGCGGCGGCCTCGATGTCGCGGGCACCACGAAAGTCGGCGTGACGACCGGTCGGGCGTACACGGTGAAAACCGTCACGGAGTATGTTCTCCATGCAGTCGGGCTTTTCGGCATAGATCTCGGCAACGTCCGCATCGCGATCGTCGGCGCGGCGGGCGCGATCGGGTCGGGCTGTGCCAAGATCTTGGCAAAACATGGCGTACGCAATTTCCTCCTCATCGATCTCGAGCGCAAGGCGGAGCATCTGAAGCGGCATATGGAAGACATCACCGGCCGCCATCTGGGCGCGCGCATCGAAATCTCGCACCGGATCGGCGATATCAAGGGATGGGATATCGTGATCGCGGCGACGAACGCTCCCGAAGTGCTCATCAAGCCGGACGATCTCCTGCCCGGCGCGATTGTCGTAAACGACGCCCAGCCATCGGACATTTCCCCCGAAGTGCTCGACATGGACGATACGCTCGTGATCGAAGGCGGCGTCATCCGCACGCCGGGCATCTCGTGCAACTTCAACATGGGCCTTGCGCGCCGCAACGACAATTTCTGCTGCCTCGGCGAGGCGCTCGTGCTTGCTCACCAGGGCCGTTTCGCGGATTTCGCGCTCGGAGAACTCGATATGAAGCTCATCGAAGAGATCACTGCCAAGGCAAAAACGCTCAACATGACCATTTCAGAAATTCAGAATGCGCGAGGGATCGTGCCGGAGGAAAAAATCGCGCGCATACGGGAAGCGATCCGTCTGCGCGAAGCGGAGCGGATTGCCGCAAAGATTTCCGTATCCCCATAATGCGCGGCGATCCGTCGGCGCTTTTTCTTTTTCATACTACAATTAGGCTATAACGGCCGAAGTCTCGGCGGCTTGTTCGCGCGCAGCGCGCGGAGCCTCCGTGCGCCGTTTCGCACATAATGATGGACGGCATCAATCTGCTTCTCATATCGGTGACGATCTTCAGCGCCTTCCTGGGCTTCACGCTCATTTTCCACGGCCGTGGAAGCCGCATCAGCACCGCCTACGCGGCGAACGTCGTGGCCATCCTGTGCTGGATGGCGTCGATGTTCTTTTACCGCAATTCGCTCGGCGACTCCGATGTCATTTTCTGGGTGATCATCCTCTACATTTCCGCGACGCTCATCGCCTCGAGCTTCCTTTTCTTCACTCACTTCTTTCCCGAAAGCGAGCCGAGGCTGAACATTGCCGCGCGATCGCTCCTCATCTTCCTACCGAACGTTGTTCTGATATTCGTTATCGCCCTCACCCCGTTCGTCATCCAAAGTGCGCATGCCAACCGCCCGCATGAGCCGATAATCATCTTCGGGCAGTATTACGCGCTCTACGTCGTGTATATCCTCGGCTACTTCTCCTACGGCTTCTACCGCCTCATCGCGAAATTCGTAAAATCGGACGACCAGACGCGGCGCAACCAGATCAAATACCTCCTGCTTGGTTACATGGTCGCCACATCGATCGCCTTCGTGTCCAACCTCTTCCTGCCGTGGTTCGGGGTCTTCACCCTTAACTGGCTTGGGCAGGTCTCGGGCATCATCATGGTGATCTTCGCAACCTACGCAATTTTCCGCTACAAGCTTTTCAATGTGCGCGTTGCGACGACCGAATTCCTCACGTTCTCGCTCTGGGCATTTATCCTGATCCGCGCCATCTTCTCCGAAACGGTGAACGACCAGAATGGCAATCTCGCTCTCTTCTTCGTGTCGCTCATTTTCGGCATCTTTCTCATCAGGAGCGTCATCAAGGAAGTGCGGCAACGCGAGGAAATTCAGAAGCTCGCCGAAAATCTCGAACGGGCGAACGCTCAGCTTCGCGAAGTCGATCAGATGAAATCCGAATTCATTTCGCTTGCGACGCACCAGATCCGCTCGCCGCTTACGGCTATCAAGGGCTATTCTTCGCTCATTCTCGAAGGCGACTACGGCGAAGCGCCGAAGCAGATCAGGGACGTGGTGAAGATCATCTTCGATTCCTGCCAAAATCTTGTCGTCATCGTAAACGAATTCCTCGACATCTCCCGCATCGAGCAGGGTAGGATGAAGTACGACAAGAGCGACTTCGAGATGCTCGACCTCGTGAAGGAAACGATCGAGGAGCTCCTGCCGAACGTCGAGCAGGCGAAGCTCGGCATCGAGTTCCATCACGGCCGGGACGAGACCTATCATGTCTATGCCGATCGCAACAAGGTGAAGCAGGTTGTTTCGAACCTCATCGACAATGCGATCAAATACACGCCGCAGGGCGGCATTACCGTGAAGCTCGGCAAAAGGATCGGCAAGGTGGTCCTCGCAATAGAAGATACGGGTGTCGGCATCGATCCGGCCGAAAAGGACAAGCTTTTTGCAATGTTCACGCGCGCTAAGGATGCCAACAAGATCAATGTTACCGGAACGGGCCTTGGGCTCTATGTGGCCCGCCAAATGATGCAGGCACAGGGAGGCGAGATCTGGGTCGAATCGCCCGGCAAGGGCAAGGGATCGACCTTCTTCGTTGAACTTCTCGAGTCGGGAGGATAAGATTGTCGCATGGCTCAGTACGACGCATGGGAGAGGGAATACAGGAACTCCAAACTCCTCACCAAGGATGCCGATCCGCAGAAGGACACGCTCCGGTTCATCAAGTTTCTCAAAAAAGATGCCGGCATCCGGCCGGAGAGAGTTCGCGTTCTCGATATCGGCTCGGGGACGGGGAGGAACGGCAACCACTTTGCGTCGCTCGGCGCAGACGTTGTCGGATTGGAGATTTCCGATACTGCAGTAAGGATCGCCCGCGAGAGGGCAGGGAAGGAGAACGTACGCGCCGAGTATTTCAAGCATGACATCGGCAGCCCGTACCCGCTCGACGACGAAAGCTTCGATATCGCGATTGACGTCACGAGCTCGAACTCCCTTCTCGGCAGCGAGCGCGACGTGTATCTTCGCGAAGCGCATCGAGTGCTCAAGTCAGATCCGGATTCGGGATATTTTTTCGTAAAAACATTATGCAAGGACAGCGACGAAAACGCTAAGGCCCTCCTCAAAAAATCGCCCGGGCCTGAGATTGATACCTACAGAATGCCCGAGCTCGGCCTCGTCGAGCGTGTCTGGAGCAGGAAAGATTTCGAGGAATTTTACGGGCAATTATTCGAGATCATCCATCTCGAGAAAAAGGAGTCGTACACAAGGCTCAACAACAGGAGCTATAAGCGCATGTTTTGGATAGCGTACATGCAGAAGAAATAGAGAGTAGATAGGCAACGGTCGATGGAAAGATCGAAAAAATTATAAGTCCCAACATCATGCCTATATTCTGCAGAATATAGGCATGTCACGCGCGCATAGGGGGATAGACCATGAGCGGGAACCAGCGCAAAAGAAAAAGCCCGGCGCGTTTTGATTCGCACCGGACCTCTGCATTGTCGCTATCCGCGGCATAAATTGATGTACGTTGCAGCTGTAATTTCGAGCTCTGTTGCCATTGCTTTTAAGGTTACAGATTGACGGTATTCACCATTTTTGTAATCCCTATCAGCAAACTCGCGAAGCCGAACTATATCTTCAACATAATGCTCGATTTTGAGCTGTTGATAAGCGTTTAGTAATGCATCCTTCGTATTACAAGCATCATGTAGGCTACAAAATGTTATCCCTCGTGTGCTGCCGCTCTCTGAGCTTGTCCACTTTTGTCTCAGATATTCCTTTGCTGGTTGGGGCATATGCCGTCTCCTGACCTCTTTGTAGTATATAAATTTAAAAATGTCAATTATCCTCAAAATCATGCAAAATGACAGTTTTCTGCTATTATTTTGACTATGATCCCGTTGTAGAATTTCAGGTGGCGAAGCTGGATGGATTCGGGATTTATTTCATAAACAAAAACTCTTCATTAAAGACGAGATATATGGGACAGTTCGCGTCTTCGCGAACGACCTGAAATCTCACAACGGGATGTCCAATGGGAAGAAAATTCTGCTCTCCGGCGTGAAGCCGACGGGGAGGCCGCATATCGGAAATTACTTCGGTGCCATGAAGCAGTTCGTTGAGCTGCAGGATGAATACGCGTGCCACTTTATGATCGCGGATTATCACGCGCTCAATTTCATTCAGAACGGGCCGCAGCTCAAGGAGCTCATCATGGATCTCGCGCTTGACTACCTCGCTATCGGTCTCGACCCCGAGAAGTCGGTCATCTTCAAGCAGTCGGACGTAACCGCCCACACCGAGCTCACCTGGATCTTTGATACGATCACGACGATGGCTTATCTCCAGCGTGCGCATGCGTTCAAGGATGCGGAAGCGAAGGACAAGGAGATCAGCGTGGGCACGTTCAACTACCCGCTTCTTATGGCATGCGACATTCTACTTTACGACGCGGATGTTGTGCCGGTAGGACAGGACCAGAAACAGCATGTGGAATACGCGCGCGATACTGCCGAGAAGTTTAATCGCATTTTTGGCCAAGGAGAAAATGATGCGGCGTTCAAATTGCCGAACGAGCTCATTTTGGAGAATGTTGCCGTAGTTCCGGGTACCGACGGCAGGAAGATGTCGAAGAGCTACGGCAATACGATCCCGCTTTTCGCGACCGACGAAGAAATCAAGAAGGCAGTGATGTCTATCGTGACCGACTCGTCGGGCGAGAGGCCGGAAAATGTCTATGCGATCCACAAGCTCTTCAAGTCCGAAGCCGAGCTCGCCCCGCTCTACGAAGAAAACAAGGGCAAGTATAAGAATCTGAAAGAAGCTCTCATCGCCGATCTCAAGGCGTTCATCACGCCGCTTCGCGAGAAGAGAGAAATACTCTCGCAAGATCGCGTGCATGTTCTCGACATTCTCCGCAATGGGGGAGAGAAAGCAAAAGAGATTGCGGACAAGAAGATGGAATTAGTACGGGAAAGAATCGGAGTGAAATTATACTAGAACCCTCAAATTTGGCGAACTGCTTTGTTTCGCCAAATGTGCTCCTCACCGTATACTCGGTACGGCTCGTTCGATCCTTACAGGATCAGTACACCTTTTGGATAATTCAGAAATTATCTCAAAAGGTCTTGCGCTGCTTCCGGCTGTCTCAGCTCACCTGAGGCTCGTGCCTTGCATTTCATTCAAATTTGAAGGTCCAACTTCCGCTTGAAAAATAAGGTTTTTAATGTATTATAAATTGTGTACAGGCACTGACGCCGAATGTGACACCGGCCGAGCCTCAGATGAATAAACGAAGTCCCCCACCACTTTTGGCATTGCGCGAAGCACACATCGAGGATGATGCCAAAAGTGGTGGGGGAGAAGTAAGGTGGCACCGCGTTATAAAACGCCCTTACAAGCTCGCGAATTTTCGCGAATTTGTAAGGGCGATTTAATTTACAAAAACAATGGAGAGAATACTTATCAAGGATTTGGAACAGCACAAGGGAGAGGAAGTGCGGATTCAAGGCTGGGTTGCCGTACGCCGCGATCAGGGCAAGATGATCTTTCTCGACTTCCGCGACAGGACGGGGCTCGTGCAGGGCGTCGTACTGCCGAATTCTCCCGCGATGGAAACTGCCAAGGAGCTCAGGCAGGAATTCGTCGTCGCTGTCGGCGGCGCGGTCAACGAGCGTCCGGAGAAGAACAAGGTAGCCGGCAAGCAGAACGGCTCGATCGAGCTTGAGATCAAGAGCATCGAGGTTCTGAGCGCCGCCGAAACGCTTCCGTTCGACATCGAGAGTGAGCTCAATCTCGATACCTATCTCGACTACCTGCCGCTCACGCTCCGCCGCGACCGTTCCCGTGCCATCTTCAAAGTGCAGTCGGAAATCGCCAAAGCCTATCGTTCCTTCCTCGATGGCAAAGGCTTCACCGAATTTCAGTCGCCGAAGCTTATCGGCGATGATGCCGAGGGCGGCGCGAACGTCTTCGAGGTTCCGTACTTCTACGGCAAGAAGGCGCACCTCGGCACGTCGCCGCAGTTCTACAAGCAGATCATGGTCGGCGTCTTCGAACGCGTGTATTCGATCGGCAACGTCTTCCGCGCGGAGAAGCATTCCACGACTCGCCATTTGAACGAATACACTTCCATGGATGCCGAGATGGGCTTCATCAAGGACCACAAGGATCTCATGAATCTTGAGGCTGATTTCGTGCGCCATCTCGTCGCGCATCTCAAGGAAACCTGCGCTGCGGAATTCGCGCTTCACGGCGCCGAGTTCCCCAAGGTCCCCAGCGAAGTTCCGGCTATGAAGCTTCGCGAAGCGCAGGAGCTCATTTTCAAGGAGACGGGAAAGGACAAGCGCAACGAGCCCGACCTCGAGCCCGAGGACGAGCGCTTCCTCTGCGAATGGGCGGCGCGCGAGAAAGAGAGCGACTTTATTTTTATTACGCATTATCCCGTCTCGAAGCGCCCGATGTATACCTTCGAGGACCCGGAAGATCCCGGCTTCACGCGAAGCTTCGACCTCCTCTTCCGCGGCGTGGAGATCACGACCGGCGGCCAGCGTCGGCACGATTACAATTCCCTTATCGAGGGAATCCGCATGAAAGGCCTTGATCCCGAGAAATTCTCGTTCTATCTCCAGGCCTTCAAGTACGGCATGCCGCCGCACGGCGGGTGGGGAATGGGACTCGAGCGCCTCACCCAAAAAATGCTCGGCCTCGCGAACGTGAAAGAAGCGACGCTCTTCCCGCGCGACATCAACCGCATCGACACGAGGCTCTCTGAAGCGGCGGTGGAGGAATAGTTTTTAAAGAAATTTTAGGAATAAAAAGAGACCCGGAACATATTCCGGGTCTTTGCTTTTTTTGCGTTTATTCCACGACCATGCCGCCGGGGAGATGAACGCCTTGATCATTTTTCAGGTCGTCTGCGCTGATACGCCAGAGATCGAGTGATTTTGCATAATCGCAGACGTATTCAATGGCCTGCTGATCTGCGTAGGGGAAAGTTGCGCATCTTTTTGAGCAATCATCGGGATGTTCCCAGACCCATATCTCAGCACCGGTTTCGCAGAAATCGAAACCAATCTGCAGAACAGGCTGCCGCGCACCGAATTTATCTTCAAAGGACACTTCTACATACGGTCCAGTGTAATCGACGTAGGGAGAGTTATAACCCCCTCGTACAACCAGAGGCATAATGTGAGCCGTGACGTTTTCCTTTACGCTCGCTTTAAGCCGGTCAACAACTTCGTTAATCCACCGTCTTTCTTCCCTCATCTGCTCAAGGTCTGCGATTTTTTCCGTTGCTTCCGCGAGCGCCTTTGCATGCTCCTCGTGCTTGCCCAATGCAACGGCCAGTTTTTCCAAGGATTCATATATGGCCACGAATCCAAGAACCAACACTGCGATAAAAATCCAAAAATACATCTCTTTGTACTTCCTCCTGCTTTGATTCTAGCATCTAAATTGACAAATTGCAAGCGTGTGTTATTTTATACGACGGAAAGGTTTGAAAAGAAATGAAAGTCAGTTGGGTATTCGAGATCGCGCTCCTCAGCACAGTCATTGCCGTCGTCGCATGTGCGGAAGGGTTTGAGGCAGTGGCAGATCTCAGCCTTATCGTGAATGTCGTGGCGATTTCGTTCTGTTTTGCAACGAAGGCCTCGGCCGCTTCGGGGCATCCTGCGCCCATAAGCCAGATCAAGACAGGAAGGATTTACCGCATTCATTATCAGCATCCTGTCATGGCAAGGCATGGCGATGAATGGATCGCCGATCCCATGCAGGCAGTGGTCTTGCTTGAAGACGTAAAAAAGCGTGAGTATAGGCTCTATCACTACGCGCAAAGAACGCACGGCATCCAACTCTGGATAGGCGCTGCATACGAGGCGATTCGAACGGGAAACTTTGCTTATCCTGTTGAGTTGAGGTTCAAGGATTTCCCAGAATTTAAAGGATGAGAAATGGCCGCGGATGTTCCGCGGCCTTTTACGCGCATTGACAACCGGGGAAAACGGTTCGATGATTAAAGAGGAGGTTTCCCATGCACCCCTTTGCGCTCCTTGATCTCGGGCAGGTGACGGCATATCTATTGATTGTCGCCATCTCATCAGCCGTCTGCGGAATCATTTGCTATCGATTGGGCCGAGAACGCGATGCGGGCCGCGCGCTTCATATTTCGGCCATCGATCTAAGCCATACGTATTGTCTCAATTGTTCCAAGACTGAAAGCTCCACGTGCGTCATGTTTCTTACTGACCGCACCACGGGAGTTTCAAAGCTCTATCATTATCCGAACTGCTCGGCCAGTTCACTTCCGGAAAAGGGCATAAACTTTCGCATCGAGCACCTGCACTCG
>DASZYS010000041.1:0-5598 GCA_035545295.1 Minisyncoccota bacterium | reverse complement strand
TCCCGAAATCCGGCTCATTAAAATTTAATGTTTGAGACATAGAATTGCCGTGCATGCACTGAGGCTCCATACATGGAGCTGCATTGCGCATGGTATGGATGCACGAACACACATCATATTGGAGAATGTGAAAAATATCGTCCTTTCCCTCCTGGTCATTGCCGCCTTCGCCGGCTTGGTCATTTACTTCTACAAGAACATGTTCGCGCCGCACGTCTTCTTCGATTCGACGGCGGACCGGATCCTTTTCCTTACTGCGGCGACTGACGGACTCATCTTCGTATTGTCGCTCTTCCGCCGCGAGGAAAAGCACGGCAAACTCTTCTGCGATCCGGAAAAGCTAACTGTGCTCATCGTCTGTCATAACGGCGAAGTGCTTATCGGCGAAACGATCAAGCAAGCGCTCGTCCACGTGCCGCCGAAGCATATCATCGTCATTTCCGATGCTTCGACCGACGACACCGCCGAGGTGGCCCGCTCGTTCGGCGTTCGGGTATTCGAGAATGAGGAGAGCCTCAACAAATCGATGAGCATCAATTTCTACGCCAGCCATATCGAAACGCCGTACACCCTCATCCTCGACGACGATACCCATATCGGACACACCGTCATTCCCACCAACCTGCTTGACGAAGATTACAGCGCGGTCGCTTTCAACGTCATGCCGGCAGTGCGCCCCGGACTTCTCAACAAGCTTCAGCGTTTCGAATACCGCAAAAGCATGTATTTCGGCAAACGCCAGAGGTCCGACAGCGGATCGATCGGCAACGTGTCGGGAGCGATCGGCCTTTTCCATACAAAGGACCTGATCGCCCAATCTCATAAGCACTCCGGACAATACGGAGGCGAGGACCAGCAGCGGACGCTCCTCCTCCATCTCGAAGGGAGCCACAAAAAGGGAGTGACCTTCTGCGACACGCTGGTCGAAACGGAAGCGCCGGCCACCGCCGCAAAGCTCTTCAAGCAGCGCGCGACGAAATGGAACTGCTCCGTGAACGAGCTGTTCATCCTCAATATGCGCGTCGTATTCCATTCCAATACGCATTTTCTTTTGAAGACCGAACGAGCCTACAAGCTGTTCATCTTCGGCACCGAACCGATCCGCATCCTTGCCGCATTCTTCTCCATCTTCCACCCAGAAAACATCCTGCTTCTATACGCGTTTTATTTCTCGATCGAAGTGGCGGCATGGAGCAGGATGGGCAGGAAGGACCATCCGTGGATCCTGCCGCTCGTTCCCGGCTACAATCTCCTCAAGGTGAAAGCGGGCTTCATCGCCTATTTCTGGTGGTTCAAAATGAAGTATGATTACGTAGTCAGGAAAAAATTCTACCAATTCGTCACTGGCCGCAATCTGCCGCGCGAATATGCCACTACCGCGACGCTTATCCTGGCGCTCAGCGGATACGCGATCTTCAAGTTCATCATCTTCCTCAGCGCCTAATCTTATGAAAGAAACCGTACATACCAGGACAAAAATTCTCATCCTTATCGCTCTTGGCCTCATCCTTGCCGCGGTGGCGCTTGCGGGCCGCTTTCTGGCGCATCCGGAAACGAGCAGGGGCGGAGCGCTCTCGTTTTCGGCCCTCGAAGAGCGGAATCCAGGCGCGGCGGGCCAGAAGCCGAAGGTGGCGGCAATCGAATGGAAAGCTCCCGGCAGCTTCGATACCAAAAAGAAGCTGGACGATTATTTCTCTTCCGCCAAAGCTTCCGGCTTTACGGATATCTACATTCGCATCGACGACGCGCTCGACTTCAAGTCGATAAGGGACAGGAACGAGGAGCGGAAGAAAGACGAATTCGACGCGAGCCTCCGCGATTTCGTCAGCGAGGCTTCCGAGTACGGCATCCGCGTCGAAGGCCTGGGCGGAGCGCCCGAATGGATCCTTCCGAAGAATCTCGATGACGTCGAATACCTCATCGATTATGTCGCCGCCTACAACGCCGCGGCCGATAGCGACCAAAAACTCGGCGGAATGGTATTCGACATCGAACCGCAGGCTCTCGACGATTTCGATTCCGATTCCGGACAACAGGAGCTCCTGTCCGACTTCGTCGAAATGATCGACGAATCGGCGCGGCACATCCGGAGCGCGGCTCCCGATCTCACTCTCGGGTTCACGGTTCCCTTCTGGTTCGACGGGGCGACGCGCGACATACCGAACGTCCCTTATGCGGGCTCTTCCGCTCCCACGGTCTTTCAGGCGATACGGGCGCTCTCGCAGACGGCCCACGGCGAGATCCTCGTCATGGCATATAGGAACAAGTCATCGGGGCACAATGGCGCGATTGAGCTCTCAAGCGATGAGATAAATTTCGCAAACAATTACGCGCCGAACGTGCGCATACTCGTCGGCATCGCCGCGAATAAGACCTCTCCCTCAAGCATCACGTTTTACGGCAAAAAGCAGAGGGACGTTCAGAGCGACGCCGAGAATATCGTTTCGGCGCTTGGCGCTTCGCCCTCTTTCGGCGGCCTTTTCATCCACGATTTCGAAAGCTACGAGGATCTCAAAAAATAGGCAATGCGGCGCCGAAATGAAGCTCATCATTTCTTAATTTTCGGCTTCTAGGATAGCAGTATGAACACAGGCGCATATCCCTTCGGTCTGAGCGTGTTTTTCCCTGCCCGCAACGAAGCCTCGAATATAGAACACGCGGTCATGGAAGCGGAAGCGGTGCTCCACGGGCTTTTCCGAAAGGATGATTACGAGATCATCATCGTAGACGACGGATCAATCGATGGCACGGGGGAAATAGCCGAATCGATCGCGGCGCGGGAATCCCGCGTGCGGGTCATCCATCATTCCGAAAATCTCGGCTACGGCGCGGCGCTCAAGACAGGCATTCTTGCCGCCCAAAAGGAATTCGTCTTCTGGAGCGACGCGGACATGCAGTTCGACATGCGCGATCTGAAAAAGCTCCTTCCCTACGCGGAAAGCCGTAATGCCGTATTGGGCTTCAGAGAGTCGCGAAAGGATCCGTTCATCCGGAAAATCTATGCCCGCGGATGGAATATCCTCAACAGGATCCTCTTCGATCTCAGCGTGCGCGACATCGACTGCGCATTCAAGCTCTTCCGACGCGAAACGCTTCTCTCCATTCCCGTTTATTCGAACGGGGCGATGGCGAGCGCCGAAATCCTCATGCGCCTCAAGCGCAACGGCGTATCGTTTGCGGAGGTTCCGGTCGGACACAGGGAGCGTGCTGCCGGCCGCGCTTCGGGAGCGAAGCCGTCGGTCGTCTTCCGCGCATTCAGGGAAATGATGCAAATCTACTGGGGCGATCATGAAAGAGGCGGAAATGACGCCGCGTCGCAGGCCATGCGCTTTGCATCGGTAGGCCTCCTCAACACCGCCGTCGACTTCTTCTCGTACGTCTATATGACGCGGCTCATTCCGTTCTTCGCGGCCCGCATCATTCTCGCCAAGATTGTTTCATTCGGATTCGGCACGGCGACCAGCTTGAAATTCAATCATTCATGGACGTTCGGCATGAAGGGCAAGCTCACCCTTGCGGAAGCGGCGCGCTTCTACAGCGTCGCCGGAATAAGTCTCGTCGTGAACGCGATAAGCATGTACGTCTTCGCCGACCTCCTGCATTTGAACGACATCATCGCCGCCGGCCTCTCGACCGTCGCGACGTTCTCATGGAGCTTCATTGCCTCGCGGCTATGGGTATTTACCGGAACGAGCGCGCATCCGAGGCGCCTGGCGCTCGAGCAGTGAGCGCTACGAATCGAGGAAAAGCCTCGCGATGCGTATTTCGAGAAAACTTATCTTCTCTCCCAGAATATTTTTCGCCGAGGTGAGCCGCGTATCGCCCGCTTTCTTGAACGCGTCTTTCACTTTCTCAATGATGATCTTGTGCGGTCGGATGTGCTCGATATCGAGCGCGGGATCCTTTTCGCGGAGCTTCTCGATGTGGCTGACGATCGTCTCCACGGTCAATTCCCTTTTCGCCGCAATAGTCTCGAGCGAAAGCTTCTCGAGAAGAAATTGGCGGGTTACCTCGATGGTCGGGACTTTCGTTTTTTTTTCGAGTTTCTTGCCGGGGGTGCCGCCGATCCGCACGATAAATTCTTCGTGGAGCTTTTTCTTTTCGGCGGGACTGATGCCCGCGATCCACTCCTCTTGCTTTTTGGAGGCTTCGAGAAGCTCCCGATCGAACTCGAGCACCTCCGGGTTGATCATGAGCGCCTGATTATTGATCCCGAGAAGGCGGAGCCCCGCGAGCGTGCGCACGCGGGAGAGCGCGACGTAGCCCATGCCCGCCACGAACGATTTCGAGAGGTCGACTTCGACCGCGTCGAGCGACATTCCCTGGCTCTTGTGCACTGTAATGGCCCAGGCGAGGCGGAGCGGCACCTGGGTAACTTCGGCTTTTATCTTGCCGTCTTCCTCGACGCTCCAGGTCATTTCGTCCGCGGTAATCGTCTCGCCAGGGAGGGTTTTGACGACCGGCATCCCCATATCGTCGAAGCCGGTAACGACCCCGAGCGTTCCGTTGACGTATCCGGCGTCGAAATTGTTTTTCACGAACATGACGCGCGTGCCGGTCTTGAGGGTGAGAACCTCGGGAGCAAGACAGCTTTTCTTGAGCGCCTCGACGAGCGCCGGATTCCCCTTCGACCGCATGCGATACTCGTGCGTTTCGCCTTCGAGCTCCGACAGATGCTGGTCGTTGATCCGATCGACGTCGATATTGTGCGTGTAGAGGCGCGTCGGCTGGATGCCGCGCGGCAATGCCGCATTGTCGCGCGCGCGGAGGCTCTCGTAGACGTCATCCGTCACGTCGTTTCCGCGGATGGCGCGGAGAATCCGGATCATCTCGTCGTCTTTCTGCCGCCACTGCTCTTCGAGATAGCAGACATGGATGCCCATGTTCGCCCATGCGTCGGAATGATAGGCCGAAAGCGCCTCCTCGCCCATCCGCGCGACCGGCGGCAGCTGGAAGAAGTCGCCGCAAAGCACGATCTGAAGGCCGCCGAAGGGCGCGTCGGTGCGCTTGAACGACCGGCAGATGCGGTCGACGAGATCGAGCCGGAAATGGTGGAGCATCGATATCTCGTCGATAACAAGCACCTTTGCCGATTCGAATCGCTTCCAGAGATATTGCTTCTCCTCGAGCGCTTCGAGGTCATAGGGAGTGAGCGAGTCGCGCACGCCGAGACCTGTCCAGGAATGGATGGTGACGCCGCCCAAGTGCGTCGCGGCAATGCCGGTCGAAGCCGTGATGCCGACATCCACGCCGTTATTGCGCAGATAATCGATATAGGAATTCAGCACGTAGGTTTTGCCGCTTCCCGCCGCTCCCGTGAGAAAGACGTTCGCTCCGGTTTTCAGTATGTCGAGGGCTTCGCGCTGGGTCATCGCAGTTTTTCCCTTAATTGGTCGAGGAACATGATCTGTGCAGGGAGGATTTTTTTAACCGCCTCTTCATAGGAGAAAAAGTTGGCACGGTCATTTTCGGGAAATTCTTGCTGTTTTCCGGAATGAGGCGGCCATTCCATGCTGAATGTATTGCTAATTATATTTTGCGGATCGCAATCGCCTTCAAAAGCCCAGACGTAGATCGTTTTTCGCGATTTGTTTTTTC
>DASZYS010000040.1:0-16594 GCA_035545295.1 Minisyncoccota bacterium | reverse complement strand
TCAAAATGCAAAATTTTAATTCCAAACCCAAAACTGATTTAAAACAAAGATGCTTTGAGTTCAGCCTAAAGGTTATTCGATTAACAGACGATTTACCTAACAAAAGAAGTGCTTGGATAATTGCAGACCAACTTATTAGAGCAGCTTGTTCGATCGGTGCCAATCTTGTAGAAGCTCGGGGGTCAAGCTCTCGACTGGAATTTAAAAAATATTGTGAAATCTCTCTTAAAAGTGCCAATGAAACGCAGTACTGGTTAGCGCTGCTTCGGGATACGAAAATTTCTTCTGCTGCATTCGTGGATCCTTTGCTAAAAGAAGCGGAGGAACTAACGAAAATGCTTGCGGCTGGGGTGATAAAATTAAAAAGCAGGCAATTTTAGCTTACAAATTATACTTCTGCCTTTTGGATTTTGAATTTTAACTTCTCTTTATGGAACCTCTGCCTTCTAAAATCCGTCCCAAAAGCCTCGATGAATATGCCGGCCAGGAGCACGTTGTGGGCTCCGGGAAGCCTCTCAGAAAGGCGATTGAAGAGCGCCTGCTCTTTTCCTTTATTCTCTGGGGGCCGCCCGGGGTAGGGAAAACCACGCTCGCTCGTATCTACGCGAATGCGCTTAACGCGGAATTTTTCGAGCTCTCGGCCGTTTCCGCCGGAAAAGCGGACATCCAAAAAATAGTAAACGAGCCGAAGACTCTCTTAAGCAAGCCGAAGATTTTATTCCTCGATGAGATCCATCGTTTCAACAAAGCCCAGCAGGATTTCCTTCTGCCCTTCGTCGAGTCCGGCGAACTGATGCTCATCGGCGCGACGACCGAGAATCCTTCGTTCGAAGTCATTCCGGCGCTCCTGTCGCGCTGCAAGGTGTTCGTGCTCAAAGAACTCGAGCCGGAAGACATGCAGAAGATTTTCGACCGCACCGGCATCGATCTCAGCGCTGATGCGCGCGAATGGCTCATCACTATGAGTAATGGCGACGCGCGCCAGGCCCTCTCAATGATTGAGAACACGGATAAGCTCTATGGCAAGGTTACTGTTGAAACTCTCAAGGAAACGCTCCAATCCTCGCACCTCCGCTACGACAAGAAAGGCGAGGAGCACTACAACACCATAAGCGCGTTCATCAAGTCGATGCGGGCGAACCAGCCTGATGCCGCGCTCTACTATCTCGCCCGGATGATCGAAGCTGGAGAAGACCCGATCTTCATCGCCCGCAGGCTCGTCATTTTCGCGAGCGAGGACGTAGGGCTCGCCGACCCGCAGGCGCTCATTCTCGCGAACGCGGTCTTTAGGGCGGTGGAGACGGTCGGTCTTCCCGAAGCGCGTATCAATCTCGCGCACGGAGTCGCATATCTCTCGAAAGCTCCCAAAGACAAGAGCGCGTATCGCGCGCTCGAGGAGGCACTTGGGGACGCACGCAAGCACGGCAATCTTCCCATTCCCATAAAAATCCGTAACGCTCCGACAAAGCTTATGAAAGATCTCGGATACGGCAAGGATTACGAAGCGTACACGAAGGATGATCTTCTGCCAGAAAAGCTCAAAGGTCGAAAGTATCTGGAGTAGGTTATTAGCTTTGCTAGCTTCTCTAGCTTCACCAGTAGAAGAAAGAAACCGCTCGCTCCGGTGTTCTGGAGCGAGCGGTGAAAATCGAATTTAAGGATAAAGGAAACCTGTGCCATCGTCGATGGTTGCAGTAATATTGCCGCAACTTCCGTCACAAGGACCAATCACTTTTTGCCGCAGTGGTTTAGCGTAGATGACCTCCCCAGCTTTGTAGTAGACAACATCGAAATTGTCGACGTGAATCTCACCATTACACCCATGTGTCTGTTCGACAACTCTAGTTACCTCTCTTTTTTTCTCTGTTGAACCAAAAAAACGAAATTTATTCTTCATTCTAGACCTCTTACTTCATAATAACATATATTTTAATAAAACACAAGTATGCTTAAAAAGCTTGATTTTGAATGTCTTTGGTCATTATGGTGAGCCTTGTCCTCAGCAGAGAAACGTGATCCGGTCTTATGAGCAGATAATCCTGAAGTCTTGGATGCCGTTCTCGGCATGACAGAAAAGATTTTTCCTAAAAGCTAAAAGTTTCCCAATGTTCGCCCTGATTGACTGCAACAATTTCTTCGTTTCCTGCGAGCGGGCGTTTCAGCCGAAGCTCCAGGGTGTGCCGGTCGTGGTGCTATCGTCGAACGACGGCTGCGTCGTGTCGCGATCGAACGAAGCGAAGGAGCTCGGGGTTCCGATGGGCGTACCGTTCTTCCAGTTCAAGGATTTTTTCGCCGCGCGGAACATCCGCGTCTTTTCCTCGAACTTCCGCCTCTATTCCGACATGTCCGAGCGGGTCATGAGCCTGCTCGAGCAATTTTCGGATTTAGTAGAAATATACTCCGTCGATGAAGCATTTCTCCAGGTACCCAAGCATGTCGCACCCGCGGAATGGGGAAAGGCATTGAGAGAGACGATCCTGCGCTCTACTGGCATTCCGGTTTCCGTCGGTATCGCGCGCACCAAAACGCTCGCGAAAGTCGCCGCGCGCAAGGCGAAGGAAGAAGGAAAACGCGGCGGACCGGGAGTATTCGATCTCGAAGCGTCCTCAGAGAAGGGAGCGATCCTCGGCTCAATGACGGCAGGCGAGATATGGGGCATCGGTGGCGCTTCCGCACGCAAGCTCCTCAAATGCAATATAAAAACGGCGCTCGATCTCGCGAAAGCTCCCGACAGAGTCATCAGGGAAAAACTCGGCATCGGAGGACTCAAGATCGCCTTGGAGCTCCGCGGCGTTCGCACGCTCGGCCGCAGCTCTGAGGAAGAAGGGAAGCAGTCGATCCGATCGACTCGTTCCTTCGGCCGAGGAGTATACGCGATCGAAGAGCTTCGGCGGTCGCTCGCGATCCACGCGGATCGCGCCGCTGCAAAAATGCGGCAGCAGGGAAGCGCCGCGACCTATCTCTCGATCTTCATCGCCACCGGCAAGCACTCCGAAGGCGGACGATGGTACGGCTCCGCCATGACGGGTTTCGATGTGCCAACGACTGATACCAGCGAGATCATTTCGCGTTCACGGGAAATGCTTGAGGAGATTTTCCGCCCCGGGCTCAAATACGCCAAGTCGGGAGTCATGCTGGGAGGCTTCGTGCCCGAGAATATCGTGCCGGCCACAACCCTCTTCGGCGGAACGCGCCACGACGACCGCCGGCAGATCATGAGGCTCGTGGACGCGGTGAATGGACGTTTCGGCTCCGGCGCGCTCCGTCCGCTCGCGGCATTGCCGGAGAAATCGATAGCGGCGCGAAGCCAGTTCGTTTCTCCCGAATACACTACCAGTTGGGAAGGAATTCTTAAAGTGAAGCTGGTAGAACAGTGTTGACTTTTTCCTACCGCAGAGCCACCATAGATACTAGAGGGATTTAGCGGGTTTCCGACCTAGAAGTACGGAAGGGAGCATTTGCAAAAGCATGAGCAGCGCGTAGAAAATGTACGAACGTTTTTTTCGCGCTGCTCATGACTCATATACATGTTGCGGCACATTTCCAATAGGAGAGAAAATGCACCTTTTCAATAATGCAAGAGCGAGCCGTAGGTTGAGAATCGTAAAAACACCGCCAAAACGGCGTCCGATTCCACGGGCACCCGGCGAGTTCGTCTCGCCTTCAGCAATGCGAAAAAAACTTGAGAAAAATCTCGAGAAAAGCTCGCTTAAAGGCCAATTTGCCGCCTTGTTTGCATAGAAAGCCCCTTGGCTCCGATGAAATAATCATCGGGGCCATTTAATTTGACTTTTATAAATAAATATGCTATATAATTAGCATCCTAATTATTACGCATATGGCAAACCACCGAACCCAGAAAAACGGCCAGAAAAGCCTGCAGGCTGAGATCGATCAGATTCTCAACGAAGTCGGTCATGTGTTCGACGAGATCGCAGAATACACCTTTGAAGGCGACCCGCTTCACATGATCGATATCGATAAGGTGCTTTCCATGGAAATGCCGGAAGTCGTGTATAAAGTACCTGCACGGAGGCACCAGATGCCGGTATACCGAAACGCTGCAACCGAATGGAATTTCCCCAGCCGACCAGAGCGCGTAATCCGCGCGATGCCGAAAAACCTTCAGCATGAATCGAAGGCCTACGAACAAAAGCTCGAAAAAGAAGAAAAGAAGCGGAAGGCTCTCGACGTGCTTTTCAAGAAAATCGATTATTAAAGATATCGGAAGGTGTGAATAGAAAATAAGAACGCAAATATCCATGAGGTATAATGAACCCCATGGATATTTTGCTTTTTATCGGCCGGTTGCTCTATGGAGCATATTTTCTGGTTCTTGGCGGCAGTTACATCAAGAATGCCCGACGCATCGCGAAGCGCGAAGGGCTTGCGAAGGTCCCGTTCGCTCCAATAATCATCTATGCATGCGCGCTTCTCTCGATTGCGGGAGGTCTCGGCGTCGTACTCGGCTGGCACACAAATCTCGCGCTCGGCGCGCTCATCTTCATGCTCATTTTCACCTCGCTCCGCCTCCACGACTATTGGAATCTCGACGAACCCGAGAACATCTCGGTCGAAATGGCGCATTTTCTCAAGAACCTGGCTCTTATCGGCGCCGCGCTCATGATGTACTCGCTCATCACGCCCTGGCCGCTGTCGATATAGAGTACTGAGTAGAAAGTAAGTGGTAGATAGATAAAACAAGACGCACCGTTCGGCGCGTCTTTTCTCTGTACTCACTACTATCTACTCATTATTTTCGCAGTGTATCTATCTTCGCCGCAAGAATGAAATCGTTTTCGGAAAGACCGCCGATGGCATGGGTACTGAGGGTCAGATCGACCTTGTTCCAGTCGTGGAGGAAGATATTCGGGTGATGACCTTCGGTTTCCGCGATAGCCCCGACCTTGTTTACAAATGCCAGTGCCTCGGGAAAATCCTTGAAGGCAAACTCCTTCCGGATCTCCTTATTATCGACAAGCTTCCAGCCGTCGGAGATTTCCTTAAGGAGTTCTTCGGATTCAGTCTGACTCATGGGCGGTATACCACCTTCGCATGGAACGCACTTTTTATCGGTAAGACGAATTATATTCATGTTTCTTTTTGTCATTGTGAGCCAAGTCCGCGCAGGCGAAGCAATCCGTTGCCCTTTGTCATTCCCAGCGGGGAATCCAAGGCTAGTAGGTTGAGATTGCTTCGTCGAACCGCCTGCGACAGGCAGGGACTCCTCGCAATGACAGAACGCTAATTATCGTAATGATACTTGACGCCGTTCCTGACACGGGTATTGCGGATCATTTCGATGATTTTATCTTCATCTTCGGTAATGGTGAAGAGGTGAAGATCCTCAGGATCGATCATTTCTCCGGTGAGAATGGTGTCGACGATGAATTTCTCGAGATTTTTCCAATACGCATCGCCGACGAGGATAAGCGGCACTTTTTCGATCTTATTGGTCTGGACGAGCGTGAGGATCTCGAAGAATTCGTCGAGGGTGCCGAATCCGCCGGGGAAGTAAACATAGGCTTCGGCCGAGAAGGTCATCATGACCTTGCGGCTGAAAAAATAATAGAAATTCTCGTGCCCCGTGAGATAGGGGTTCGTAACTTGCTCGTGGGGAAGGCGGATCGTCATGCCGAGCGACTCTCCGCCGGCCTCAAATGCGCCGCGGTTCGCAGCTTCCATGATGCCGGGGCCGCCGCCGGTAATGACGGCGTACCCCAGTTCGTTCGCGATGCGATAAGCGAGATGCTGAGCCTTAAGATAGTACTCGTTCTGGGGCTTGAGGCGCGCCGAGCCGAAGAATGTCACTGATTTGTCATAGCTCTCCAAGAATTCGAATCCCTCCCTGAATTCCTTGTTGATCTCCGCTTCGCGCTTCTCCTCGGACTCGCGGAGCTCCGCGAGGGTGAGGGGCTTGATGGGCAATTGCTTCGAAGGCAAATTGACCTGCGGGAGGTCGGCAGTATGGTCATCATTCATCCTGTTAGAAGCAGATCGCGATCATACTCAAGATAAGTTCGCTTCTACTTTAGCTAGTTAAGTTCTAACGCGACCCTAAATTCATCCACCCGTTAGCGACCGCGGCTTCTAACGGGATTCATAGGAATATTGTATCAGACATTCACTATTCAAAACACAGCTAAAAATTTCCGCTAAGCCGCCAAGCCGGTCTTTTTCAAAAAGCTCTCGAGTTCCTTGTCGGCGATCTTCTTGTGTGCGCCGGGCTGGAGGCCCTTGAGGGAAAGGGAGGCGATGCGCTCGCGCTTGATCGACTTCACGGTGCGGCGGAGCGTTTCGCACATTTGCTCCACGTCCTTGCGGGTCGCAGCGATGGAGATGGAAAAAATCCTCTCTCCGAAAGGCTCCGTCGCGCGGGCCTTGAGGAGGCGGCCGCCGATCTCGATTCCGCTCTCGAGCTTGTTGAGGAACGTGGGCGCCACATCCTCCTGGGTGCGGACGACGTATACGCGCTCAATTTTCTCCGGCTCGTTCAAGAGGCGCGAGAGGCGCTTGTCGTTCGTGAGGATGACGAGCCCTTCCGCATCCTTCTCGAGGAGATCCGCGGGCCAGACCTTCGGCTTAAGCCGCGCGAATTCCGACTTGTTCCACTCTTTGGAAGTGGTGTCGAGAAAGACGCCTGCGGGCTTGTAGTAGGCGATGTAGGAAAACTCGGCCGGTCCTTTGCCGCCCTTAAGAAGGGTAATGGTGTCGCCGAGGTTCACCTTCGCGCCAAGACCGGCCATGCGGCCGTTTATGGCAACCTGCTTCTTTTCGATAATTGCATCAGCCTCGCGGCGGCTCGCCACGCCTTTGAGCGCCAGGAAGCGGTTGAGCCGCATGGGAAAATCCTCTTTGCCGCCTTCCGCCTTGATATCTTCGCCTTGCATAGTTTCTCCACTATACGCTATCCTGAGCCTTTTTCAATTTGCATATTGAAGCTATAATTCGTAGCATTAGAAATTAATTTGTTTGCTCATGCGAAGGCTTACACGAAACGAATGGGTCGCGGTATCTGTTGCAATCGTAGTGGTCGCTTATTTCCTCCTGGGAGGTCTTATAGGGTCATTCTTCAAGCCGGACATGACGCCAAGCCAAGCAACAATGGAAGAAACTAATCAGCAGAATCAGCAGAATGCAGCCGATGCGTCTTCATCGGCGACCGAAGTGGCCCGCCAGGGCTCGCAGGTGACGGTTAGCTATGTCGGCAAGCTCCAGAACGGCCAGGTCTTCGACCAGTCGGCCGACCACGGCGGCTCGTTCACTTTCACTTTGGGCGTCGGCCAGGTGATTGCCGGCTGGGACAAGGGCCTCATGGGCGCCAAGAAGGGCGACCACCTGACGCTCACCATCCCGCCCGCCGAAGCGTACGGCGCGGTGCAAGGTCATCCGCTTCAGAATGAGACGCTTATCTTCGATATCGACGTCCTCGACGTGAAAAACTAGGAAGTCCTGAGAAATCCACAAAAACCCGCTCACCGCGCGGGTTTTTTCATTTACAGCGCCATAGTATACTGAAAGCATGGAAGGAATTAAATTTGAAAATCCGGCATCCGAAAGCGAGGCGAGCGTTGAGGTGATGGGTGCATCGTTCGAAAAAACGAGAGACGCGTGCAGGAAAGTTTGTTTGGATTTCGACGCGAGAGTATCCGGAATGAAAGTGCCGGCAGAATACACGCCCCAGAACGAACGCTAAGAACTATGGGAATCAAAATTGAGAACGAATACGACTATCTGGTAGCGAAGGCTGAAGCGGAAACCAACAAAGCTCGGGAAATTCTTCTGGAGGCCCGCGAGCGCAATGATTATTATCAGGAGAAAGTCGCCGCGAAGCTTCTCGAATTCTGCGAGACTCAGGAGAAATCTGTGCGCCTGTACGCCGAAGCGCGGCTTTATTATCCCGACCTGGGCGATCTTATCGAGAAGCGCTGGCCGCAGTACCGCTCGCTAAGCGACGAAGCGAGGCTCAAGCTCGGAGAGTTAGAGCATGGACAATAAATCTATGGATCCCGTTAGAAGCCGCGATCACTTGATGATGATTACAATGGTCGAAATACTTATTAAAAGATTTTATGCGAATGCAGAAAACGCGGTGAGCGTGATCTGCTTCTAAACGGGATGGATCAGGCTAACCCTGAAATTTCCGTCCACCTCCAAACGATACGGGGCCTCCTCGCTCCGACCGGACTTTTTCTCGCATCGGCGCACGACGTCTCCACCGGCTACAACAAAGCGTGGCTTCGCGACAATTTCTATACATCCCTCGCCCTCGAGGCGGCTGGCGACACGGAGACGCTTCTCAAGGTGTGGCGCTCGATTTTGGAAATATTCCGCACGCACGAGGCGAAGATAAACTGGGCGATTCAAAACAAGCCGCATGCGAGCTGGCAGTACATCCATGCCCGCTACAACCCCGAAACCTTCGAAGAATTCTGGGACGAATGGGGCAACAAGCAGAACGACGCCATCGGCGCGATCCTCTGGAAGCTCGGCGACCTGCACATGAAAAATATTTCGGTCATCCAGAACGATGAGGATAGGGGAATCGTGCAGAGGCTCGTCGACTACCTTGCTTCCATAGAATATTGGCACGATCCCGACAACGGCATGTGGGAAGAATGGGAGGAGGTGCACGCATCGTCAGTAGGCGCCTGCGTCGCCGGCCTCAAAGCCGTGCGCAATGCGGAGCTCGCGGCGGTTCCCGATGGACTTATCGAGCATGGGGAGGAATCGCTTCGCGGGCTTCTGCCGAGAGAGTCGTCGCAGAAGTTCTGCGATTTGGCGCTTCTCTCGCTCATCTATCCGTACAAAGTGACAGAGCGCGGCATGGAAGACGAAATCCTCAAGAATCTCGAATATCATCTCGAGAAGGAGATGGGCATCATCCGCTACAAGAACGATCGCTACTACAACAAAAACAAGGACGGCTGGAGCGAAGAGGCTGAATGGACGTTCGGCTTTCCGTGGCTTTCGATCATTTACACCGAAAGGGAAGAGAAGGAGAAAGCGAAGGAATATCTCAATAAGGCGCGAAAGACAGTTCTTTCCGACGGCCGCATTCCCGAATTGTTTTACTCGAACACTTCGACTCCCAACGAGAACGTTCCCCTCGGCTGGTCCGAGAGCCTCTATGTCGTCGCTGTCGCCGAATATGCGAAAAAGTTTGGGTTCTAGTTTCTCAGTTAATATCCTAAATAAAAAATGAGCACCGAATTTGCATTCGATGCTCAAACACTCCACCCTGCTCGGTTAGTGCCTTCTGATCCTAAACAAAGCATCAACCTTGGCATCTAAGAATTTCATTATCGGTTCGACTGCATACGCAATACCAAAAAGACCGAGCACTAATCCGCCGATGCACGCTAGGGCTACACTCCAGCCAGGCGCAAAATCTCTCAAAACAAGATATACAACTCGACAGCTAAATACATATAACACGGCCAGGAGCACCGACTTGATCGGATTATCCCGAATTTCCGCCACTATTTTCTTCACGTTGTATTACCTCTAAGACATAGATTACACATATGGACAATTTAGTCAATTTCTATTTTCCACGGTAGATTTTTCAATTTGATCTTCTATTGCAGAGCTTAAAAATTTTGATATTATTTTACATCAGTTTTGTGTACTTGAAATTTAAGTATGCATACTCCGCTCACAAAGCGGAATGTTCTTTAGAAAAAGGAAACTCTAAATGAGAACAGCATTTGCAGTTCTTCTATCCTTGTCTCTTCTGGCCGTTCTTCCTGTGGACGCCCAAGTAACTGTCGATTATCAACCAACACCGTATCCCTTAAAAAGGAATTATGATGGTGGTTCAATGCCCCAAGATCTAAATATTGTCCATCTTTATGATGGTTGGATCAACAACTCATACAACACCACGCTTGTGCGAGATGGCAGACTTCAGACGGGTGGATGGGGTGACACATACGAGACATATATAAAGTTCGATTTGGCAGGCTTGCCTGTTAATCCAACGCAAGTAGTATTATGGTTAAAATCCTTTTCTCGCGGAGATAGCTCAACAACCGTTCCGTTTGGTCTTTGTGAACTCGGAAGTCCTCAGTGGGACACAACATTGACTTGGCTAACATTGCCTTCAGCTGTTACTTGTGCAGGATGGTTTACACCGCCGACACCGGGTAATTGGTGGGGAATCGATTTTACACCCTGGTATGCCCAATGGGAAAATGGGACGGTTACAAATAACGGCATTGCGACAATACCTCAGAGCAACAATAATCAATTTGATATGTTTGAAAGCTCAAGGTACACCTTCGTAACTAATCGGCCTATCTTGGAATTTACATTTACTCCTCCAACGGGAATACCGAATTTCAAGATGCCTTTGCCAGCGGGGTATTCCTGGCTCGTAACAACCGAGATTGGCGGTTACGACTGCTTGGATGCCAATCCAACTTATTGGCCAGATAGCGCGCATGCAGGAAATAATTATTACACGATAGATATTTCTGCAAGTAACCAAAAGGACGGCGGAGGCAGTTATTCAGGATCTATTCCAGTACTTGCCGCTGCTCACGGAACAGTAGTAGCAGTAGGAGGCTGTTCCACTTGTGACACAGGTTACTTTATTACCTTGGATCACGGGTATGGATATCAAACACGCTACTTACATTTTGCCCAACCAGCAGCAAGACACAATGGCACACCGTTTGCAGTTGGTGATGTAGTTAATCAAGGAGATCAGCTTGGAATTATGGGAAGTACCGGGGCTAGTTCAGGCACACACGTCCATGTAAACTTCTGGTACTACGGTTACGGTCGAATCACTGACACGAATCTTAGTTATGTGGTGATGGATGGGTTACTTTTAAAAAGTTACCAAACAGAGTGTGCTGTAAATTCAAGCGGAGTTCCAACTACTTGGATTCGTTACTATCATTCCAGCAATACTCCAACTGGGAATTAAAGTTTCTTCTTTTCTGATTCGGCAGGGGATTCTCACCCTGCCGATTTTATTTCACAAGAAAACAAGGCCGTGCTATATTCAAAATTATCATGAGCAAAAAACTGACAATTCTCATAGTAGTGGCCATTATACTTATTGCTGCTGTTTTGGCCGGATGGAAACTCCATTTTTCTGACAATCAGCAAACGACTATTGTACAAACTGCAACCACTACAACGGAATCAGATATGCTGACAGATACGCAGCAAAATAATGAATCCCTTACAGGCACGGTTACATCAACTACCAATGGTCAATTTATATACAGAAACGATAAAATCGGGATACAATTTGTTTTTCCAGCTGGATGGCACATTGGAAGTGATTCGCTTAATAACGGAACCCTCCAACTTTTTAATTACGACGAAAGAATGCCCCGTAAAGGATTCAGCCAGGGAATGAATAAAATTGAAGCAGATATAAATACACATAACGTTTATTTCAACACCGAATATCCAGAAAAAGCCAGTTCGACAAAGCAAATCACGGTGGCTGGGCAAAAATCTGTACAGGAAGATTTGGAACTTGCGACAGGTCTTAAGATCCGGGCTTATTTCATTCCTATGCCATCGCAGCCCGACTTGTATTTTGGAATTGCAGTATACGGCGATCCTTCAAATTTCTACGTTTTAGACAATCTCGTTCAAAGTTTGAGTTGGGTCAAATAGGAATGGAATATTGTCGGCTTACCTCAAGAACCAGCTTGGGGTCTTATTAGACCTTCTCTTTTTTGTAGACAACCATGTGTCAAGGGAAAAGCGTGTTCTCGATCATGCAGAAAAGCCCATATGCTATAATTTTTGCATGAAAAAGACATTCACAATCATCATTCTTCTTATCATTGTTGCAGGGCTTGCATATGCCTTGAAGATGCATAATATGGCCGGCAACGTGGCAGTAAACGACGCCAATAGCGCCGCGTCCTCAACAGCCGACAGGGAAGTTAAGGGCACAGTCCAGTCGGTAAATACCGATCAAGTGGCGGTGGACGGCCCTGCGCTTGTTACGATCAAACAGGCGGACGGGACTGACGCTGTAATCGCCGTGCCTTCGATGGGCATCAATCTTTGCGCCGCAAGCTCGAGCATCGCCGATGTTTACTCGCTCAAAACGGGCGACGCAGTGGGGGCGCGCGGAAAGGTCGGCGAAAACGGCCAGATCATACCGTGCGAATCACCAGCCCATTATTTGCACCTTTCGGGCGGCGAAGGAGTAGTACCGGCAAGCATTGCGGTTACGGGTACATATCTTTGCCTACCGCATACAGACACGACAGGTCTGCAGACTGATGAATGCGCGCTTGGCATTCAGACTGATGACGGCACGTATTATTCGCTCAGTTTCGGCAATTCCCAAGCCGCGTTTTCGTACAAGACGGGAGACCGCTTGAATGTTTCCGGCACGATGACGCCCGCAGAGGCGCTCAATTCTAATGCGTGGCAGAAATACCCGATCAAGGGCATTATCTCGGTGGCGAGCACGTCGGTTGCACATTAAGTCAATCATTATCATGAACAACATCGCATATTTTGAAATCCAGGCATCCGAGCCTGCAAAGCTTGCCGAGTTTTACAAAACCGCTTTCGGCTGGGAGTTCAAGAGGGACGAGCTTGTCCCGATCGAATACTATCGCACGCAGGGCGGGTCGGGCATCTTCGGCGCGATTCTCAAGCGGCCGACGGAAACGCCCGCGATCGGTACGGGCACGAATGCATACGTGTGCTCGGTGCAGGTCGAGAACTTCGATGAAACCGCAAAAAAGATCCTCGATCAAGGCGGAATCGTGGCTATGGAAAAATTCGCCGTACCCGGCCGCTGCTGGCAGGGGTACTTCCTCGATATCGACCACAACACCTTCGGCATTTTCCAGGCTGATGAGAATGCAAAATAATCCTATATGAAGCAGGAAATTATTGATTATCTTGAAAGCCAGCACACGGGGGTCTTGGCCGTCAAAATGCCGGACGGGTCGCTTCATGGCGCAACCGTGCATTTCGCGTACTCGCTTGAACCTTTGGCGCTTTTCTTCCTAACCTCCTTAAGCTCGAAGAAGGCCGGAGCATTCGGAAGCGGCGCATGCGAGGCAAGTTTTGTCATTGGCACAGACGAAATAGCAATGAAAACCCTCCAGCTCGACGGCACGCTCGAATCCGTTCCCGCGGATGATGAAAAATGGAAGGAAGCCTATCTCGAAAGATACCCCGGCCGCAAGGATTGGTCGGAAAGTCCCGAAGCCATGAGACTGAAGTTTACTCCGCGGTGGTGGAGGTATTCCGACCTCAAGGATCGCGCGAACGCGACCATCATCGCGTCTGAATGACGGACTAGAAGGGAAAAGGTTGATCGTATACAATATTCGCATGTCAAAGAAAGCAATTTTGTGGACGATAGTAGCCTTGCTCATTATCGTGAGCGCCGGCTTTTATTACTTCAACACGCGGCAGTCGTGGAGCGGATCGGGCATCCTATCCGCAACCGCCTCGGTCCAGTCGTTCCGGGTAGAGAAACCCGATTTCGTCATCGAAGGCTCGAATCTCGCGAAAGTCGAGATCTGGGCGGTGCCGTCGGGAACGGGAGTGACCGAAGACGAGTATCAGAAAATCGGCGACGCGACGCAAAGCGCCGACAACCCGCAAAAGTGGATGCTCCCCATTCCATCGGAGCCGATCCTCGCAACCGATATCATCGCGCGCGCCTATGACACGAACGGCCACGAGCTGGGCAAAATGTCCCTCGGCATCATCGGCGCCACCGAGCTTTACAATGCGCTGTGGGCAACTTCAACGGAAGCCACAGGCACGCCTTCAACGATGGGAACTGTTAGAACTCTCGGCGTGGGAGATTCAGCCGCATGGGACAATCTCACGATCAAGCTCAACTCCGTCGACTCCGACAGCTGCTGCCCGGAAGGGGTCGACTGCATCTGGGCGGGCAACGTGACTGCGACGCTTGCTATAACGCAGAACGGCGCCGAGTCGACGGAGAAAATCGACAGTACGAAATCACTCCTGTACAAGGGCTATGCGATCTCGATTGAAAGCGTAAGCCCGAAGCCGACGCAGGGTGAAAAGGACTTCTCGACCTACGAGCTTGGGCTTAGCGTCAAAAAGCAATCATCTTAGGCGTTTTAAGGCGTACATTTCCCATAATAGGAAAAGGAATTTGGCAATAGGAAAGCTTGGCAATTAGATTAGAATAGAACCCATGAAAAAGAACAGGATATACATACTCATAGCTGTCTGTGCGGTCGTTGTAGTAGGCGGATTTTTCGGCATTAAGGCGCTTTTGAGCCGCAACGGCGCTTCGGCAGCCCAGTTCGCCTATGTTCCCCAGGCGAATGCCGATCCGGCGCGCATCGAGTCATTCAAGGTGGAGAAGCCGAATTTCGTCATCAAGGCGACCAGCCTTTCAAAACTCGAGATCTGGGCGGTACCGGCAGGCGACGATGTCAAGGAATCCGACGTCAAGAAGCTCGCCGATGCGACCCTCGCGAGCGCCGACTGGTCGAATCAGACATGGACTGCGCCGATTCCTCGAAGCAAGATGAATTTGAGCGATGTATATGTGGTCGGATACGATGAGGACAACAAGCCCGTTACCTCCGCCTCTCTCGGCGTCACCGGCGCAGATGCGATCCAGGCAGCCATTTGGGGCAACGGTACGACCACTTCGAACGACGACATCAGCGGACCGACAGCGAGCGAATACAAGGCGCTCAAGCTTGGCCAATCGGGAAGCTACGGCGGCATGACTCTCACCCTCAAGACGATCGCGAGCGATACGCGCTGCAACGGCTCCAACTGCGCCTCGCGCGGCACCGTTACCGGCACCGTTACCGCGAGCGTCGGCGACGGAGCGCCGCAGACGCTTTCCTTCGACCGCACCAAGGCACTCCATTTCCAAGGCTACCAGATCACCGTATACGACGTGACGCCGGAAGCTCCGAACGGCTCGAAAGATTACTCGACCTACGTAGTTACATTCAGGATCCAGCCGAGCTAAAAGTGGAGCGGAGTTGCTAGTTACAGTTCACGCATGTCTCTTCTTACCCGGGATTTTTTTGAACGCGACGCGCTCTCGGTCGCAAGAGATCTCATCGGCTGCTATCTTGTCCGCAAGATCGGCGGCAAGCGCGAAGCGCGGATGATCGTTGAAACCGAAGCCTATATAGGCCCGGAAGATCTCGCGTCGCATGCGAGCAAGGGATTGACGCCGCGAACTGCCGTCATGTTCGGCCCGGGAGGAGTATGGTACGTTTACTTCATCTACGGAATGCACGAGATGCTGAATATCGTGACGGGCCCGGAAGGCTTTCCATCGGCGGTGCTCATCCGCGGTATCGAAGGAGCGATCGGGCCCGGCAGGCTCACCAAGGCGCTTGGCATCACGCGGGAGCTGAACAAATTGCCCGCAGCCAGAAAGACCGGACTGTGGATCGAAGCAGGCGAGAAAATTCCCGACAAGCTCGTGAAGCGTACGCCGCGGATCGGCGTGGCATACGCCGGAGCGGAATGGGCAGGGAAGCCGTATCGATTCGTATTAAAAAATCGGACGGGTCTTTCTAGATAAGACCCGTCCGAAGCGCGCTATTCCTGATGCTCTTTCAGGTAAGCGCGGATACGTTTTCCCACGCACTTATGGTCGTCCGCAATCGGAACGTCGGCTTCCAGCACTTCATGAATCGCCTGCTTCAATGTGAACCCATTTTTCCGCATGTGATTCCGAACAGTGGCTGCCAGCATCGATATATTGTAGGGCTTCTTTTTTCCGGGTGTTCAACGACTCCCGAATCGGCGTTATCAATCCAACGCTCTAACAGTATGCTCATTCATCCTCCTGATGGATGTGTTTTCTTAAAATACAATATCTTATTTCTTGAAAAAGTCAAATAATATTCTTAATCCGGGTATTTTTCATGAGACTCGTGCTGGAAAAGATCCTGCTGGCCTTTCTTTTCTTCCTCTTCTTCCTTTTTAGACTGGCCGTTCGTATGCTTGATGGCTTCTGCGGCAAGCTCTGCCGCAGTGTGCTTGATGTGGCCATTTAATTTGGCGCCATTGGCTGGTTCCTCCTCGCGTTCGTCCTTTTCATTCTCCCAATCGTTCAACCAACCTTGGCCGCCTTCAAAAATTCCTCCGCTTCGTGGCATAGTTTTATAGATTACGACAAAATTTCCTCTACGACTGACTTCACTTCGGCGCCGTCGGCATTGCCTTTGAATTCCTTCATGACTGCGCCCACGAGAATGCCGAGCTTCGACGTGTCAGCAATGCCAAGCTCGGTCTTTTTCTTCTCGGCTACCGCTTTGATCTCGTCGTGCCCAGCCATCCGGGGAAGGAGGGGTTCCAGCACCGCGAGCTCCGCTTCCTCGTCGGCCGCCAAGTCCTCGCGGTTGCCTGCACGGAACTGTTCGATCGAATCCTTGCGCTGTTTTACTGCGCGCTTCACGACCGTGATGACTTCGTCGTCGGAAAGCTCGTCCGTAGGCTTGCGCTTGAGGTTCAGGAGCTCGTTGGTGAACGCCGCGATGAGTCCCCGCATGGTACGGAGCCTCACTTCGTCCTTGGCGAGCATGGCTTTTTTCATTTCTTCGCGAATTTGTGCCTGAAGCATGAATGT
>DASZYS010000039.1:0-6769 GCA_035545295.1 Minisyncoccota bacterium | reverse complement strand
ATTTCCGCGACGGGCGTCCTGGCCCACGGGTGAGCGCCGCCGCTCGTCTGCAATACGAATTCACGAATCTTGCCACAAACGCACTTTTGAAAACGAGGTGGGGGGTTGTGCGAGGGCGGACTCCGAAGGAACGAGGAGGAGCCCGAAGCTGGGGGGAGGATTCCTTCCTCCCCCCAAATAGGGGCGGCACCCGAGCCAGCGCCGAGCACGGCGCACTGGCGAGGAAAAGTGCCGCTCCTAGGCATCTAGGCGCGAGCAGCCCTAGCGGAAATGCCCGAGGCCGGATGGCCGAGTGGTGCACTCCGTGGCCAAGACGCACAAAGCAAACCAACAGACCGAGGCCACCACTTCGCATTTGTATTTTTAGCCGCCGCCTTGCCCCTCAAGGGCAAGGCCCGACCGAGCCCCGTTCCGCCCCATTCAATGCAACATGCATCCCCCCCCGCGAAAAATAAAATGTATGAAGAGGCGGAAACGGGGCGAGGGAGGCCGCGCCGAGTCCGCGAGGCGCGGGCGGTCAGGAAGTGGAGAAATGGGTTCGAGCCGAGTACAATAGAGACTCCATCAAAACTATTTCTCTCGTTTTTACGAGAGAAATAGTATATACGCCGCGACCGAGGATCGAACGGCGGAGTATAAAATTTTCAGTAGAAAATTTTACGAGCCGGGTGAGAAGCGCGTTAGGGAACCCGCAATTCTGATTGCGGGCGAGCGCTTCGCAAGGCCGGACTGAGCAAAGGCGAAGGAGGCGGGGTCGCGGCCGCACACAGCAGTGTGCGAGCTGTGACCGCGACCTTATTCGTGACCGATCCGGTCTTGGCTCTCTATACCTCATAAATATTGAAAGAAATCACCGTTTGTATTAGCATTACGGTTTCCAGGTTCGGAAAGGGTAAGAGCGGGGTTGCGAGAGCCGTAGGCGGTTTGACCTCCTTCCTGCTATCGGTATGCAGCACCGAACCTGGAATTTTTTAAGCCACCCTAGCTCAGTTGGTAGAGCATTGCATTCGTAACGCAAAGGTCCCGAGTTCGATCCTCGGGGGTGGCTCAGATAAAAAGGACCCGTGATAACACACGGATCCAAATTTGTATCGATACGACGATCGATACTTGGAACAAGGATTTACATTAAAAGCGAGGAAGGCTCGACAGAATCCGGCGGGGTGAAGACCTCGTCACTGCTGAATGGTTCAGCGGCAAGATTAAGATAGAGAAACGAATGCTTGTCCTCGAAACGGACATGGTCCGTTTCTCCTTCGCCATGAAAATTCTTGCATTGGCTTTCAATGGCGACATCGATTCTTTCCAGTGTTTCTGGGTCGGTGGTGTTGTGGATACATCGTAATTCGTCACACCGACTGCAACGTGGGAGCTGTGATGGTTGGAAATTGTGCTCTGAAATAACAATATTGACTTGGCTTGTAGCCATATAATACACCTCTGCCCTTAGTTCTACTCCTCTATATGAATATTGCAAGCTCGTCGGGTGCGTTTGAGCGCCGGTCTTTTTTCGCATACAATTAGCGGCAATGAATCCCGTTAGAGATAATTCAGTTATTGAATCTCACTTATAGATGATATTGTCCATGGTCGATATGCTTACAAATCAAGAATTAATGACGGAAACGGCGGCCGTTTCCTATCTCTAACGGGATGAATGCGGAAGACAAGAAAAAGCGGCTGGAAGAGCTGGAACAATCGATGTACAGTCCCGATTTCTGGAGCAACAAGACAAAGGCCCAGGCGACCTTGAAGGAAATCGAGACGCTCAAGGACGAGCTTGCAGGCGTCGGCAAATACGACCGCGGCAATGCGGTAATGACCATTTTCGCGGGGGCGGGCGGCGACGACGCGGAAGACTTCGCTCGCATGCTTCTCGAGATGTATGAGCGTTTTATCGCCGGAAAAGGCTGGGGCGTTTCCATCCTTCATGAAAATCAGAATGATCACGGCGGCTACCGGAGCATCACGCTCGATATCAGCGGCAAGAACGCGTACGGAACGCTCAAGAACGAATCGGGCGTCCACCGCCTCGTCCGCATCTCTCCCTTTAATGCGAAAGAACAGCGCCACACGTCGTTTGCCATGGTCGAAGTCATTCCGGACTTCGAGAAAGCGGATGAACTCGAGGTACCCGAAGACGAGATCGAGATCGAGTTCGCGCGCGCCGGCGGTCCTGGAGGGCAAAACGTCAATAAGCGCGAAACAGCCGTCCGCGCCGTCCACAAGCCGACCGGGCTTTCGGTGCACGTGGCGACCGAGCGCAGCCAGGCACAAAACAAGGAGCGCGCACTCCAGCTTTTGAAGGCGAAACTCTACCGCCGCCTCGAAGACGAGCGGAAGGCGAGGGAGCAGGGAATGTACGTCTCCAAATCGACGGCAAACGAATGGGGAAGCCAGATCCGTTCGTACGTCCTCCATCCGTACAAGCTCGTGAAGGACCACCGCACCGGCGTCGAAGTCCGCGACACCGATGCGGTGCTCGACGGCGGCCTCGACGAATTCATCGAGGCTGAGAAGGATTTGTAGCACCTGAAAATCGTTCGCTTGGCAAGGTTTGTCCGGCCGGACGCACGTGTTACAATAACCAAGACAAGATAGTGAGCGAGTTTTGTAATTGTCAAAAATCGTTTTCATTTTTGATTTTTTACTTTTGATTTTCAAATGATCTATTTCGACAGGGTAAGCAAGCAGTATTCGGATGATTCAGTCGCGCTTTCCGACGTCACGTTCGGCATCGAGCCGGGCGAATTCGTGTCCATCGTCGGCCACTCCGGCGCCGGCAAAACCACTCTCATCAAGATGATCCTTGCGGAGGATAAACCGACCGACGGCAAGGTCTATTTCGAGTCGACCGACATTCATGCGCTCAACAAGCGCGAGATCAACCAGATCCGCCGCCGCATCGGCACCGTATTCCAGGATTTCCGCCTCCTTCCGCACAAGACCGTCTACGAAAACATCGCCTTCTCCATGGAGGCGGCGGGGAAGACCGACGAAGAGATCGAGGCCGACGTGCCGCACGTTTTGGAGCTCGTCGACCTCGGCCGCAAGATCTGGAATTTTCCGAACGAGCTTTCGGGCGGCGAGAAGCAGCGCGTCGCCATTGCCCGCGCCATCGTCAACCAGCCCGACATCATCGTGGCCGACGAGCCGACCGGCAATCTCGATCCGATCAACACGTACGAGATCGTGCAGATCCTGAAGAAGATCAACGATCTCGGCACCATCGTGATCCTCACCACGCACAACAAGGGCATCATCGACAGTCTCGGAAAGCGCGTCATCACCATGGAGAACGGCAAGGTCATCCGGGACGATAAGCAGGGAGGATACGTCATCTGACGATAAATTTTCAATGTGCAATTTTCAATTTTCAAACAAAAGACATGAACTTCGAAATTGGAACATTGAAGCATTGATTGAAAATTAGAAATTGAAAATTGGAAATTTAGTATCATGATCTGGACAAACATAAAAAGAATAACGAGGTCGGGTTTCTTCAGCTTCTGGCGGAACGGTTTCGTTTCTCTCGCCTCGGTATTCATCATGGTGATCACCTTGAGCGTCATCGGATCGATCATCTTCGTCCACGCTCTCCTCACTTCCTCTCTTCAGGCTCTCCAGGACAAGGTCGACGTGAATGTCTACTTCGTCACCACCGCTCCCGAAGACCAGATCCTCGCCATGCAGAAGGACCTTCAGTCGCTTCCGGACGTGGCCAATGTCACGTACGTGTCGCGCGACCAGGAGCTTGCCGACTTCAAGGAGCGCCATGCCGACAACCAGCTGACTCTCCAGGCCCTCGACGAGCTCGGGGACAATCCGCTTGGCGCTGTGTTGAACGTCAAGGCTAAGGATCCTTCGGAATACGAAGGCATCGCCAACTACCTCGATCAGCGCAAGAACGCGGCCGACGGCAGCGGCAATATCATCGATACTGTCAACTATTCCCAAAATAAGCAGGCTATCGACCGGCTCAACACGATTATCCACTCCGCCGAGAGCCTCGGCACGATCCTTACTATCGTCCTCATTCTCCTTTCCATCATCATCACCTTCAACACCATCAGGCTCGCGATCTACATGGCCCGCGAGGAGATCGCGGTCATGCGGCTCGTCGGCGCTTCCCGCACCTACATCCGCGGCCCGTTCGTGGTGTCCGGCATCCTCTACGGCCTCGCCGCCGGGCTCCTCACGCTCGCGATCTTCTATCCAATCTGCTACTGGCTCGGCAACGCGTCGCAGAACTTCTTTATCGGGTTGAACATCTTCGATTACTACATCGCGAATTTCCCGCTCATCTTCCTTGTCGTCGTCGGGTCGGGAATGGTAATCGGGGCAGTGTCGAGCTTCTTAGCAACTCATAAATACCTGAAGGTTTAAGTCAAAATCCAAAATGCAAAAGCCAAAAGTGAAACGCAGAGAGGAAAGAATGGCACTAGTTTCTCTTTCGCTTTCGGAATTTTTGGATTATGAATTAAAATTTTGACCTTTAACTTTTAATTTTTGAATTTGAGTCATGGCGAAGCGCAATAAGCACAAGTACATATTCGTAGTCGGAGGCGTGATGTCGGGCGTCGGCAAAGGCATCTCCACTTCGTCCATCGGCACCGCCCTTCAGTCGAAGGGATACAAGGTCAGCCTCATCAAGGCTGACCCGTATCTTAATGTCGACGCCGGAACCATGAATCCGACCGAGCACGGCGAGGTCTTCGTGCTCGACAGCGGACTCGAGACCGACCAGGACATGGGAAACTACGAGCGCTTCCTCGGCACCTCGCTTCCGCCGGAGAACTACATGACGAACGGCATGGTCTTCAAGACCGTGATCGACCGCGAGCGCGCGCTCGGCTACAAGGGCAAGTGCGTCGAGCCGGTCTTCCACATCACCGAGGAAATCCTGCGGAGGATCAAGAAATCCGCGGAGGACACGAATGCCGACATCACCATCATGGAGATCGGCGGCACGGTGGGCGAGTACCAGAACGCCATCTTCATCGAAGCGGCGCGCGTCCTCAAGATGAAGCACCCGAAGGACGTCCTCACCATCATGGTTTCGTATTTCCCGGTGCCGCACATGCTCGGCGAGATGAAGACTAAGCCTGCCCAGAACGCCATCCGCCAGCTCTCGAGCTACGGCGTGAACGCCGATATCGTAATCGCGCGAAGCGAATTCGCCCTCGACCAGAAGCGCAAGGAGAAGATGGCGATGGCGACCGGCATTTCCGCCGACGACATTATCTCCGCGCCCGATATCGACAGCATCTACGAGGTGCCGGTGAACTTCGAGAACCACGGCCTTTCCCAGCGCATTCTCTCTCACTTCGGCATCCGTCCGAAGCAGAAGGATCTCGTCGAATGGCGCAAGATGGTTTCGCGGATGAAGCACGCGGAAGAGCAATTGAATATCGCGGTCGTCGGAAAGTATTTCGATACGGGCGACTATGTCCTCTCCGACGCGTACATTTCTGTCATCGAGGCGATCAAGTTCTCGACCTACTCGCAGAATCGCAAGCCGAAGCTCACATGGATCAATTCCAAGCATTTCGAAAACGGCGAGCTCCCGCTCGATACTCTGAAGCAATTCGATGGCGTCGTCGTGCCGGGCGGTTTCGGCGAATCGGGCGTCGAGGGAATCATCCGCGCCATTCAGTTCGCTCGCGAGAACAAGATTCCGTATTTCGGCCTCTGCTACGGGATGCAGCTCATGACGATCGAGTACGCGCGGAGCGTTCTCGGCTGGAAGGACGCGACCACCGCGGAGATCGGCGGCAAGTCGAAGCACTTCGTCATCGACATCATGCCCGAGCAGAAAAAGCTCATCGAGGAGGGGAAGATGGGCGGGTCGATGCGCCTCGGCGGCTATCAGTGCGTACTCAAGCCGGGGACGATCGCGCGCGAAGCGTACAAGTCCGCCGAAGTGCGCGAGCGCCACAGGCACCGCTATGAAGTGAACCCGGAGTTCATTCCTGCACTCGAAGAAGGCGGCCTCGTGTTCTCCGGCACGTCGCCCGACAAGCGGCTCATGGAGATCGCCGAGCTTCCTCGCTCCGTGCATCCGTTCTTCCTGGGCACGCAGTTCCATCCGGAATTTCTGGCCCGGCCCATGAGCCCGCACCCGCTTTTCACCGAGTTCGTGAAGGCGGCGATCGCCGCCCATGCGAAAACGCCCCGCAAGGAGGCGAAAGTCGCGGTGGAAAAACGCTAATTCCGAAGCAGTCGCGGACATGAAGACCTACACTCTGCGCGTTCGGTCGGTCGACAAGAAAATTTTCGACGCGCTCGAAAGCGGAGCGAAGAACGTGGAGACCCGTGCGGCATCCTCGAAGTACGCGGGGATGCGGGCGGGGGACGCGATAACCTTCGTGTGCGGAAAGGAGCGTCTCACGAAAGCGATTTCTTCCGCCAAAATCTACAAGTCGCTCCCGGCCCTTTTGCGCGATTACAAGCCTTCGGATATAAATCCGGCAGCAAAAACGGCGCGCGAGCTGGATGAAATGTACGCGAGTTTTCCCGGTTACGAGGCCAAAATCCGCCGTTTCGGCATTATTGCCCTGGAACTTGAATAATCGGGCTGATTCCAGTATTCTGAATAGCGCAGATTTTTTTGCGGGATCGTCTAATGGTAAGCAGAGCTTGCCGGCTGCGCTCGCTCGGAAATTAAGAAAGGCCTTTCTTTAATAATGTATATCGCTGCGGGATCGTCTAATGGTAGGACAACCGACTCTGGATCGGTTAATCTAGGTTCGAGTCCTAGTCCCGCAGC
>DASZYS010000038.1:0-7772 GCA_035545295.1 Minisyncoccota bacterium | reverse complement strand
AATCAAGTTCTCCGCGATGAGCGCTCCCCTCCTTCCCTTCTTCACATCGAAGGTGAACTCGCCGTTCTTCGTGCCGACGGAGACCATGCCGCCCTTCGCAATGCCTTTCGAGATAATGAGCGACGCGACGGGGTTCAGGATCTTGGTCTGGATGAGGCGCTTCAAGGGGCGCGCGCCGAACTGCGGATCGTAGCCCTTCTCGGCAAGCAGATCGAGCGCGTCCGGAGTGACTTCGAGAGAAATCTCCTTCTGAGTGAGGCGTTCCTTCACGAGGCCGATCTGGATCTTCACGATCTCCTTGACCGCGTCCTTCGACAATGCGTCGAAGAGCACAATGTCGTCGAGGCGGTTCAGGAATTCCGGCCTGAAGTGGTTTTTGAGCGCTTCCATGACCTTGTCTTTCATTTCCTCGTAATTCTGCTTATCCTTGTCGCCCAATGCGAAGCCGATCTTCTGCATCTTGTCGATGTACTGGGCGCCGATGTTCGAGGTGAGGATGATGATGGTGTTGCGGAAGTTGACCGTGCGGCCCTTGGCGTCTGTCAGGCGGCCGTTGTCGAGCACCTGAAGGAGGATGTTGAAGACTTCCGGGTGCGCCTTTTCGATCTCGTCGAAGAGAATGACCGAGTACGGCCTATGGCGGACGGTTTCGGTGAAGTTGCCGCCTTCCTCGTGGCCGACATAGCCCGGAGGCGCGCCGATAATCTTCGAAACCGAATGCTTCTCCATGAATTCCGACATGTCGAGGCGGATAAGCGCCTTCTCGTCGTCAAACATGAATTCAGCAAGCGCCTTGGTGAGCTCGGTCTTTCCGACGCCGGTGGGCCCAAGGAAGATGAACGAGCCGATCGGCCTGTTCGGATCGGCGATGCCTGCGCGGCTCCGCTTCACCGTATCGGCGATCTTCTTGACCGCCTCCTTCTGGCCGATGATGCGCTTGTCGAGCTCCTCGTCCATGCGGGCGAGCTTCTCTGCTTCCTCTTCGAGCATGCGCGACACGGGAATGCCCGTCCAGCGGGACACGATGTCCGCGATATCGTTTTCCGTGATTTCCTCCTTGAGAATCCTGCGCGATGACTGGAGGCGCTTCAGGCGCTTCGATTTGAGTTCATATTCCTTCTGGAGCTGAGGAATCTTGCCGTAGCGGATTTCCGCCGCGAGCGAGAGGTCGGCGCGGGCTTCGGCGCCCTCGGCCTCGAGGCGCAGGGCTTCGAGGTCCTTCTTGATGGACTTGATGTCGCCGACAGTTTCCTTCTCGTTTTTCCACTTGAGTTCGAGCTCGGCGGTCTTTTCCTTGAGGTCGGCGATCTCCTTTTCGATATCCTTGATGCGGCTCTTGGTTTCGGCCGATTTCGCGACGCCGTCTTCCCCTACTTCCTTCTTGAGGGCTTCGCGCTCGATCTCGAGCTTCACGATCCTCGAGTGGGTTTCCTGGAGTGCGGGCGGCATGTTCTCGAGCGAGATCTTGAGGTGCGATGCCGATTCGTCGATCAGGTCGACGGCCTTGTCGGGCAGGAAGCGGTCGGTAATGTAGCGGCTTGAGAGATTGACCGCCGCGCGGATGGCGTCATCGGTAATGCGTACGCCGTGGTAGAGCTCGTACTTCTCCTTGAGGCCGCGGAGAATGGTGATGGCGTCGTCGATCGACGGCTCGTTCACGAAGACCGGCTGGAAGCGGCGCGTGAGCGCCGGGTCTTTCTCGATGTGCTTCTGGTACTCCTTGAACGTGGTGGCGCCGATCGCGCGAAGCTCGCCGCGCGCGAGCGCGGGTTTGAGCATATTGGCGGCGTCGATCGAGCCTTCGGCCGACCCTGCGCCGACGATCGTGTGGATCTCGTCGATGAAGAGGATCACTTTGCCGTCCGACTTTTCGACTTCCTTCAGGATGTTCTTAAGGCGCTCTTCGAACTCGCCGCGGTACTTGGTGCCCGCGATGAGGAGTCCCAGGTCGAGCGAGACGAGCTCCTTGTCGCGCAAAGATTCGGGGACGTTGCCGGTCGCGATGCGCGTCGCGAGCCCTTCGACAATGGCAGTCTTGCCGACGCCAGCCTCTCCGATAAGAATCGGGTTGTTCTTGGTGCGGCGCGAGAGAATCTGGATGATGCGAGAAATCTCCTCATCGCGGCCGATAACCGGATCGAGCTTGTTGTTTGCGGCGGCCTTGGTGAGGCTCTTGGTGTACTTGGCGAGCGCCTTGAATTTCTTCGGCTGGGAAACGTCGGTCGTCTTGCCGCTCTTCAATTCCTCGAGGACGCGGAGAACCTTCTCCTTGTCGATGCGGAACTTTGCGAGGATCTCGCGGGCGGTGCCCGGAACTTCCATGAGCGCGATGAAGAGGTGTTCGGTCGATACGAACTCGTCATTGAGACGCGCCGCGATTTTCGAGGAATTCTCAATCGCGTGCGCGAGCTCGGGGGTGAGGTAAATCTGATACGAAGGCGAGAGCGTGCCGGCCGCGTCTGGCGACTCGACCGCTTCGAGGAGGCTGTCGGTAAGAAGGATGGAATCGATCTCGAGCTTGTCGAGGATCGACGTAACCATGCTCTCCTCCTGAAGGATGAGCGCCGTGAGGAGATGGAGCGGGTTCACGTGGTTCTGTCCGCGCTCGATCGCCAGCTCATGCGCTTTCCTGATAGCTTCCTTCGCCTTGGTTGTAAATTGGCCAAATGGAGGCATGTTTAGATTTTGATTCTAATAAATGAATTGCTAATTAAGGTTGAGAAGAAAACAGTATAATAACTTTAATGAACTGTCAAATACCGACATAAAGTAGACGCTTAGGTGAGATTTCGAGTCCTAATGCCGAGAGCTTCTTATTCAATGCTTATCAATGCTTGAGTGGTGGTGTCCGGTGAGCCCTCGTATCCTGCTTTCAAACCTTCGCGAAAGAGCCGTAAATTCCGTATGCATATCTTCCGCTAAGTCCATTTTATCATATTTCGTCAACCCTGTAGTAGATTTTGGCATGGCTATTCGCATTTGGCGAATAGTAGCAAGGATAAATGCCAAAATTCACTACAGGGTCAAGCAATAAAACGAAGGACTAATAACCGCAGAGGCTCATCGAATAAGATTGCTTCGCAAGGTCTCGAGAAGACACCAAAAAAAGCCGGCTCCCTAATTTAAGAGAACCGGCCGTGCCGTCGCTATCGCCGCGCCCAGCGGAAAAGTGCAACGATAACAGCGCCAACGACGCAGAGGCCAATAGACGTGAGTGTCAAAGGGAAACGTCAATTATGCGTCACGCTTTGTATTTTTAAAACATCCAGCGTGAGCAATGCGACGCCCACGAGTACGAGCAGGGAACCGAGTACTTTGCTATACAGCATGCTTTCACCTCTCTGTACTCCACGCTACATTCGAGGCGCAACTATGTCAACAATCGCTCCAAGCGCTTTTTCTACGTCCTCCTTCGTTGTCGAGCGGCCGAGCGTGAAGCGAAGCGACGATGCGGCGCAGTCTTTTTTCCCCAATGCTTCGATCACATAGGAGTTGTTGTTTTCCGCGAGCGTCCGGCACGAGCTGGAGTACGAGCACTGTATCCCCTTCTGATCAAGCTGGATGACCGCGAATTCCGCATCGAGTCCCGGAAAGCAAATATTCACGTTGTTCGCGAGCCGCTCGACGCGCGAGCCGTTCGGCGACGCGTGCGGAAATTTTTTCAGAATTTCTTCGATCATACGATCGCGAAGCTCAGTGAGCCGCGCCGCTTCCGCCTCGCGCTCCTCCTCCGCGATCCTGAGGGCTTCCGCAAAGCCGACAATGAACGGCACGTTCTCTGTCCCCGATCGGAGCCCCCTCTCCTGCCCTCCTCCATATATAAGAGGCTCGAGCGCGATTCCCTTGCGCACGAACAGCAGGCCGATTCCCTTCGGGCCGTATATCTTCGAAGCGTCGAGTGTCATGAGGTCGGGCGCGAGCTTGTCGGCGAAACATTCGAGATAGTTCGGTCCCTGGCTCGCATCAACATGGAAATACGGGAAATCCGTTTTGCCGCGGCCGAGCTTCTCCTTGTATTCGCGGACGGCGCGCGCGATCCGCGCCACGGGCTGAACCGTTCCGATTTCGTTGTTCGCGAGCATTACCGACACCAGCACCGTCTCGGGAGAGAGCGCTTCGGCCATTTTCTTCGGATCGACGAGGCCGTCTTCCGAAACCGGCACGTACGTCGCGCTGGCCCCGTCGGCTTCGACCGCGCGAACCGCCTCGAGCACTGCCGGGTGCTCAATCGCCGTCGTCACGATATGCGGCTTTGCGATGCGGAGCGTCTGAGCGCGGCGGAACGCGCCGAAGACCGCCATATTGTCGGCTTCGGTGCCGCTCGCGGTAAAAACGATCTCATCAGCGCGGCAATGAAGAAGCTTCGCGATCTCGAGCCGCGCCACCCTGACCGTCTCACCGGCTTCGACTCCCTCGCGATAGATCGCCGAAGGGTTGGCGAATTTTTCCGAGAAGAACGGCGTCATCGCCTCAAGCACCCGCGGGTCGACGGGCGTCGTCGACGCATGATCCATGAAGATTCGATTATTCGGTTTGTTTTCCATATCAGATGGCCATGCGGGATATGTTGCATCTATAATGCTACTAAAATTTTCAATGCGCAATTTTCAATTTCCAATCAAGGCCCTATGACCTAATTTTTTCAAGCTGCCGTTTTTATTGTGATTATGTTGAAAATTCATTGGAAATTAGAAATTGAAAATTGTAAATTTCAGCATTTATCGTATAATCTGTAACTATGAATTTTTCCGGCACCGATTATCTCCCCTTTGTCGTCCTCGGGCTCGCACTCGTCGTGGCCGTGCTTATTGCCTGGATCATCCGCCTCGAGTTGCGCTTGAAGCGCATGCTCCGCGGCAAAAACGCCAAGAGCCTCGAAGAGACGATTACCGGCGTCATCCGCGACCTCAATTTTCTCAAGGAATACCGCAAGGACAGCCTGGGCTACCTCGAAGCGATCGAAGGCCGCATCAAGAAAAGCGTTCAGGCGATCGAGACGCTCCGCTTCAATCCGTTCAAAGGCGTCGGCGAGGGCGGCAACCAGAGCTTCGCGACCGCGCTTATCAATGAAAACGGCGACGGCGTCGTCATCTCGACGCTCCACGCGCGCGACCGCATGAGCCTCTTCGCGAAGCCGGTGAAAAATTTCTCCTCCGAGCACGACCTCACCGAAGAAGAAACACACGTCATCGAGCAGGCGAAAAAATCACTTTCCCATTAACATCTTACGCGCCGCAGCTCAGCGCCTTACGCTGTAAAAAAGAGATAGTCGCGATTTCGGCTATCTCTTTGAACTTCACACAGACGCTGTCGCCTGCCCCTCAACTTCAAAATACACGTCTACGCCCTCGACCCGGCTGCGAATTTCTTCTTTGATGTCTTGTGCAAGGGGGTTTTCGCTATAAATAGTCACCCGTCCGTGCGGCAGGCCGATCGCATGAATTCCATACTTTTCGAACCAATCCTCATTTATCATGCATTCTCGAAGCATCTCTTTGCCTTCTTCGACAGTCATAGTTCCTCCTGCTCGTAGTAAATACCCGAACAACCGCAGAGTCAAACGATAAAGCTAATCTTTACATACTCTCATTTCGGTGTAGAGTAAGAAACTGTTATGGCCCAAAATTCCCCACAGCAGAATATGGCTTCATTGAGGCCGCCAGTTATCGTCATTATGGGCCACATCGACCACGGCAAGTCGACGCTTCTCGACTATATCCGCAAGTCGAACATCGTCGAGCGCGAAGCGGGCGGCATCACCCAGCACGTCGCCGCCTATGAAGTGAAGCACGCGGCCGCCGACGGCACCGAGCGGCGCATCACCTTTCTCGATACTCCGGGCCACGCGGCATTCTCTTCCATCCGCGAACGCGGCGGCCGCATCGCCGATATCGCGGTGCTCGTCGTGTCGGCGGAAGACGGCGTGAAGCCGCAGACGCTTGAGGCGCTCGAGGTCATCAAAGACGAGAAGCTTCCCTTCATCGTCGCGATCAACAAGATCGACAAGCCGGCTGCCGATATCATCCGCACCAAGACGAGCCTCGCCGAGAACGGCATTTATGTCGAGGGATTCGGCGGCAGCGTTTCCTGCGTGCAGATTTCCGCGAAGACCGGCGAAGGCGTGCCGGATCTTCTCGATATGATGCTTCTCACCGCCGACCTCGAGGATTTCAGGGGCGATCCGTCGCTTCCCGCTTCGGGCTATGTATTGGAGAGCAATCTCGATCCGAAAAAGGGCCTTTCCGCCACACTCATCATCAAGAACGGAACGCTTAAGGGCGGCCAGTTCGTTGCGGCCGGCTCCGCGACGGCGCCGGTGCGGATCATGGAAGACTTCCAGGGCAAGCCGCTCAAGGAAGCGACGTTCTCCTCGCCGGTGCGCATCATCGGCTGGGACAAACTGCCTGCTGTCGGAGAAGAATTTAAGGTTTTCGAGACAAAAAATGACGCGCTCGAATTCGCCGCCGCGTTCGCCGAACAGAGCCCTACATCGAACGAACCTCTCCCCGATCCCGAATCAGGAGTCACTGTCATACCGGTTATCGTCAAAGGCGACACCGTGGGAAGCCTCGAAGCGATCCAAAAGGAGCTCGCCAAGCTCTCGACGGAAAGGGTGGCCGTACGCATCGTACAGAGCGGCATCGGGACGTTGAGCGAGAACGACCTTCGCAATGCGGAAGGCATCAAGAACACCGTCATAGTGAGCTTCAACGCGAAGATCGACGCGACCGCCCGAGCCTACGCACTCCGCCAGGGACTCGAAATCCACGAATTCAATATCATCTACAAGCTCACCGAATGGATGGAGGACATCGTCGCGGAGCGCACGCCGAAAGTCCTCACCGACGTGCTCGCCGGCGAAGCGAAAGTCCTCAAGATTTTCAGCAAGACGAAGGATCGCCAGGTCGTCGGCTGCCGGGTCGAAAGCGGCAGCCTTAAAAATGGCGCGACGGTCAAGGTCATGCGGCGCGACGCGGAGATCGGCGAGGGGCGCATCCGCGAGCTCCAGCACAACAAGAATAAGACGTCGGAGGTCACCGAGGGAATGGAATTCGGCGCCCTTGTCGAGTTCTCCATCGACCTCGCCCCTGCCGACCGCCTTCAGGCATTCGAAACAGTAGAAAAGTAAATCAAAATGCAAAATGTAAAATTCAAAACTTTATTTGACTTTTGAATTTTGACTTCTAAATTTTAGTTATGTATCACGACGAAAGATTGGCGGAGCAGATTCGCGAGCTCGCGGCGGAATTCATCAGCCGCGAAGCGAGCAAGCAGTCGCTTATCACGGTAACATCCGTGCGCCTCTATGACGACAACAGGAACGCGACCGTATTCTTCACGGCATATCCCGAATCGCACGAGAAAACCGCGCTCGAATTCCTGAAGCGCAAGCGCCCGGACTTCAAGGAATACGTGAAGCGGAACGCGCCGATCGGCCGCATCCCCTTCTTCGACTTCGAGATTGATCTCGGCGAGAAAAACCGCCAGCGCATCGAGGAGTTGAGCCAGGAAGACAAGAAGGACGAAGGATAATAGACAGCAAACAAGATACCAAGCTACAATACGGACACAAGGGCCACGTAGACAAGTGGTAAGTCGTAGATCTGCAAAATCTATATGCGCGGGTTCGATTCCCGCCGTGGCCTCACTCATCTTCCTCCTCGCGGTTGACACAACCTCAAAATCCGCTAGCATGGTTTTTGGTTTAGCACATTGGTGCTTAGATCAATCACCGTCACAAACGTCCAAACTTCCTAACTCATAGAAAGGGA
>DASZYS010000037.1:0-11814 GCA_035545295.1 Minisyncoccota bacterium | reverse complement strand
AAGGCGGAGCAGGAGGCCGCGGCGCGGCGTTTGGCGGCATAACTATGGGCACGATCCTTTCCAAGGATGATACGAGCATCACCATAAGCATTCCCGGAGGCGGTTCGAAAATAGTGTTCACCTCTGCTTCGACGACCGTCGACACGACCGCCACTGGGACGATGGACGATCTTACTGTCGGTGCGAACGTGATGGTGCAGGGAACCCCCAATTCCGATGGCAGCATGACGGCGAAATCGATCGAACTTCGGCCTGCGGGCCAGGAAAGGGCGTTCGGGCCGGTTACGACCGGCAGTCAAACGGCGCCGGCGCAGCAATAGCGGTTTCCACACCCGAGGCGAAGGCCCCGGGTGTATAATTGTACAATTACATATAAACAGCGCTTATGAAAAATACAGTAATTTGGATTATCGTCATTGTCGTTCTCGTGCTTCTCGGCATCTACGCAGTAGAGCACAGGTCGAATCCATTGGATACCGGCGAAGAGGCGACCACAACTCCCCTCCAAACCGACGAAAACGGCGCGGAAGGCCAGACGGGAAGCGAGACAGCTTCCTCGAGCGTCGAAAATGCGCCGATAGCCGCCACTTCCGGCGAGCAAAGCGGCGCGAGCGCCGACGTTAACGCACGCGCGAACGTCGCCGCGCCGGCAGCCGAGAAGACATTCACGGTGAGCGGCAAGAACTTCACGTTCACTCCCTCGACCATCACCGTCAACAAGGGCGACAAGGTGAAGATCGTATTCCAAAATACCGAGGGCACCCATTCGTTCCAGATCGACGGCTACAACGTCGGCACGCAGACGATCGCTGCCGGACAGGAAGCGACGGTTGAGTTTACCGCGGACAAAGCCGGCAGCTTCCAATACTACTGCTCTGTGGGCACCCATCGCCAGATGGGCATGGTCGGAACGCTGGTCGTCCAATAGAAGCGGGGCAGTACTCGGGAGATAACGGAGCAGTCAACGTACAAGTACGTAAAATTCGGGGGTTCATAAACGGAACAACCTATGGGAGAAGCCCATAGGTTGTGTGTTTCCGTGTATCTCCCCATTATCCCAGAACAGAGAGAAAGGAGTGTGCATTAGGAGTTTGTCCGCCATTAACGTCCGGCGGCGACGGACTGCCGGAGGGTTTGCCTTCAGGCAGCCTTGAGGCGCGGAGGAGAGCGATTGCGGACGAAAGAACGCGCCGGATCGGAGAGAACCAGGGCATTCTCAATGAGAAAGAAAAGGAAAAAGAACGCGAAGACGAGGGCCGCCGAGACGACTATGATCGCCGCGACGGAGATCGAGATGAGGGAACTCGGGGCGTTCCTGGCGATGATGTCAGGAAAAGCCGGCAGAGTGTTCGTGAGTACCGCATCAGCATCGTCGGATTGGTCGACAATGACAACGAACGTGAGGAGGCCGCCTGTCACGAGAGGCAGAATGACGAAGGGAACTATGATTTTTTTCAGTCTGCGCGTCATTCTTTATATACCTATTATACTCCTCCGGCGCGGCGTTATTACGTTGATTTTTATAAAAAATGTGCGGTTATGATACATACTTCCACGCTTCAAGAACAGATCGTGTTCTTCCCGGTATATAATTGAGGTTCCAATATGAACAAACAGCTCATTATCGCAGGCGGAATACTTCTCCTTTTAGTGCTCGGGGCGGGCGCGGTCTTTTTCGCGGCGCCTCGTCTTGCTCCCGAAGGAAATCCTCCCGCGGAAGAGCCCCGGACGGAAGAACTGAATACGTATTCCTCGACTGAACTCGGACTGGCATTCCGCTATCCTGCTAATTACGAGCTTCGCCAGTCCAGTGGAGAAAAAGGAGCGGAATATGAGGCGCGCATCATGCTTGCCGAAGCCGGAAAAGCGGATGCGGCGGGCGGCCCCGTTCCTGGCGAGCCGGGCATGAGCATCACTGTCGACGTCTATCCGCTTGCGGGAGGCATGACAGCCGAAAAATGGATTATCGACTCTCCCGATTCGAATTATCGCTTTGCCGCCGCGCCATACCGTCTGGTGTCAATCGGCGGCAAGGAATTCGCGACTTTCAGCTGGTCGGGACTATACGAAGGCGATACGGCCGTGCATGCGGAAAACGGCCGCCTCTACGTCGTTACCGCGACATACATTGCGCCCGACGACATGACCAGGAGCGATTTATGGAATGTGATCCTTCCGACGTTTATGACGGCTCCTTAGCGAAGCGCCTCGTTTCAAGCTGCGGAATGAAATGCTGATGAGCTGAATAAAAATTAATTCCATTTTCATGCCCAGGCGCGAAAATGGTCGTATGACGTATAAAGATCGGGAGGAGGCTGGTCGCGCGCTTGCCGCGGAAATCCGCGTGCCGAAAGGCGGCATGGCGGTGTTCGCCCTGCCGCGGGGAGGCGTCGCGGTCGCGTACCAGGTGGCGTCCGCCCTGGAGGTCCCGCTCGACACTATTCCCGTGCGAAAACTCTCCGCACCGGCGAACCGGGAATTGGCATTCGGAGCAGTAGCGCCGGAGGGGATCGAGATCAAGGATGAGGAGAAAATGCTCGATCTCGGCATTACCGCCGCCGAAGCGGAAGAAATGGCGGCCCGCGAGCGCGTCGAACTTGATAAGGAAATGGCGCATTACCGGAGCGGACGATTTGCCGAGGATGCGAATTTCGACACCGCTCTTATCGTTGACGATGGCGCGGCCACGGGAATGAGCGCGGAAGCCGCCCTCAAGGCCGCGCGCGTCCTCTATGCGTCCGCCCGCCTCGTCTTTGCCGTTCCTGTGTGCTCGACAGAAGCGCGTGAGCGCATAGAAAAAGTAGCTGACGAGGTTATCTGCGGAATGGTGCCGCCGTATTTTCTGGCGGTCGGGGAATGGTATGACAAGTTCGCAGAGTTCTCGGATGACGAGGTGCTTTATCTTCTCCACACCCTCCATGATGAAAGGGTTTTTCAGACGAGAATCTCTGAGGCTGGCAGCGCGTCGTAATCGGGAATGATGCCGTCGCGGCCGCATTCAGGTTCACGATGTCTTTAGGCATCGATGCTACTCTGTGCCCATGGCATACAAAATCACGGCAAACGAAGAGATAATCAGAGGCTGGATCGAACGGCGCAACGGCACGCCTGCAATCGTGCGGGGAAGCGCGGATACGCTTCAAGGGCTCACGATCCTCTTCGGCGCGGAGGGCGGACGAAGCGATCTCGAGCCTATTTCATGGGAGGAATTCTTCGACACGTTCAACTCCGGAAGGCTTCTTTTCAAATACAGCGACGCCAAGATTGAGAACGGCAATCCTCCCGGTTTTACATTCATATCGCGCGACAATGTCGCCGCTTTCGACGATATGGACGAGCCGATTCTTCCCGAGGAAAACGACATGGCGCGCGAAAATATCTTCGGCAGCGCTCCGCCCGCCTTCGAGATGGGGCTGCCGCCGGAAGAGGCGGAGTAGGAACAGAGAGGTGTTGCAAAATATAATTTTTATGGTATAAATTTCTCGGAAGGAGCTGTATGACCGTACTGATTTTTGATGATGACGAGGACTTTTTGGGCCGTTTGAACTCACGGTTCAAAGCACAGCCTTTGAGGGGACTTAGGGTCAATTCCGTGTGGTGCAACAATGCCGCGAAAGCGCAGAAAGCAGTGGAGAAGTATAACCCTGATATCCTCTTTGCTGATCACATGCTCGGGCTTCGTGAAAACGCTTTTGAAGTTGCGAAAAAAGCGGCAGAGAATGGAATCCATGTTTTTACTACGTCGGGGGCTTCGCCGAAAGTCCTCGAGATGTATGCGAACCTCGGCATCCCGCATGTGCCGAAATCGCAAGTTGCGGATAAAATTCTCGAGCTTTTCGAAAAATAAGCAATTACTGCAAGGCGCGCCTTTAACCAAGGCGCGCCTTTTGTTCAGTCTAAATTCAGGAATTTTGGATTATACTAACCACTATGAAAATCAAAAAAATCGGGCATTGCTGCCTTGTGCTTGAAACCGGTGGAAAGAAAATAATGACCGATCCGGGCTCATATACGCCGGCGGCCGAGAGCGAGACCGGCATCGATATCGTGCTCATCACCCATGAGCACGGCGACCATTTTCACGTCGAATCGCTCAAGAAGATTCTGGCCGCCAACCCTCAGGTGGTTGTAGTAACCAACTCGGCGGTCGGAAAACTTCTCCGTGCTGAAAACATTCCATTCACGCAAGTCGAGGACAGCGAGAGCGAGTCGGTGAACGGAATCTTGATCGAAGGATTCGGCACCACGCACGCGCTCGTGTACGATTCGATTCCGTCCGTAATGAATACCGGCTACTTCGTCGACAACTCGTTTTATTTCCCTGGCGACGCGTTCTACAATCCGGGCAAGGAGGTCCAGGTACTCGCGCTTCCCATGGCGGGGCCGTGGCTCAAGCTTTCCGAAGCGCTCGATTATTTGAAGCTCGTACGCCCCACTGTCGCATTCAACGTGCACGATGGCATGATCATTCCCGCAAGCAGCGGCTTCCTGGCGCATCTCGGGCAAATGGCAGGGCAGGAGGACGGAACGAAGTTCGTCTATATGGGTAATGGCGATATTGCGGAGTTCTAATCCGGGCAAATTTTAAAAACGGCATTCGTATTTTATTTATTGTACTAATGCCGCTTTAAATTGATGATTTGTCAATGGTGCATAAGAGGGCTAGTGGCGCTGTGATATGATAGCGAAGTAAAACTAGACTCAAGATTATAGCCATGCCAAAAAACGTACTTGTGACGAGAAAGATTCCCGATGTCGGCATCGGGATGCTCAAAAACGCCGGATTTAATGTCGACATTCTTCCCGGCGATCAGCCTCATACCCAGGCCGAACTTATCGATGCGCTCCAAAAGAAGCAGTACGATGCCGTTCTCTCGCTTCTCACCGACCAGGTTGATGCGAAGCTTTTTGATGCGGCGCCTTCAGTAAAAATATATGCCAACTACGCTATCGGCTTCAATAATATGGATGTGGCAGAGGCGATGAAGCGCGGCATCACGCTCACCAATACGCCGGGCAATTCCTTCAGCTTCTGCATCGCGGAGCATGCGATCGCGCTCATGCTCGCGCTCTCGACGCGGCTGGTCGAAGGCGACCGGTTCGTACGAGCAGGGAAATACAAGGGTTGGGATCCTGACATCTTCGTCGGCACCGACCTTCAGAAGAAAAAGCTCGGCCTCATCGGCGCGGGGCATATCGGCGAGCGCGTCGCCCATCATGCCTCGCGCGGCTTCGATATGGAGGTGCTTTACTACGATGTCGTGAAAAATGAGAAGATCGAGCAGGAATACGGCGCGAAGTACTTCGGCACGCCCGAAGAGGTGCTCAAGGAAGCCGACTTCGTATCGCTCCACGTGCCCCTTCTCGACTCGACGAAGCACCTCATCAACGCCGATCGGCTCAAGCTCATGAAGCCCTCCGCCTTTCTCGTCAATACCTCCCGCGGGCCGGTCGTCGACGAGAATGCGCTCGTGGATGCGCTTAAGAACAAGGTGATCCGCGGCGCAGGTCTCGACGTCTTCGAATTCGAACCCCAGTTGGCCGCGGGGCTTGCCGAGCTTGAGAATGTCGTCCTCACTCCTCACATCGCTTCGGCCCGCGAGAGCGCCCGCAACGACATGGCTACGCTCGCGGCGCAAAACATCGTGGATTTTCTCGAAGGCAGGGAACCGAAGAACAAGGTAAATCCTCCCGCGAAGGAACCAGCCGCCGTAGCATAAAAACACAAAAACGAAGGACGGGCCCTCGTTTCGCGTTTGTTGAGGTTTAACCTCAACAAATGCTGTTGGAGAAATTGCCAACTTCCGCGATCGTGGAAGTTGGCAATTTAACTTCCGCAACATATCATAATTATATGAGTCTTGTCATGAACATTTTGGAAGATCTGTGGAACGCCGAGCTCAATTACAAGGGAACGAAGGTTAATGGATTCGGCATTCCGATATTTCTTATCAATGGATGCAACCAAAAAACCCTGTCGAGTACGATATCTCGCTTAAAGAGCAGAGATTACATTCTTAAGACGCAACAGGGATGGGTTTTAACTGAAATGGGAAGGAAATATTATAAGAGTCGACGTGAATTACGCAGTTTCGAATCACCATTCAAGAAGAACTCTCCGAAGAACCTGATTGTTATGTTCGATGTTCCTGAAGAAAGAAAATATGAGAGGGAATGGCTGAGGAATCATTTGCGCAGATTCGGCTATCAGATGATACAGAAGAGCGTCTGGGTCGGTCCGAGCCCGCTTCCAAGGGAATTCACTGGTTATGCGAAGGAGATCGGGATTAAAAAGTGCATCGCAACATTCAAACTCGCCAAGCCTTACAAGAAAAGTTCCCGTTAATTAAATTGACACTTTCCGCGATCGCGGAAAGTGTCAATTTAGCAAGGATTTAAGTTTTACGCACTTCAACTTACCAATGCTAAGAAGAGTTGCGCTGTCTTTTTGCATGCGAGCGGCTTCCACCACGTTTCATCGAAGCCTTATTGAGATGCCGATGACCTGAACCTCCTTTAGTTCCGCCGCCATAGGTTTTGTTCACCGTCGCCCAGGCTCGAGCCTCGGCAGTGCGCTTGGGCGTGCCGCGCTTTTCATATCCTTTCTCGATATGCTCCGCCATTCGCTTCTGCTTCGCCGAATATTTCGATTTGCTTCCTCGGGCCATATGTTTAAAATAAATCTGCTAATATGTATAGACTAGCCGCGAGGAGTGAAAAAGGTGTGAAATTCCCGGAAACGCCGAACTCTGCAGGAAACCAAAAATATCAATGAAAACTCTTTTAAAATACATACTGAAATACAAGCGGGTCCTCATCTTGGCACTCGTTCTCGCAGCCGTAAACCAGATATTTTCGCTTCTCGACCCCCAGCTTCTCCGCATCCTGGTCGACGACTACGCATCCCATGCCACGGAGCTTCCTGTCGCGAAGTTCCTCCAGGGCGTGTCGCTCGTCCTGGTCGGCATGGTCGCGACCGCATTCATTTCGCGCACCGCCAAAGCTTTCCAGGATTATTTCGTTAACGTCTCGGTCCAGCGTGTCGGCACCGAAATGTATTCGGAGGGCGTGAGCCACTCGTTTTCGCTCCCGTACGCGGTATTCGAGGACCAGCGGTCCGGCGAAATTCTGTCGAAGCTCCAGAAAGCGCGCACCGATTCCCAGCTTTTCATCACGAATGTCGTGAACGTCCTGTTCTTCTCGGTCGTCGGCGTTTTGTTCGTGATCGGCTACGCCCTCTACGTTCACTGGCTGGTCGGCCTGGTCTATATCCTGATGATTCCGACCCTGGGCGCGGTAACCTACACCCTCGGCCGCAAGATCAAGGAAGCCCAGAGCCGCATCACCCGCGAATCGAACGCGCTTGCGGGATCGACGACCGAAACCCTCCGCAATGTCGAGCTCGTGAAAAGCCTCGGCCTCGAGGAGCAGGAGATCGGAAGGCTGAACGACACCAATGAGAAAATCCTGAAGCTCGAGCTCGACAAGGTGAAGTACGTCCGCCGCCTTGACTTCGTCCAGGGCACGCTCATCAACGCCCTGCGCACGTCGCTTCTCCTTCTCATGCTCTGGCTCATGGCGCTCGGGAAGCTCACTTTGGGCGAATTCTTCACGCTCATGTTCTACTCGTTCTTCATCTTCAGCCCGCTTGCCCAGTTCTCACTCGTCGCGACGTCCTACTACGAGGCGAAAACCTCCACCTCCCAGCTTGAGGAAGTGCTCGCACTCAAGTCCGCGGAGGAGAGGAGCGGCGGAAAGAAAATCGGCAGGATCGAATCGGTCCGCTACGACGACCTCTCGTTCAGCTATGGTGCAGGCTTAGGCGACACCTTGAAGCGGGTGAATATCGAGGTTCTTCCTGGCAAGACGGTCGCGTTCGTGGGTCCCTCCGGCTCGGGCAAATCGACCCTCGTGAAGCTTCTTGCAGGCCTCTACCAGCCGACCGGAGGCAAGCTCCTGGTAAACGGCATCGACAGCCGCGAGATCGACTTCGACGATCTCCGCCGGAGATGCGGCATGGTGGCGCAGGAAACCCAGCTTTTTGCGGGTACGATCCGCGAGAACCTCCTGTTCGTGCGGCCGGACGCGACCGACGACGACTGCATCGACGCGCTTCGCCGCGCCGCGGCTCTCGGCATCATCGAGCGCAAGGCACTTGATGGCGCCGTACACGGACTCGACACGAGGATCGGCGAGGGCGGCTTGAAGCTTTCGGGCGGCGAACGCCAGCGCCTCGCCATCGCCCGCGCGCTCCTGCGGAAGCCCGACATCCTCATCTTCGACGAAGCAACGTCGAGCCTCGATTCGATCACCGAAAAGGCGATTACCGCCACGATGAAGGAAATCGCCGCCGAACGCCCCGACCTTCTCACGATCATGATCGCGCACCGGCTCTCGACCATCATCCACTCGGATGTCATTTATGTCCTTGAGAAAGGAATGCTCGTCGAGCATGGCACCCATGCCGAACTTGTCGCCCGCGACGGACTCTACAACGCGCTCTGGCGCCAGCAGACGGCTGCCGACGTGGAACAAAGCGCTCCTTCGGGAGAAGAAACACTCATTTTTTCTTCACCAATCCGACATTGATCGAAACTATACTCAAATTACCGCTCTCTGCCCGTCCGCGGTGGAGAGTTTTTCCAATGAACGATATAGGCCATTCACATCGACTCCCAGCCCGAACGGACTCCGGTGCGGTGCGTCGGCTTCCGGCAAGCCGCCTCCTGATCGAGGAACTGCCCGTTCTTGTCGCGATCGGAGCATGGTGGTACGCCGCTTCTTTCGCGCGGTTTTCTTTGCCCGTGCTTTTCATGGGGCCGGCAATCCTCGTCGGATGCATCGCGTTCGTTTCTGCCAAGTACGGGTTGCGGCAGGGCCTTCTCGGCTCGTTCGGGGCCGCCTTGTTTCTCGTATCCGACAACACGGCTTTTTCGGCTTCCGGAACGGACGCGCTTGCCGAACGCGCGGTGATGGTCTGCCTTTCGTTCGCATCGTCGCTCATATTTTCCACCATGCGGCAGGCTGTGCCGGCGGCGGCAACCGATATCGGCAAGGAAGGCGGCGCGCTCCAAACCGCGATAAGCTCCGAGGAATCCGCGGCAGCCGATGCAGCCGAGACGCTCGTTATCGAGGTGTCGGAATCCGATCTTCAAGTTGAAGAGATCGCGTCGCCGCGTTTCGGGCGAACTGAAGATTTCCTTCATATCGCGCGCAGTTCGCTTGCGCCGCGGCTCGGGAGAATCGAACGCGCGATCATGGCGCTCAAGCTCCACGGCAAAAAGCTCGGCGACATGGAAACCCAAGGCTACATTCGGCGGATCGAGAGCCAGTTCAGGCGGCTCGACTACGTGATGCAGAGGCTCCTTCAATTCGCGCGCATCGATTTCGACGACATGCCGGTGAAGATAGAGACATTCGACCTCGCGAAAGTCTTGGCCGAGGCGGCTGATCTCGTCCAACGCGAATCGCCGGAGCACAGGATAATTTTCCTGCCGAAAACTGGTGCGTTCGCCGACGGAGACAGGTTCCGCGTGAGAAAAGTCGTCGATCATCTCATCCGCAACGCTCTCAGGTATTCGCCTCCCGACGGCAAGATTATTGTAACGACGAAAGAGGATTCGGGCTTGCTCGTAACATCCGTGCGCGATTTTGGATCCGGACTGGAGGAAGGGCGCCTTTCCAAGATGGAAGCGGCGTTCGCGTCGGACATCCCCGGCGCGCGGGAAGGGCTCGGCGTCGGCCTCTATACCGCCAATGAGATCGTCCGGAAGCTCGGCGGACGGATGAGCGTGAAAAGCAGGAAAGGGAAGGGTTCGGAATTTTCTTTCTCGCTTCCGAAAGCAAGCTCGGAATCATCAGCCGCGGGTGAATCCCCCACGTACAAGCTTCCCGAAGGTTGAAATGAAAATGCCCGCACATCGTGCGGGCATTTTCGCTCCTTCTTATTACCAGTCTTCGTCGCGAGCGTCATCCATGGCTCCGCGAATGGTCTCGTCAGGATCCATTTCGTCGGAGTTGTGCTGCGCCTTCTTCTCCTCGTCTGCCGCGTTGGTATCCTTATTATTTCGGGAAGCGTTCTTCCCCCGTTCGCGATTGTCTTTGTCTTTTGCCATAGCAATATGTTTAATATCGGATAATTCCGGCCTCCTCCACTCTACTCTCCGGCCATGAACCGGCAGTGAAAAAAAGTTCCTGTCTTTTTAAAGTGCCCGTCGCCAGCGAGGCTCCGCAAAGGCGTTTTTCAGAAACTATTTTGACGGAAGGCCCGATTCCATTTCACGATGCGTTATCCACCTTGCATGTGAACGAACGTTCACATACCATATAACCATGGATCCCGTTAGAGATCCTTCAGTTAATTTCTCAGACTCTAACGAGAATTCAAGCAAATAGGCGGTACGTTTTCTTAAATATTATCAACCACGGAAATGCATAGCATTTCCTATCTCTAACGGGATGGAAATCGAAACTGCAAAGGCAAAAATTCGGAAGTTTTACGAAGACAGGAAGACCATGCCGTCCTACAGCGAGATGGCAAAACTCCTCGGTTACAAGTCGAAAAATTCCGTCTATCGACTCGTCGAGAAGCTCTTGGATGACGGATTCGTCGGCAAGGATGCCCGCGGCTCGCTTGTTCCAGGCAAGGGGTTCGGGACGGTAAGGATGCTGGGCTTCGTCGAAGCGGGATTCCCGACGGCCGCCGAAGAAGAGCTTCTCGACACGGTCGATGTCGACAGGCTGCTTATCGGCAACCGCGAGCGGATGTTCATGCTGACGGTCTCCGGCGAGAGCATGATCGACGAGGGGATCAACGACGGCGACTTTATTCTCGTCGAGCGCACCGCCGAAGCGAAGGACGGGGACATCGTGGTGGCGTTTATCGACGGAGGATATACGGTGAAATTCCTCCGCAAGAAAAACGGCCGAGCGTATCTCCAGCCCGCCAACAAGAATTTTCCGCCGATCGTCCCGCGCGAAGATGACGAGCTCCGAATATGCGCAGTGGTGCGCGCGGTCATCCGAAAGTACTAGTCGAACCATTGCATCTGAATTCATAAGTTTGCAAGTTGCAAGAAAGTTTCAAATCAAACGTCGAATTTTATAAAACAGCTTAAAAATATCGTCATGAAAAACGTAAAAATGATTATCGATCTCAAAAATGAAATCAGCCGCGTCAACCGAAAGATAGATTTTTATATCATGATGAACATGCCATATCGGAAAGAAGCCGAATATCATAAGCGGCTCACGCTTCAGCTCCGCAAAGTGGCCCGAAAAAACTGGCTCGGCAGATCGATGAAGCTGTTTGCCTTGGTATAGGATATGCCGTTTATCCCGTTCGACGTGGGGAACGGGCAGGATAGGGAAAACGGATATGTACCGAGCCTCGATCTCAACGATTTTATCGTCCGCCATCCCGAAGCCACCTTTTTCGCCACAGCTCTCGGGAGCGCGATGGAAGCGCTTGGGATCGCAGACGGCGACCTGCTCGTCATCGATCGCATTGCGGAGCCGAGCCTGGGAAAGATCGTCGTTACTACGCAGGAAGGAGAGTTTCTGCTCCGACGATTCGATGAAAATACCGCCCGTCTTGCCGAACCAGAGTCTCCGTTTGCGATATGGGGAACGGTCATAGGAATTATCCGAAGATTTTAATTCAGAAATCAAAAATCAAAATGCAAAATTTTAATTCCAAACCCAAAACTGATTTAAAACAAAGATGCTTTGAGTTCAGCCTAAAGGTTATTCGATTAACAGACGATTTACCTAACAAAAGAAGTGCTTGGATAATTGCAGACCAACTTATTAGAG
>DASZYS010000036.1:0-14845 GCA_035545295.1 Minisyncoccota bacterium | reverse complement strand
GAGATCGGTGAGATATTCCGCGGCTTTCGCCTCGCTCGCCTTAAGCTTCTCCTTGAGCGACGCGAGGGCATCGCCTTTCGACTTGCCGAATGAGCTCAGCGGGGTCTCGTTGTCTTCCGGCTCGAAAGCGACGTCGTCATCCGCTTCTTCGGATGCTGTCTCCTCTGAGGCCTCCTCGTCAAAATTTTCGTCGTGAGTGTTGTTTTCGTCGTTCATTGCAGGAAAAATTATAGTATGAGCAGGATGGATTGTAAATGAATGCTTCAACCATGGAGATCGCTCTGCTCTTGAGCGGCGCTCCAAAGATTATCGTTTGGTCACGAGTATTTTGCTCGCCGTCGCTCGGGAAAATCGCGGTCACAACTCTCGCGTTACTACGCGAGGTAGCGATCCCGCCTCCTTCGCCTTCGCTCAGTCCGGCCTTGCGAAAGCTGCGTACACTCGCTTTCTCACCCGTCTCGGTATCGCTCGTTGCTACTGCGACATACCTGCGGCCGTTGAAGCGTAAAGAAAAAGAGGGTAATCCCTCTTTTTTTTCTATCGTTTAGACCACTGAGGAGCCTTGCGGGCTTTCTTGAGGCCGAACTTGCGGCGCTCCTTTGCGCGCTGATCGCGCTCGAGGAAGCCTGCCTTCTTGATCTTCTTGCGGAGCTCCATGTCGCTCTTGATGAGCGCGCGGGCGATCCCGTGGCGAAGCGCTTCCGCCTGCGAGTGGATGCCGCCGCCGACGATCTTGGCGGTAATCTTGAATTTTGAGGCGTCCTTTGCCGCCGTGAACGGGTCGCGTACGATGCGCTGGAGCTCGTCCGTCGGGAAATAGATTTCAAGCTCCTTGCCGTTTACGGTATAGGCCATCTTGCTCGAAGCGACGAGGCGCACGCGCGCAACCGCGGTCTTCCTGCGGCCGACGGCTTCGATATATTTTTCTTTCTTGTCCGCCGCTGCGCTTCGAGCGGACGTTTTGGTTGCTTCTGCCATAAAATTATTCGGAAATAGTTAAGTTCTTGAGCATCACTGCCTGGAGCTTGTTCTTCGGGAGCATGCCCTTGACCGCCTTGCGGAAAACTTCCGAATAGCCCTTCTCCTCCGCCATCCTGCGAAGCGGAGTTTCCTTGAGGCCGCCCGGGTAGCCCGAGAACCTCACGTACTTCTTCTGGACTGCCTTCTTCTCGTCGATCGAGGCCTTCGAAGTGTTGATGATGTGGACTTCCACTTCCGGCGCGGCGTTGCGGACGAAAGCGGCGGTGTTTTTGCCCATGAGGAGAGTCGCTGCCTGAGTAGCGACCCTTCCTACCTTCTTGTTTGTTGCGTCAATTACGTGCTTCATTGTATTTATACGAATTCGATCTGGGCCATCGGGCTCGCATCATTGTTGCGGGAGCCGAGCTTGGTGATCCTGGTGTAGCCGCCCTTGCGCTCCTTGTACTTGGGGCCCAGGACTTCGACGAGCTTCTTGCCGCCTTCGGCGCCCACCTTTGCGGAAAGCGAGCGGCGTGCCGCTACGTTATTCTCCCTGCCGGCAGTCACAAGCTTCTCGACGTACGGGCGAAGCTCCTTGGCCTTCGCCTCGGTCGTAGTGATCTTCTCCTTGAGCACGAGCGAACGAGCCAACGACTTCATTAAAGCGTTGCGCTTGTTGGCCTTAAGCCCGAATTTTCTGTTTGCGTTGTGGTGCCTCATGTTAAATCAAAATTCAAAAGTCAAAATTAAGCCTTGAGCGTTATACCGAGGTTCGAAAGGGCCTTTTTGACCTCCTGGACGCCCTTGGAGCCCAAACCTTCGATCTCCAGGATATCCTTTTCGCGCTTTCTTGCCAAGCCGCCGACCGTCCTGATGTTGGCATTGGTGAGAGCGTTCAAAGTCCGAGCCGAAAGGCCGATCGATTCGGTGCGGGTCTTCAAGACCTCCGGGTCGATCTCCCCTTTCTCGTCGCCGATCTCCGCTTCGTCCGCATCGCCCGATTCTGAGTGCATTTCAGGCTCTTCCTCCTTGAATCCGATGACGGATTTGAGCTGGTTGATCATGATCTCGATCGATTTCTCGAGAGCCTCCTTCGGAGTAAGCGTGCCGTCGGTTTCGATGGAGATGCGAAGGCGGTTGAAGTCGGTCCTGTCGCCGACGCGCATGTTCTCGACTTCGTAGTTTACGCGGCGGATCGGCGTAAAGCTCGCATCGAGAGCGATCGTGCCGATATCGACGCGATTCTTCTGAAGCACGTCCTTGGAAACGTAGCCCAAGCCGCGCTCGACGGTCATTTCGATGTCGAGATCGGAGTTTTTGTCGGTCATGTGTGCGATGACGAGCTCGGGATTCAGGATTTCAACCTGACCAGGAACCTCGATATCGCCCGCGACGACTTCCTTCGCGCCCTTCTGCTTGAGGCGGATCGTCTGGGGCTCATCCGTGATCATTTTGATGCGGATGCGCTTGAGGTTCAAGAGAAGCGTGATCGCGTCCTCCTTCACGCCTTCGATGACGGAAAACTCGTGGCTGATGCCAGCGATCTTCACCGTCGTGATAGCAGCTCCCGGAAGAGACGAAAGGATGACCCTCCGGAGGCTGTTGCCGAGGGTATTGCCGTAGCCCGGATGAAGGCCGTCGATTTCGTAGACGCCCGAGAAGCTGTCCTCGGAGACGATCTTCGGCTTTGAGGGCAAGACAATGCTGAGATCCGACATAAGTGTTTTATTAAATATTAACTGATAAATTATGCATCAAATGTTGCGTATTTGCAACATATACTACCTGCTTACCTGCTGTAGAACTCGAAGACGGCGTTCAGATCGAACAGAAGATTCGCGTTTTGCATCTGGGGCGCCCCCTGGACGGTTACTTCCCCCTTATCGGCATCGAGCTTGAGCCATGCGGGAATCGAGATCGCCTTCAGGCGCTCGTCGAGCGCTGAGAAGACTTTCGAGGAGCGGGAGCCGGGGCGGATGGAAACGACGTCGCCCATCTTCACTTGGAAGGAGGGAATAGTGACGCGGCGGCCGTTTACCATGATATGGCCATGCGATACGAGCTGGCGCGCGAGCGGGCGGGTGTGGGCGAGACCGCTGCGGAGGACGACATTGTCGAGGCGGCTCTCAAGGAGCTTGAAGAGCGTCGGTACGTTTTCGGTGCCCTTGGATGCGAGCGCGGCCTTCACGTAGTTCGCGAACTGCTTCTCAGTGACGAGATAGGAGTAGCGGGCCTTCTGCTTCTCGAGCATCTGAAGTCCGAAGTCCGACTTGGCGCCGCCGCGGCGCTGGGTCCTGACCGCGCCTCTCTTCGATTCGGAAGCCGCGTATTTGGAGGTCTGCGTCTTCTCGAAGACAGCCGCGCCGAGCCTTCTCGCTATTTTGTATTTTGGTCCTACTTTCATACGAAAATCAAAAGATTAAAAATCAAATATTTGGAATTACACGCGGCGGGGCTTCTTCGACTTCGGTCCGTTGAACGGCACCGGCGTCCGATCGACGATGGAAAGGATGTTGAAGCCCTTCGAAACGAATCCGCGGATCGATGACTCGCGGCCCGATCCGACGCCCTTCACGACTACATGGACGTCCTGGATGCCGATGGTCTGAGCCCTGTCGCCGACGACTTCGCCGACCTTGGCGGCAGCGAAGGGGGTGCCTTTCTTGGCGCCCTTGAAGCTGAGGCTTCCCGACGACGACCACGCGAGCGTGTTGCCGCGGAGATCGGAAAGCGTAACTTTGGTGTTGTTGTAAGTCGACTGGACGTGGAGAATGCCTACCTCGGCCTTCTTCTTGGAGACAGCCTGAACATGGGACTTCGATTCCTCTGCCCCTGCTTCTTCGCCTTTTGAAATAATTCGTTTCTTACCCATAGGAATGATGTGATTTATTTTTGAAGCCCTGGATCCCGCCGGGACGGGATACGTCCATCGGCAGACCTCAGGCTTACTTCTTCTCTACCTTCTTGCGACCGGTGCCCATGGTCTTCTTGGGACCCTTGAGCGTACGGGCGTTGGTCTTGGAGCGCTGTCCACGGGACGGAAGGTGGCGGGCATGGCGGCTTCCGCGGTAGCTCTTGATGTCCTTGAGCCTCTTGATGTTGCCCGAGACCTCGCGCTTCAAATCGCCTTCAATCTTGTATCCTTCTACAATGCGGCGGATGGCGTTTTCCTCGTCGAGCGAGAGATCTTTCGACTTCTTGCCGAAGTCGACCTTCGCCTGAGTGAGGATTTCACGGGCGCGCGAGCGTCCGACGCCGAAGAGAACGGTCAAGCCGATCTCAAGCCTCTTTTCGTCCGGTATTGTGATTCCAAGAATACGCATTGTTTTCTTATCGGTAACGTTGCTAATTATTGATACGGCTCCTAGCCCTGCCTCTGCTTATGGCGGGGATTCGCCTTGCACACGACATACAGGTAGCCCTTCCTGCGGACTATCTGGCATTTCGGGCAGCGCTTTTTGACTGACGCTTTTACTTTCATCTCTCTTAAATCTAAATTCTTGCTATCGATTAAAGCCGCTTCGAGATCCTCCCCCTCCCCCCGTACGGGTCGAGATCGACCCTCACCTTATCGCCGATAAGGACGCGGATCCGGTGCATTCTCATCTTCCCTGACAGATACGCGAGCATCTCCTCTTCGGAATCATCCAGCTTGACGCGGAAAAGCGTGTTTGGAAGCGCCTCTATGACCGTCCCCAACGCACCCTCTTTTTCCTTCTTGGTATCCATCAATTTTTACAATGAAAAATATACTAACAGAATATGCACAAATTAGTCAACCCCGTTAGAAATTCAACGGGAGCTGAGTTCCGATATTACACTATAATATTATAACATATCTCCCCCTCAATCCTTGCGTGCAAGTTCCTTGCCGAAGATTTCTAACGGGGTCAACCCTCTTCCTTTTGGAACAGGGTCGATCTGTGTGCCGTAGGCCGAAAAGCTTATTGGCTTTGCGATACGACATTAGTAATAGTAATTTTTTGCGGGTCTTTTGGCAAGTTGCGGTTCCAGAACGGCCGGACCACCACATCGGCCGATTTGATGGACGGATACTTGGCCAGAATGGAGTTCACCTCGTTTTTGCCGATGCCCTCGAGGTCCTTCTTCAAGGCCGCCTGGTCATACGTCCAGACGAGTTGGGCCGTGCCATTCAGGGTGAAGTCGAACTGGGTGTCCTTCTCCGGATCGAACGGCGTGGTGCTCGAAATTGTGAAGTTGAGGTCAGGGAGATTCGAGACGACCACATCTCCGCCTCCCGGCACCGGAAGGAACCTGTCGGCGACCGCCTGGCCAAGGCTCGTCTCGTTCACGATGACGGCATAGAGGGTGCCGTGCTCGGTAATCTTCGCGGAATCAGGATTGGCCGGGTCGGACGCGGGCGCGTCATGCGTGAACGAATAGATAAGGCCGCTGTCGATCGTAGTGAAGTTCTGCGGGATCTGAGCCTTGGCGTCGCTCAAGAGCGCCTGCTTCAGATCGTAGTCGATCTCGTCGCGGGTCTGGCTTACCGTGTCGCTCGATACGCCGGGCGCGCTGCCCTCGTCGGCGCCGCCCGTCATCGGGGTCTTGGAGCGCGCATAGATGGTGTCATAGCGAGGATCGCCCTTGAAGCCCGGAATCTTGAAGTCGACGAGGCCGATATCGTACTTCGCGCCTGCCTGGTCGGCGGTAACCGTTACCTCGACGCTTCCCGGCACCTTCTGGCCGTCCTTGATCGTCGTGCCCGGCACCGCCACCGCCTTCGAGATGCGATAAATGAGGCCGTCCGACGTTTGGAAACGGGTGTTGGCGATAAGAGTCTGCGAGCTCGAGCTCTGGTTGTTGTAGATGACGATCTGCCCCGATGCCTTGGTGGCGGGGCTCTTCTCGGCGGTGGACGATGCAGCAGGCGCAGCAGCGGCATCCGCAGAGATCGACTTGCTCTCATCGCGGCTCACTTTGATGATGTCGAAGGGAATAGTGTCATCTTCGCCGGTACGGCTCGCGGTAAACGTGCCGGAAACCTGGGCGGCCGCGTTGCGCTCGGTCACCTTGACGGTCGCATCGGCAAGGAGAGACGAAATGGCGAATGCGAGGACGAGAAGCACCACGACCACCACGATCCACAGACCCCAGCGGGAGCCCTTGCGGCCGGAAGAAGAAGTGCGCGGCCTCTGCGGCGGAACCCAGGCAGGCTCGTTCTCGGGCTCGGGCCTGCTGCGGCGCGTCGGCTTCGGCGCCTCGAGAGGTTCGTTTATTTCGGCGCGCTTGCGCGGCGGCTCGATGTCGAGACGCGGCTTCCGGCCTTCCGGAATGGGAATGTTCCTGATGGTGCGCTTTTCGGGCGGGACGATATCCTGGAAAGTTCGTTTTGCCATAGGCCGATTAATTTAATTATTGTAAAACAACTGAATTTTATTTGTAAACCGCGACGTTCACGCCTCGAGGTGGAATATCTTATTGAAATAGACGCTCTCGATCGCGAGGAACGAGTCTTCGTCGCTTCCCCGCCCGAAGGTGCAGAAGTGGGCGAGGATTCCCTTGTTGAGCGGCGTAACGCTGAAATACTCGGGCCTGCCCTCCACGACATGCGCAGTCTCTCCGATGAAATCCTTGAAGACTATCGCTACGTCGTCGTCGGCGGTGAGAAAGACGCGCGAAGGCGCCGCATGGCCCTTGGAAACTTCCTTCACCGCCTTTTCGAACTGCGCCGTCCAGGCAGCCCGCGCCGTCTCGATCGCCGCTTCGATCCCCTTCTTAAGCGACTTTTCAGCGTGGCCGTTCGCATAGAGCTTCATATATGTTGCGGCGATGTCGGGCGATACGCCATAACGGCGCGCGATCGCCCGCATGATGAGGTTCTTTCCCGACGGAATGGAAATCGTGTCAGTGATGAGATTATTGCGGACAAGCGCGAGCTCCGTCACTTCGGACGTCACGTCGAGAAACATATAGCTCCTGCTTCCGGGAAAGAGGTCCTCGATCAGACTGAACGACATGAGCGCGAAGGAGTTGAATTCGATGTGGCGCGCGTTGAAATAGCGGCTGACGATCGCGCTCACCCTGTCGAGCACGGCCTGCGGCACCATGCTCATGAATACGCCGAGCTCGATCTTGCGGGCCGCCTGGAGATGCGGCGCCTTGGTGTCGTAGCCGTTCAAGCGCGTGCGGATGACCTTCTGCTCGATGAACTTGAGCGTGCCGGTTCCCGTGCCGCCGATCGACTTCTCGAACGATTCAGCCTCCTTGTCGAGGAGATATTTCACGAATTCGTCGGTCACCGGCACCGGCTCGCGGTGCTCGATGCGGAAGATCTTCGTCTTCGATGCGTACCAGGGCGACGAGAAGATGCAGAAGACGTGCTTGATATCCTTGTAATTGAGGAGCTTGAAATCGAGATGCCGGCTTCCCTCATGCGTGAGGTCTTTCACCACGTCTTCGAGAAGGCGCGTCATTTTCTCGAGGAGATGCGCGGAGCTCGGCTTTTCGGGAATGTGGATCGGATACCGCACCGAGTAGACGATCTTCGGCTTCTGCGAGCGGGCGAAGAGCACGATGGAGCCTCCGACGCTTCCATTGCCAATGTCGAGGAGGACGCATGCGTCTTCCTGCCGCGAAGTTCCCGGGTTCGCAAATGATTCGAACATTGCATTTATTATACAAGCCGAAAACCAAAATTCCAAAGTTGCGACCATGGCGCATAAGTGGATAAGTGGAGCTGTTGCGCGGCGATTGACAGCCGCGGCGGTAAGGTGCTTCTATTTCACTGGAACACTTTTTGAGGAGGTCATATGGGATTACTGCGAAGAGCTTGGCGATTCATTCTCTGCGCATGCGACATCCATGCCTGGTCGGAACCGTCTATTCTCCAGACCGTGGAGAATGATTCTGACGATGATGAAATTGAATATTTACAACATGGCCTGTTTACATGCACTCGTGAAGGTTGCACTGAGAAAATATGTAAATCTCGCATCATTGAAATCTCGCATACAGGCATCGTTCTCACGACTTCGAAATGGAAGCACGACAATGAACTCACGTTGAAAATCAGGGAACACGAAGATCATTATGCTTGCCATTAAAAACTAGTCCTCCAGCTTACGGCTGGAGGACATTTTTCTTATTTTATTTTTTCAAGCGCCTCCTTGAGGATAATCGCATGGGTATGATCGGTATCTTTCGCGCCGTAGACAAGAGTGGCCTTCGGTCCGAGCTTCTTTATTTCGCCCATAAGCGCCTTGAGCTCAGCTTTCTTGCCCTTGAGCTCTTCCTTGTATTTTTTGGAGAATTCCTTCCACCGTTCCGGCTTGTGGCCGAACCAGGTGCGAAGCTTCGGCGTAGGCGTCACGTCCTTGGCCCAGATATCGATCTTCGCCTTCTCCTTGGAAACGCCGCGCGGCCAGAGCAAATCCACGAGCACTCTCGTCCCGTCCTCCTTCCCCGCCGGCTCATATGCACGCTTAAGCAGTAGTTTCATTGATTTTGCGATTTATAATACTTACATATTATATTCCGGCACGATTCCAAATGAAATATATTTCCGCTTGATATCATCAGGCAAATATCTGAATTCCCTGATTCGTCCCCTGCAATTATAAGCGCCACACAGGCATTCAATCTCCCAATCATCCTCAAACATCGTCGTGGAATAATCCCAGGTAACTTCCTCACCCGCTTCTATATCCCTCAATGCGACAAGCTCCACTCTATTGTCATGAAATTTAGCTCCGGAATTCGGGTCACACGAATGGTTCACAAAATCATCGACTCTCCTGGAAGAACCAATAAAGGTGCGAATACCAATCTGCATATACCTGTCATCTTCCGGGGTAATAATTTCGGGCAATTCGTCGCGATCAAGCAGCGGTCCGGAAAAAACTAAAATATGCTCGCCTGCGGCATATTTTCGATTCGCGCGAACACCCTTTCCAATCTCCTGCTTATTGAAGAGTATTAAACTCTTTTCCATTTATTCTAAAACCGCTTTAATCCTTCTCACTCCTGCGGAAACCGCTTCTTCTTTCTGGATTTTGAATGTGCCTAAGACACCGGTGTGTTCGACATGCGGACCGCCGCAGAATTCTATAGAGTAAGCCTGCGAGAACTTCGGGTCTTCCTTTGTCGCGCCCTTGGGGCCGACCGAGTAGACGGAAACGACGTCCGGATACTTGGCTCCGAACTCGTGCTCCGCATGGAGCTTCTCAGCTTCTTCGCGGGGCATTTCGCTGCGGATCACCGGCAGGTCTTCCGCGATTTTTTCATTGACGATCCGCTCGGCTTCGGCGAGCTTCTCGGGAGTTACCTTCTCGGGATTCATAAAATCGATGCGTAGGCGCTCGGGCGTGATGTTCGAGCCGCGCTGGTGCACATGCTCACCGAGGACGATTTGCAAAGCCTTGAGTAGCAAATGGTGCGCGGTGTGGAGCTTCACTGTCGCCTCGCTCGTATCGCCCAAGCCGCCTTTGAACTTCTTCTCGGAGCCGGCGCGGGAGAGGTCCTGGTGCTTCTTGAATTCTTCCTTGAAGCTCTCGACGTCGACCGAGATGCCGCGCTCCTTCGCGAGCTCGGTCGTGAGTTCGAGCGGAAAGCCGTACGACTGGAGGAGATTGAATGCGTCCGTTCCCGAAATGTCCGCGACCGCAATCTTCTCAAACTGCCTCAGGCCGTCTTTAAGCGTCCTGCGGAATTTCGTTTCCTCTTTCTCTATCTCCTGTTTTATCGTTTCCTTCGCGCTGAATGTCTCGGGATACGCATCCTTGTAGAACTCAAGGATCAGATCGACAAGGGTCGAGAGTCCCCCTTCGGTTATGCCGAGCTTGTCCCAGTAGCGCACGGCGCGGCGGAGCAGGCGGCGCACGAAGTAGCCGCGCTCGCTGTTACTAGGCACAACACCGTCGCCGATGAGAAAGATCGAGGAGCGGAGATGGTCTGCTACGACGCGGAATGCCGCGATAAAAGCCGGGTCGGAATATGATTTGCCGCTAAGCTTCTCGAGCGTCTCGATCGTTCCTTTGAAAATATCGATTTTGAAGACGTCGGAATTGTTCTCGGAAACCGCAGCGACGCGCTCGAGGCCGCCGCCGAAATCGACATTGCGCTGGGGCAGCTTCTCGAAGCCGCTCTCCGTGCGCTTGTATTCCATGAAGACGGAGTTGCCGATCTCGAGAAAGCGCCCGCAGTCGCAGTTCGGATGGCACTCGGCGCCGAATTTCGTATCATGCTCGATCTCCTCGAAGCAGTAGAAGACTTCGGAGTCCGGTCCTCCCGGCTCTCCGGCTGGCATCTTGTCGGGAGTGCCCGAGCGGCTCCACCAGTTCTTCTTGGCGTCGTAGTAGAAGATGCGGCCGCCCTGCATGCCGATCTTGTAGCCGTTCTCCTCGCTCCCGATCTCGATATCTTTGGCCTCGATTCCCTTCTCCGCAAAAAGCTTCTTCCAGATATCGGCCGCTTCTGTATCCTTCGGAATTCCGTTCGTTTCATCGCCCAAGAACGCAGTCACGTAGAGACGCTTCGGATCGATCCCGACCTCGTCGGTGAGGAACGCGAAAAGCCACGGCAGTTGCTCCGCCTTGAAATACGAGCCGAGCGACCAGTTGCCGAGCATTTCGAAGAAGGTCGTATGGCGGTTGTCGCCGACATCCTCGATATCGCCCGAGCGGAACGACTTCTGCGAATTCGCGAGACGATCGCCCAGCGGATGCTTCTGGCCCAGGAGATACGGAACGAGCGGCTGCATGCCGGAACCGGTGAAAAGCGTCGTCGGATCGTTCTCGGGCACGAGCGATGCCGAGGGGATGATCTGGTGTCCCTGTTTCTTGAAAAATTCCAAGTATTTAGCCCGTACGTCAGCGGTTTTCATAAATAACAATCTATCATAAAGATGCGATTTGCTGGTATTTGACAATCGTATGAATAAATTATATTTTGTGCGCAGAAGGAAAGAAAGGAGGAATTTATTCCTATGGATTCGCTTCTTGAAGAAGCAAGCGTGCCGCTGGATAACAGTTTTCCATTCAGAGTAGTGATCAGGCAAACCGGACCGCGCGCTCCTAAGCTGCCAACGGAGATGCCGGCCGAGGTTACCTCACTCACAGTGCGTTCGGGCCCCCAGCAGGTAATATTGGGTCTAAGTAAGCCGATTCTCATTTCCATACCTTTGAATGATCGGCATATCGTATTCTCTCATCGAGAGATCGTATATCGATCGTCCGACAAAGCGTGGTACGCAATATACTGCGATGCTGTCGGCAGCGAATTTCCGGTCAAACTCGAGGTTACAATTGTCCGCTAGAGGCACACCGGGCACGGGTTCATCCCCTGCCCGCTTTTTTATTCCTCGTTTCTCCAGTGCCGCGCGCGACATGCCTATATTCTGCAGAATTATAGCATAATAATTTCATCTGATAAGAAGAATTTTGACAAATATGAAAATAACCTGTAATTTTGAATCGGAGGAAATTTAGGAGTGGAAATTTACAGTTTGCTTTTTGGACTGGTAATTGGAATTATTGGAATGGGACTTTACTATTCCTTCAAAGAAAAAGCGCGGAGGAAGGATTTTTGCAGAACATTGGAGCGGGAAATAAAGCGCATTTTCATCAGCCGCGGCTTGAACGCAGAAATGACGATCGAAGGTCTCGACGAAGAGATCACTGAGTTGACTTTCGAGGCCAACCAGGAAGACATGACGGTCATCAAGATAAAGGTATTTTGGCATTCAAACCGATGCGATTATTTTAATTTGACCGTCGGTGAGTATGAGAAAATCATTTCAGGAACTTTTTTGCTTGATGGCAGAAAAATGTTTCGATTGATTCAGAATTTCGTTGACAACAGAGGACGAGCTGAGGAGCTGCTGATGTGAGTTCCAAGAGTAAGCAGGCAGGGATTTAATCCTCTGCCTGCTTTTTATTATTCTCTAATATATAAAATTTTTTCAGACTTTTTCGCTTCAACTGTATTATCTGCGACATGCTATAATTCTGCAGAATTATAGCATGTTTGAAACCGCACGATCGAAGTTCGAAACAGGTGCAGTTAGAGCGACTGGAATTTTTTGAGAAATTCGACGCATGCTCCGCCATAGGGCGAAAGCTTAATGTGCGCGAACGTACTTTCGTGCGACACCTCGAGTAGGCCCGCATGCACCAGATATCTGACGTGCTGTGAAATCGTTTTGTAGTTTCCGTCGACTCCCTCCGCAAGCTGATCGATAGTTAACCCCGGCTTCCCGCTCACATGGAGCAGAATATCGATGCGGTAATGATTGCCGAGGCCTTTGAGATGGCGTTCCATCTGCTTCGCGGTTTTGGTTCGTTTATTCATGCAATAAGTATACGCTCTGCGCGGGCGACATGCCATAATTCTGCAGAATTATGGCATGGTTTCGCCTCAATGAGCGCGGGCCTTCCGGGGCATAATCGAACTTTTCTGCCTCATGAAGTTGGGTTAAACTGCAGGCATGAAAAACAAAACCAAACGCTCCGTTTCTTCCTGGGGATTCGATCCTAAGAATCTCGACACATCGGTCCGTCCGCAAAACGACTTTTTCCATTTTGCGGCCGGCGGCTGGATCAAAAGGCACCCGATCCCTCCGACCAAGGCGAAATGGGGCACGTTCTACGTTCTCCGTGAGGACGGGCTCAAGAAGCTCCGCGCCCTTATTGAGGAGATTGCCGACTCCAGCCATGCCAAAGGCACCGAAGGCCAGATCATCCGCGATTTCTATCTCTCCGGCATGGACACGAAGACTCGCAATAAGCTGGGACTTAAGCCCCTCGAACCATTCTTCAGGAAAATCGATGCGATCAAGAACGGGCAGAACATCATCGATTTCATCGCCTACCTCCATAAGGCGGGCTTCTCGCTCTTATGGGGAACGCACGTCGGCCAGGACGACAAGGATTCCGAGCATTACACGGTGTTCCTTGCTCAGAGCGGCCTCACCCTTCCCGACCGCGATTTCTACCTCAAGAAAGACCCGCGTTCCGAAACGATCCGCGACGAATTCCTCAAATATATCGAGAAGATGCTCGTCATCGCCGGCGAGAAGCCCGCACAGGCGCGCGAAGACGCGCGCGTCATCCTCGAGCTAGAGACCAAGCTCGCCCGTTTTTCGATGAGCAATGTCGACACGAGAGATATCGAGAAGGTATACAACCGGAAAAGCGTTCAGGAGCTCGGGAAGCTCGCCCCGGCAGTCGAATGGAGGAAATTTTTCGAAACCGTCGGCATCAAGAATGCGCGATCTCTCGTGGTGCTCCAGCCGGAATTCATATCCAAAGCGACGGCGCTCCTTGCGAAGACTCCTCTCGATACGTGGAAAAAATACCTCCGATGGCACGTACTGAACGGCTGCTCGCCGCTCCTCTCGACAAAATTCATCAGCATACGATTTCAATTTTTCGGCAAAGTCCTCATGGGCAGCCAGAAACCGGAGCCGGTCTGGAAGCGGGTCATCGGCGCGCTCGAAACCTATATCGGCGAGGCGGTCGGCAAGGAATACGTGAAGCGCCACTTCCCGCCCGAAGCGAAAAAGAAGATCGACGAACTTGTCGACAATCTCTTTGCGGCATACGAGGAACGGCTCAAGAATATCGACTGGATGTCCCCCGCGACAAAGAAAAAGGCTCTTGCGAAGCTCGCCGCGATCAGCCGCAAGCTCGGATATCCGTCAAAATGGAAGTCGTACAAAGGGCTCGACATACGCCCCGACGAATATTTCCAAAACGCAATGCGGGCACTGAGGCTCGAGCGAAGGCGCGAAATCGGTCGCTACGGAAAAAAGGTAGACAGGACCGAATGGTTCATGACGCCGCAAACGGTGAACGCGTACTACAGCCCGAACATGAACGAGATCGCCTTCCCTGCCGGAATACTCCAGCCGCCGTTTTTCGATCCGGACGCGGATGCGGCGATCAATTACGGAGCGATCGGATCGGTTATCGGCCATGAGATCACCCACGGTTTCGACGACCAGGGCTCGAAATTCGACGGACGCGGCAACTTCAAAAATTGGTGGACGGCAGATGACCGAAAGCGGTTCGACAAGAAAGCGAATGTGCTCGTGAAGCAGTTCAACGGCTACAAGGTCGGCGATATCAACGTAAACGGCAAGCTGACGCTCGGCGAAAACATCGCCGATCTCGGCGGCGCAGTGATGGCATACTACGCATACATGCGGCATCTCGAGCGCGAAGGCCGCAGGGATATCGCCGGCTTCACGCCCGAACAGCGATTCTTCCTCGGACTCACGCTCGTCGAGAGCGGCCATCAGCGGCCCGAAGCGGCGCGGACCCAAGTCATGACCGACCCGCATTCTCCCGCGGTATTCCGCATCAACGGACCGACATCGAATATGACCGAGTTCTACGAAGCGTTCGGAGTGACGAAAGAAGACAGACTCTACCGCGATCCCAAAGACCGGGCGAAAATCTGGTAACGAAAACGGCGCGATATCGCGCCGCTTTTGTTAGGAGCTTCGAGATCATTCTTTGATAAGCTTTGGCAAAACTTTGAAATCCTCCTTGAGCGTATCGAGTGTCGATGAATTGTAGACGGCGACCGCGGGGTGGTAGAGCGGCACGATTTTCACATTCCCGTATGAAGCTTTCGCGTCGAAGGTAAGGCCGTGGATCTTGCTGATCGGCCCGAGCTCCTCCGTGAGGCCGAACTTCGTCATGATGTACACCATCGAGAAGCGCCCGAGCGTTGCGAGAATCTTCGGCCGGATGATGTCGATCTGGCGATCAAGAAACGGGCCATAGCTTGCAATTTCCGCAGGCTGAGGATCGCGATTCTGCGGCGGCCGATCCTTGACGATATTGGTAATGTAGACGTCCGCGCGATCGATGCCCACATCGGCCAATAGCTTGTCGAGAATCTTTCCCGCCGCGCCGAC
>DASZYS010000035.1:0-15118 GCA_035545295.1 Minisyncoccota bacterium | reverse complement strand
GCCGGATCGTCTAATGGTAGGACATCGCCCTTTGGAGGCGAGTATCTTGGTTCGAATCCAAGTCCGGCAGCTAGGAGCGCAGGGATCTTTTTAAGTATCAATGATCAATATGTCTTCCATCAAAAATATTTAAGTGAAAAGAATTTAGATCTGACTTACTAATATATGTATAGGTACTTTTTAATATAAATCACTTGATTATTAATTCAGACAGCTGGTTTGTAAATCTAATAATAACCTTTGCTGGGGTTTTCCTTGCCTTATTACTCCAGGAATTAGTAAGCTCGCAACACCGAAAGCGGAACACAAGAAAATTCTCCAGGTTTTTCGTTGATGAAATAAACTATAATCTCAGTATAGTTCAATCAATAATTGAAAACTGTGATGATATGTTGCAGCGATTGAGTAATCCAAAAAATCCATTTGGCTTCTCAGGAGTATTTTCAATTTCTGGAATAGCTCTAACTTTCAGAAGGGATGCTTATGATGCGCTCAAACAAAGTGAACATCATCTTAATTTTCCACTTGAAATTTTATTGACGATATCTAAAACTTATTCACGATTAATAGACATAAATCTTTTTGTGACAACTATGGTCAAAACATGGGAAGCTTCAGTTGAAGAAGCAAAAAGAGAAAATATAGATTCACAAGTCGTTAGTGATCAAAGAAAAAAACATACTCGAACACTTTTTCAAAGTGTTCGAGCTATTGCATTGGAAGCTCAAACGGATTTGTGTGATCTTTTAGCTAAACTGTAATCTCGATATATTTAATTGTATTCGGGTGGATTAATTTTATATATATAACTAGTATTAGTTGGTAATTTCATTTCCATATCTTATGAAACTATCATCTTTAAATAAAAAATTTATCTCATATTGTGTAAAAAAAAGATTGGGAAGGAATAACTTTACGATAAAAGTTATTTACTCTATTACTGGCTTGCTTGGACGATTTGAGGTCTATAAAAATTCTCACGAATTTCAAAAAAGAGGTCATTATATCCCTCAATTTCTTTTAAGAAGATTCAGATTATCAGAGTTAAGGCACGATCCAAACAGAAAAAAAATTTATCAGTATAATTTTCTGTTTAATACGCTAACAGAAGAAAAAATCGAAGTAGTAGCACAAATAGAAGATTTTTACATTTTTAAGCAAAATGGAGGAGGTTCTTCTGATTATGTTGAGAAAGTAATTTTGGCTGATTGGATTGAGAATTTTGGTAGTCAAATACTCAAAACTATAAACACAACTGAAGATGATCCAAATCTTACTCTTCTTGAAAAGAACATTCTCGCAACTTTCATATCACATCAGATAACTCGTACTCCTGCTTTCTACTTTCAACTAAGAAAGTATATTTTGTTTTTATATGAAAAAAAGTTACTAAAAATTGATAATTTAAGCGATCATAATTTTTTAAAAGAAATCATCGTAAAGAATAAGTATAATTTTACATATGATGATTTGGTAAATTTTGTTCCTGAATACACTATGACGGGTGATTTAAATCACTTAGGCTTTATCGCAAGATTAATCGCTGGAGAAATTACGGAGGGTATTTTTAGACACAATTTCTATTTTCTTAATATTCCAGACACATCTGATGATGAATTCGTAATTTCGGATAATCCAGTAATTTTTGTTGATTTTCAAAAATTTGAAATAAAACGGTATTTTGATTGGTGGAGTAAGTCAAGTGGCAAGACATGGATCTTTATGCCTATATCACCGAAAAAATGTTTATTTTTAACAACTAAACAGAAAATTGATGGTCGAATTGAAAATGATCAAGCCGATATGGTTGCCCTAGTAAATTTTGGGCAGTATTTAAATGCATTGAATTATGTTTATGGTAGGAATAAGAATCTTATGCTCCAGAATCTAAGAAAATATTTACCCGAATTATTACGATATAAAACTATTATTGCTGATCCAATAGAAATATTGAACAAGTAATTTATATTATGAAAGACTCGCGGTATACTTAGCCTATGTCCAATTTCTTCAAAAAATACCTCTCATACCTCAAGAACAATCCTGGGCACTATTGGTTCAAGGATAAGCTCTATGGCTGGGGCTGGGTTCCGGCGACCTGGCAGGGGTGGCTCGTGATCGCTCTCTACGTCGTCATACTCGTGCTTCTCGCGCTTACGATCGATAGCAATTCTTCACGGCGCGAAGTCGCGTTCATGTTCATCTTGCCCGTGGTTATCCTTACTACGCTCCTTCTTGTCATTATCTACAAGAAAGGGGAACGGCCGCGCTGGCAATGGGGAAATCCGCCAGACAGGGAAGAGAAATAATAATGTGTGATTAAGGTGATTTGCGCCGTCATTGCCAGATGATAAACTGAATACAGTAGAGCTTGATAAGATCATGATCAGGATTGATTTCCAGTTCTGATCTTTTTCATATCTGCGTACTTTGCAAACGAAAGGAGAGCGCATGGATGGCGCTTATAGGATAATTTGTCCGCATTGCGGCAATCGATTGTTCCTGAAGTCGTGCAATGCGACCGATACGGGCTGGAAAATCTACGCCGATTGTCCAAGATGCAAGGCGTGCATCACCATCGAATATTCGTTGCCTGCCCTGGTCAATCTGAATAAATGCCTGCCCGCACTGGAACATGTTTCAAAGCTGGTATTGAATGATCAGGACCAGAAATTTCTCAGAGCGCTTAAGATTACGGCAGGAGAGGAGAGTATCGTTTGAATTATTCGAAGATTACCCACCACCACGTTCCGCCTCGAACGTATCGGCAACCCGGAACTTTTATCATTAGAGTAATCTGGGGCCATCACGAGGCTTACAACACGCTCATGGGGCATCCGAATCCTCCATCATGCGAAGCGGCTGTGCAAATTCTTGAACGCATCTATTCTTGGCGTTGCGCGGGCACGCTTGAGGACGAGAAAGAACGGGCATTCAGAGTTCTTTTCGGTAGGATCACTTCATGGCCGGAGATCAAACGAAAATTCATCATCGACTGGTGGATGCCGCGCGGACGGCCAAGACACTGAGATGCATGCTTAAACTATTAGCACGAGAGATCGTCAAAAAGCTTTGAGGTTTACCTCAAAGCTTTTTTATTACATTCAAAACTTCTTTCGTGTAGTTTGGATCCTTAAGTTCATGTCCGGCACCTTTCACGATAAACATCTCTTTGCCGCCCCTCCATTTATTATAGGAATCTCTTGCCCTTTCTTGAGCTATTTCCCAGTCCTTATCTCCAATGAAAAACCATGCATTGCCTGACACATTTTCGGGGAATGAGTATTTTTTGAAACTGCTCATAAAAGTCGTGCCGAAATAATCCTTTGTTTCCTGAGGAATGTATTGCAAGTCATCTTTGAAGTAGGGCGATATCGAGCAAAAGAAATATCCGCAGGCTTTCTTCTTGGGGGCAAGCAGGGCTGCTATATATGCACCGAAGGAAAATCCAAGGATATAATCTTCAGCTATATTATTCGGAATTTGCTTGTCCGCCTTTTTCACAAATTCAGAGAAGGGGACATCCAGATCCCATTCGAGATTGATCGGCACGATATCAAAACCAGAGGCACGAATGCCTTTTATTATTTCCCGATAGTTCTGTGCCCGTGTCGATTCGCCTAATCCGGGAATTATGTAAAATTTTCGCCCCTCTTTCATAGCATGAATACTACCCATACTATGATTTATACGCAATATTACCTCTCGTAAAATTAAATATTGCGTTCATGGAAGCTTGCCAAAGGCGGAGGTATACTTAATCCGACGGTATTTATCACATTATTCTAATTTATGAGAACATCCACGATTGTTTGGATCATCGTCATTATTGTCGTGATCCTCGGAGGGACGTATTGGTGGGCGGCTTCGAATTCGGCAAACACGCCGCTGGTTACCGATACTTCGCAGGCTCCGATGATTCCCGCGGGCTCATCGACCGAGCCCACGGGGACCGGCAATGCCTACGCGCCCGGCAATCTTCTCCTCGGCACCGACGCAACGTCGACTCTCGGCACGTATCTCGTCGCGTCGAACGGCATGACGCTTTATACGTATGCGAACGACACGTCGGGAGTTTCGAATTGCAGCGGGCAGTGCGCGGCCAACTGGCCTCCGTACACTGTCGCTTCGGCCGATGCGCTCGCGAACGTGCAGTCGGGAATCACCGGCCAGGTGGGCACGATTACGCGCGACGATGGGAAACTCCAGGTAACCTATAACGGCATGCCGCTCTACTTCTGGGCGAACGATAAGGCTCCGGGCGACACGAACGGGCAGGGAGTCGGTAACGTATGGTTCGTCGTACAGCCGTAGGGTTTAGATCCGAGGCAGAAAAAAGGGAGAAATATTACTCCTGCACCTCGGGTGCGAGAGGCGCCGTAGGCGCGCGAGACGATTCTTCGCCTCTGCCCCCGGCGCTTTTTTCGTCATCGTCGCCGCCTACGAGCTTGTCGTTGTTGTAAACGGTGCTTTGCGTGCTCTTCACGAGCGTGAAATTTTCGGCGCTCACGTTGGCCGACGAACCTTGGGTCGAGAGCGTCATCGCGTTTGTGAAGAGCGAACTGCTGTCAACCGATGAGGATACGGCGTTTATCGTCGCGGTATTGGCTGTGCCGTCGAATTCAAGATGGGAATCGCGCAGATCCGCCTGAAGCGAGGCCAGATCGACGGTCGCGTACGCGCCGCTGTCTTCGAGCTCGAGCGATAGCGAGTTTGCATGGAGGGTGCCGCGTACGTTCGAGTCCTTGGCTTTTAGGGAGATGGCGCCGCCTTCGAAATCGTCGAAGGTGAGCGAGCTGTCATCAATGTCGATAGCCGAAACCGAAGACGTGGAGATGATGACTGTCGGCCTCGAATGGAAGCACATAAAGAAGCATGATGCTTCCAGCTGGTCATTGCCCGTAAGGACGAGGGTCCCATCCGGCGTGGTGGTGGCGGTAACGCTTCCCAGATCCGCCTCGCGACCTTCGATCGAAACGGTCGACGTGCCCTCAGAGCTGAACGCTACGCGGACATCATGCGCTTCGATTTTGGTGAATCCCGTCACGTCGAGCGTGCGCTCGACGATCTGGTATTCGGGGCTAGTCTGCTCGTATTCATGATAATCGGAGCCGACCTTCGTCCATGTGATGCCAGCCGCGATGAGCGCGAGCGACCAGATTCCTACGAGGCCGATACCGACGGCGGATGGCAGGAAATTCCTGCGGCGGAAAAGGCGGAAGCCCAATGCGAAGATGAGGAAAAGGGGAATGATAACCGCAAGATACGACATGAGCGAAGTGAAGATCATCAAACCGCCCGACATCACCGGCTTCAGGGGAAAATCGTTCCAGGGGGCGTTCCAGTTCGCCCACGCAACACCCACAGCGACAGTGAGGGCTAGAGCCGCAAGGAACGTTACGAGCGCGAGAAGGAGCCCCGCGATTCGGAGCGCCACAGGGGAAAGGCGGTTCGCGATGAAGCGGCCAATCGCGGCGATGACTTCGAATGGGAAGTAGATGACGCGGCGGAATCCGCTCTCGCGCTTTTCCTCCGACGAGCGGTCCTTCACCACGCGGCTGATGCCGTCGAGCGTTACCGCGTCGCCGCGCATCTCGAGCTTTTGGCTCGCATTGTGCGCCGCGGGAACGAAGATGGCGAGAAGGACATAGATCACGATGCCTATGCCGCCGAAGAAGATCGAAATGACGAAAATGAGTCTGATGACGAGAGGATCGATACCGAAATATGCGGCGATGCCGGACGCCACGCCTGCAAGGACCGCATAATCCATATTGCGGTAGAGCTTGCGATATTTGCGTACGCCTTCCTGGAGCGCTTCCTCGATGGGGACATCAAGCTCGGCGGGATTGCCGATCTCGGCGATGACCGCTTCGACGTTGGCGAGCGTTATGAGGCCGTGCTTCGTTTCGAGAAGCTTTTCGGCGATGCGCGATTCGATGTCGCGGATGATTTCAGCGCCGCCTTCCTCGCCTTTGAAATGTTCGGAAAGCGCGGAAAGATACTTCTCGAGCTTATCGTACGCGGACTCCGTGAGCCGGAACTCGGTCGAGGCGATCGTTATGTGGGTTGTCTTTTCCATATTGATAATTGATTGATAAGTTATGAGGAACGGGTAAGCGACATGACTGACGACCGGAGTGCAGTCCACGTTTTCTCGAGAAGTATAAGCATGTCTTTGCCCCGCTTGGTAAGCGTGTAATATTTGCGCGGCGGCCCGGACGGCGATTCCTCCCAATCGTAATCGACGAGGCCCTGCTGCTTCAATCGGGAGAGGAGGGGATAGAGCGTGCCTTCCACCACCAGGAGGTCGGCATCCTTGAGCTTCTTCAAAATATCCGACGAGTACACGCGATCCTTGGAGACCGCGAGCAAGATGCAAAACTCCAAAAGCCCTTTGCGCATCTGCGCCTCTTTTTGTTCGATGGATTCTTCTCGCATAGTTATATTATACACACAGTAGCTTGTAGTGCAAGGTACTGTGTGTATAGCGTTATCGGCGGCCGAAGGGCGCTTCCATAGCTTGAAATCTGCTATACTTTTCGTATGGAAATCTTCATATATCTCGCCGCCGCATGCTGGGCGACTTTTCTCATCGTGTGGGCAGTCACGTCGTTCGGCATCAAGAAGTCAGTGGGCGGCTGGGGACGCTGGCTTGCCGTGCGCGCGATCCTTCTCGCCGTTATCTTCGCGGTTCTCGGAAATAAGATCTTTACCGGAGACAGCGTCCACATGAGCCGGGCGAGCGGTCCGGCAAACATTCCTCTCGGAGTTATCGGAGTCCTGCTTTGCATGGCCGGAATCGGATTCGCGATCTGGGCACGCAAGCATCTCGGCAAGAACTGGGGCATGCCCATGAGCATCAAGGAAAAGCCCGATCTCGTTACCACCGGGCCGTATACATACGTCCGGCATCCGATCTACACGGGAATGCTCCTGGCGCTGGCGGGTTCCGCGATCGTCGGCGGGCAATGGGAATGGTTAGTGCCCGCCGCGCTCTTCGCGGCCTATTTCGTATACAGCGCGAAGGTCGAGGAGAAAAATATGAGCAAAATATTTCCCGACCAGTATCCCGAATACAAGAAAAGGAGCAAGATGCTCATTCCGTTCGTCTTTTAATTTTTCAATCATGACGCTTACCACTCACGCCCTTGTCGGTGCGGCAGCCGCGAGCCTCTTTCCGAATCATCCCGTTGCCGCGTTTGTCGCGGGATTCGCGAGCCACCTGGCGATCGATTCGATACCGCACTGGGATTATACGATCCTCTCGATGGAGCAAAAACGCGACGCGCCGCTCCAGAACGACATGAACTTCGGCAAGCTCTTCGCGATCGACCTTCTTCGCATCGGCTTCGACTGCCTGCTAGGGCTCGTTTTCTCCGTCGTCATCTTCTCGTTCTTTCTCGGACTCGTCTCGCCGGAGGTCGCGCTCATCGGCGCGGTCGCCGGCATCTTGCCCGATCCTCTCCAGTTCGCATACATGAAAACGCGGAGCAGAATCCTCCTGCCGCTCCAGCGCTTCCACCTCTGGCTTCAGAAAGGGAAGCAGCTCAGCATCTCGCCTCTCAAGGGAATTTCCTTCCAGCTTGCGATCGTCGTCGCCGCGAGCCTTATCGTAATCCTTATCCGATAAACCACGTTCGCGCGGCATCACTTCTTCCATGAAATCGAAAGCTTTTAAAGGTTTTCTCGCCATTTCGATCCTTTTGTCAGCGGCATGGATGGTCCCCCATTTCGCCGCTGCGCAGGAGAGCGGGACCGTAGTTCCGGATACCGTCGAGGTTGTCAAGGCGCGCGTCATTGATATTCAGAAAGAGGAGGAGCAGGTTATTCCCGGAACGGACACTCCCGGCCTGTTTCAGACTATCGAGGCGGAAATACTCGAGGGCAGCCAAAAGGGGAAGATTGTCACGTTCACCGATGATTACCTCCATCTTCAAAAGGGCGATATCTTCTACCTCAACCACACGGTTCAAACTATGGACGGCATCGAGACATACGCAGAAATGGATGCGTATCGCATGCCGACCATCTATCTTTTCGGCGGAATGTTCGTCCTGCTCGTGCTTCTTATCGGCGGCATGCAAGGTCTTCGCGGCTTGGCAAGTCTGACGGGCAGCCTGCTTCTCATTTTCTTCGTGCTGATCCCCGGCATAATCGGCGGCCTCTCTCCGGTGCTCGTGAGCGTAGTCGTTTCCGCGGTCATCATCATCGTGGGTTCGTATATAACGCACGGCTTCAATAAAACCACTTCCTCGGCGGTGGTCGGCATGATCATTACCGTCCTCTTTACCGGAGCTCTCGCGTATTGGGCGGTGCACATGGGCCGCCTGACCGGCTATGGCACGGACGAATCCGTTTATGTGACCTTGAACAGCCGCGGCAAGATCGACATTCTGGGCGTGCTTCTCGGGGGAATGATGATCGGCTTCCTGGGAATCCTGTACGACGTCGCCATAGGCCAGGCCATATCAGTCGAGGAATTGCACCATATCGCGCCGCACGTCGAGAAGAAGCGGATTTATTCCCGGGCGCTCCGCATCGGGCGCGAGCATATCGGCGCGCTCGTGAACACGCTCGCCATCGCCTATGTCGGAGCTTCGCTCCCGCTCCTCATCGTCTACGCGCAGTCGTCGACGCCCATATCGCAGATCGCCAATAGGGAAGTTTTCGCGACCGAGATCATACGGACGTTCGTCGGTTCGATCGGTCTCGTGCTTGCCGTTCCGATCACGACCTTCCTCGCCGTCATGATCCTCGTGAAGAGGCGCGGCGCGGCTGACAAGGAAATCATTCACGAGGAGCGGGAAGCGCTCAAGCATTACGAGCATCATCATTAAGCCGGATATGAAAAAACAGCGGGCCTCTGGCCCGCCGCTTCTTCGAGAACTCCTAAGTCGATTTGTAGTGGCCTTCGTGCAAGTGACGCTCGTGCGAACCGGCTTGAAGAGCGCCCCACAAAGCAAGAATGGCGACCAATACCCCGACCACCAGAAGGTTGGTGGTAAGCGCGGCGCCTGTCATTCCGGCATATGCCGAAACGATAATCCAGAGACCTAGGATGAAATTAACCCACTGTTGCCACATACGATTTTGATTTCTTAAAATTTTAAAAAATCGACCCTATCCACATGTTATTTCATCAATCTAAAGAAATGATAAAGAAAGCGGGGGAGCGAAACAGCTTCAAAACGCGCAAAAAATCACACGAAATCTTCATAGGCATTCGCAAGAATTGAGCGCAAGAAAACCAACCCCGTTTGCCGTTATAAAATATGAATTCGAAATTCCTTCCATACGTCATGCTTGCGGCGGCGGTCTTCGTCTTTATCGTTTCCGCGTTCGTCGTGAGAAATATGTATCTCCCGCCGGCCGCGGCCAAGGCCGCGACATCAAAAATACCCGCAGCGGCCGCGGCGGGAAGCGTTTCCGCCTCCGGCAGCGGCTCGGTTCCGGCAGGTGTCGCTGATACGAAAGCGTCTCCCGCCGCGTCGTCCGCCCCGCTTCCTTCCGACGGCCCGATCGTCTCCATAAATTTCGACGACGGCTTCGAGTCGGCATACCAGCTCGGCCTGCCGATCCTCGACAAGGCCGGCCTTAAGGCGACGTGGTATATCATAACGGGCACTTCGACTGCCCTCGATACGAAAGGCTACATGACGACGGAGCAGCTTCTTGCCCTCCAAGCGGACGGACAGGAGATCGGCGCGCATACTCGCCATCATCTTTCGCTTGGCTTGATTACCGATCCGAACGAGCTTCGATACGAAATTCTCGGCTCCAAGGAGGATCTCCTCGCAATGGGCATTAAGGATGTTTCGACCTTCGCGTATCCCGAAGGGAGCTTCAGCCCGCTTGCCGAAGAGGTAGTGAAAGAAAGCGGCTTTACCGGCGCACGCATCACGCGCCCGCTTCTCAATAACAAAACTGTCGACCCCTATCTTCTCAAATACCAGCGGGTTCAGTATGACACGACCTGGGCCGACATACAGAGCGCGATCGACCAGGCGATTGCCAAAAAGGAATGGGTCATTCTCGTCTTTCACAGGCTCGACGAAACGGGCAATGAGCAGAGCGCCCCGAGCGCCCTCCTTCAGCAGACGGTCGACTATATTAAGCAGAAAAATGTTCCCGTCGTAACGAACGAGGACGGCCTTAAGATACTCGGCAATATCAAATAGCCATTCACAGGCGCATAGCGCGACGGTGTGGTAAAATGGGGGCATTGAGGTTTTAAGAACCCGCAATCAAGAGAATGAAGAGCTTCATTGTACGCGACTTCCTGCAAAGACTCGGACCGTCATCGATTCTCGTCGTCTTCGGCGTGTGGGAGATCATCGACCCGGCGTACTGGGCGAGCTATCTTCCCGGCTTTGCCGCGAATTTCGGCCATCCGGAGGCCCAAGTGGTCGTTCACGGCTGCATTCTGGCGGTGTTGGGGCTCGCGCTTCTTTTCAATTTCCACACGAGGCTTGCGGCGATCCTTTCGACCCTGGTGCTTCTCTCGATCGTCTTCTCGCTCCTTCTCGAAGGAGGCTGGAACGAGATCGTGATGCGGGACATTTCGATCCTCATCTCGACCTCGGCGCTCATGTTTCCTTCGATTGCGGGAAACGGCCGTGCGCGCGAGGCGCATGAAGCGGCACATGATAATTTGTAATTTATTTTTCAATCGCACATGAAAAAAGACCGTACGTGGTGGTGGGTTGGAGGGATTATCGTTCTCATAATCGTTCTTGTTGTCATCGGCAAACTCACGTCCTCTTCGGGAGCGAAGGGGGCCGCTTCGACCACAATCGCGGATCCTTCGTCGCTTCCGGGCATCCAGACGGGCACCACGACGCCATGGGCGGTCGAGCTTCAAAATCTCCGCGCTCGCCTCGCCGCCGACAATCTTCCTGCCCTCGCCGCCGAAGGCACGGTGCTCCATATCCACCAGCATCTCGACATCTTCATTCACGGCCAGCATGTTACGATTCCCGCGGGCGTCGGCATCTACGAGGCGGCGCAGTTCATTTCGCCGATCCACGTGCACGATCTGACCGGCATCATCCACGTCGAATCGCCGACTCCCGGCACGTTCACGCTCGGCCAGTTCTTCGATATTTGGGGCGTGAAATTCACCAATGACTGCATCGGGGGCTATTGCAACGACGGCACGAATACATTGAAGATGTATGTGAACGGAGACGAGTACACGGGCGATTTCCGCACTCTCGAGCTCAAGGCGCACGATGAGATCGCGATCACCTACGGCACCGATGCCGAAAAGCCCGCGCAAATCCCGTCGAGCTATGCGTTCCCGCTCGGCTATTAATTCCGCGATCACTGAACCCTACGAGGCGGCTGTCAGGCGCAGCGCCCGTGCGCGGAGGCTCTCCGTCACCGTGAATCCGGACGGCACCGTGGTCGTCTCCGCCCCCTTTCGCGCATCCGAACGCGCGATTTTGCGGTTCTTGGAAACTTCCGCCCCATGGGTGAAAAAGACGCTTGCGCGGGTGCAAAGGAAGGGGAGTGAGCTCCTGCCGCTTCCCGAAGGGGCGGGAACGAAAAAGCATTTCGCAACGCACAAGGAGCGGGCGCGGAAGATTTTGCGGGCGCGAATGGAATACTGGAGGGTAAAGCTCGACACCGATTTTACCGGACCAAGAATCGGAAACCAGTCGACGAGATGGGGAAGTTGTTCGAAAACCGGAACGATTTCCCTCAATTACCGGCTGGTCTTCCTTCCCGAAGAGCTTATGGATTATGTCGTTGTCCACGAACTCTGCCACAGGCTCCATTTCAACCACTCGAAGAGTTTTTGGTGCGCCGTGGGGAGCGCGCTGCCCGAGTATGGGGTTCTCCGGCGCACGCTCAGGCGTTACGCCCTCAATTGAATGCAATTCACAGGCCGAGCTTCGATCAAGAGCCGTTTCATATATAATTAACTCATCAGTGCAGTTTTTATTTAGGAAATAATATGAAAATACGATGGAATAAAGTGACGACTGTCACGAAAATGATAGCCGTGTTCCTTGTCGGACTCTCGTTCGTGTGGGGCCTCCATCTCGGCCTGACCTACCAGGCCGCTATCGACGGTCAGGAGAATCTTGCCGCGAGCGCCGCTGCGGCGAAGTAGCTCGAGGGGCCGCAGTGCGTCTTTGACTGTGGCCGCGAAAAATGTTAGGGTGTCTAAATAATGACTTCAAAAGCCGCGAATGCGCAAGCGAACGTCCAAGCGCCTGTCAAGCAGGCGAATCTTTTTGGCGTGCTTGCGCCTTACAAGGCTCTCGTCGCGCTCCTCATCGGCCTCGCCCTTTTGAGCAACGGGCTGAATCTCATCCTTCCCCAGCTCATCAGGCAGGGAATCGACGCGTTCGGCGCCGGCGCCTTCGACATGAAGCTTATCGTCATCGAATTCGCCGCCGCCTCGATCGCCATATTCGTCTTTACCTACCTTCAGAGCATCGTCCAGACCTACGCGTCGGAGCGCGTGGCCCGCGACATGCGCGAAAGATTGGCCGGAAAGATATCGGAGCAGACGTATGAATTCGTCCAGGCGGCGGGAGCGGGCAAGCTCCTGACCAATCTCACGTCCGACATCGACGCGGTGAAGATGTTCGTATCGATGGGAATCGTCTCGCTCTGCTCGTCCTTCATCATCATCGTCGGCGCGAGCGTCCTCCTTTTCAGGATCGACTGGAAGCTTACGCTTGCCGTGCTCGCCATCGTGCCGCTCATCGCCGTCACCTTCTTCATCGTGATGTCCAAAATGCGGCCGCTCTTCAAGCGCACCCAGGAAGTCATCGACTGGCTGAACAAAGTCATCAACGAGAGCATCATGGGTTCGGGCCTCATTCGGGTGCTCAATTCGCAGATGCCCGAGTACGATAAGTTCGTCGAGGCGAATACGAATGCGAAGGACCTCGGCCTCCAGATTCTCAGGATGTTCGCGGTGCTCATTCCGGTGATCTCGTTCGTCGCGAATCTCGCGGTGCTGGTGATCCTCCTCCTCGGAGGCAGGTTCGTCATCGAGGGCGCGATGACGCTCGGAGATTTCGCCGCGTTCATGAGCTATCTCTCGCTTCTCATTTTCCCGATCATCGTCATCGGATTCATGTCGAACGTCATCTCCCGCGCGCAGGCGTCGTACCAGCGCGTCGCCGAAACGACCGAAGCCGCGGCGCCGCCTCGGGGCGGCGCGATCGACCGCGAGCTTCGCGGCGACATCGCGGTCGAAGGGCTTACCGTCACCTACGGGGAGAAGTCCGCGCTCAAGAACGTGTCGCTCTCGATCCACGCGAAGACCCGCACCGCGATCATCGGGCCGACAGCGGCAGGAAAGACCCAGCTCCTCTATGCGCTGACCGGCCTTCTTACGCCCCAGTCGGGTGCTATCCTTTTCGACGGAATCGGGCTCGACGAATACGATCCGTCCTCGCTCCGCAGGCAGGCTGTGCTCGTCTTTCAGGACAGCGTAATGTTCAACATGACGCTCCGCGACAATATCGCCTTCGGCGGCGAGATCAAGAATGATGATTTCGACCGCGCCGTGAAGACCGCCGAACTTGCCGACCTGGTGGCCGCGCTCCCCGAAGGCTTCGATACGCTCGTTTCCGAGCGCGGCACGAGCCTTTCCGGCGGACAGAAACAGCGCATTATGCTCGCTCGCGCGCTGGCACTCAATCCGAAAATTCTCTTTCTCGACGAGTTCACCGCCCGCGTCGATGCGGCGACCGAGCGCAAGATTCTCCAGAATATCCGCGCCAATTATCCCGATCTGACCCTCGTATCCGTGACGCAGACCATCGCGCCGGTCATGGATTACGATACGATCGCCCTCATTATGGAAGGCGAGATATTGGCGCAGGGAACTCACAAGGAGCTCATGGAGTCGTCGCCCGAATACGTGCAAATATTCGAGTCGCAGAAGAGCACGAGCCACTACGAAACCGCGGAGCAATAAAATGAATCCCGTTAGAGATATTTCAGTTATATGAATTTTTCGGAAATAATTTAAGAAGCATGGTCGATATTTTTACAAAGCAATTTTCAAGAACGGAAACGGCGGCCGTTTCCTATCTCTAACGGGATGAAATATTCACTCAACATACAAAGCGTCACGGAAGGGAAGCCGTCGTTCAAGACGGCCCTTAAGAAATTCCGGCCAATCATCGAGGGCGAGAAGAAGAATCTCATCTTCGCGGGCATCGCCATCCTTGCGAGCTCGGCGCTTACGCTCGTATCGCCGTTTATCGTCGGCCATGTAATCGATACCTACGTCGTGACGGGGCGCTATCGCGGCGTGCTCCTCTTCGGCGGCCTTCTTCTCGTCATTTATATCGCCGCGTTCGCGGCGAGCTACTTCCAGACCCAGCTTATGGGCGCGGTGGGTCAGAGGACGCTCTTCAATCTCCGAAACGCGGTTTTCCGGAAGCTCCAGGAGCTTCCCGTGGCGTTCTTCAACCAGAACAAGTCGGGCGATCTCATTTCGCGCATCAACAACGACACCGACAAGCTGAACCAATTTTTCTCGCAGGCCCTGATGCAGTTCGTCTCGAACGCGTTCATCATTGTCGGTGCGGGAATCTTCCTGCTTTCGATAAACTGGAAGCTCGGCGTTGCGGCGCTCCTTCCGGGGCTTTTCCTTTTCATATTCACTCGTGCCGTTGGCGGCTGGATCAGAAAGAAGAACGCGGTGAGCCTTCAGGCGACCGGCGGCCTCTCGGCTGAGATCCAGGAATCGATCGAGAACTTCAAGGTCGTGGTGGCGTTCGACAGGCGGGATTATTTCCGGCAGAAATTCGGCGATGCCAATCGCAAGAACTACGAGACCTCCGTGGTGGCCGGCATCGCGAACAATATCTACATTCCGGTCTACGGCATGGTTTCGAACGCCGCCCAGCTCGTGGTGCTCGCGTTCGGTATCTACCTCATCTCGACCGGCAACTTTACCATCGGCCTCCTTATCAGCTATCTTTCCTACGTCAACAGGTTCTATGATCCTCTTCGTCAGATCGCGTCGATTTGGGCTACCTTCCAGGTGGCGCTCGCGAGCTTCGACCGTATCTCGGCGATCCTTTCGCTTGAGTCGGACATCGTCGTCATTCCCGCGGCTCTGAAGCCGAGCACGGAA
>DASZYS010000034.1:0-3157 GCA_035545295.1 Minisyncoccota bacterium | reverse complement strand
CTTCCCCCAAGGAAGAACCCGACACTAAGCCGCAATTTTTACAACTCGCGGCATAGACAAAATCGGCAGGCTCCCATGAGCCTGCCGATCTTTTCTTATCTATTGTTTTTGCTGGCCGCCTTCGGGATTCTCGCCCTCTTTCTTTTCCTCGAAGTCGGCATCCCTGACATTTTCCTGCGTCCCTGTTTGGTTGTCAGCCGTCTTCTGTTCCGGGTTATTGGTTTGATTCTGGTTCATCGCCTGGCCGATCTTCTGCATTTCTGCCGAGAGCGAGTCGGTTGCGGTCTTGATAGCCTCGATATTTCCGCCGTCCTTTTCCTTTTTGAGCGCGTCGATTTTCTCCTGGACGCCCTTTTTGATGTCTTCGCTCACCTTGTCGCCAAAATCCTTGAGCGACTTCTCTGCCGCGTAGATCATCTGCTCGGCGAGGTTCTTGGCTTCCGCTTCCTCTTTCTTCTTTTTGTCTTCGTCGCCGTGCATCTCAGCGTCTTTCTGCATGCGCTCAATGTCCTCCTTCGAGAGCCCCGAACTTCCTTCGATGCGGATCGACTGCTCCTTGCCTGTCGTCTTCTCCTTCGCCTTGACGTTAAGTATTCCGTTCGCGTCGACATCGAAGGTCACTTCGACCTGCGGGACGCCGCGGGGCGCCGGCGGAATGCCGTCGAGCATGAATTTGCCGAGCGACTTATTATCGGATGCCATGGCGCGCTCGCCCTGAACCACATGAATCTCAACGCTCGTCTGGCTGTCGGCCGCCGTCGAGAAGATCTGCGAGCGCGAACTGGGGATGGTGGTGTTGCGCTCGATGAGCTTGGTCGCGACGCCGCCCATCGTCTCAATGCCGAGGGACAGGGGGATGACATCCAGGAGAAGCACGTCTTTCACTTCCCCGCCGAGAATTCCGCCCTGGATTGCGGCGCCCAAGGCGACAACTTCGTCCGGATTGACGCCCATGTGCGGTTCCTTGCCGAAGAAGGCTTTTACGGCCTGCTGGATCGCCGGCATGCGGGTTTGGCCGCCGACCAGGATCACCTCGTTGATCTCGCCGACCTTATACGGCGAAGCTTCGATGGCGCGCTTAGTGATCGACATTGCGCGTTCGACGAATTCGCCCGTGAGCTCCTCGAGCTTGGCGCGAGTCATCGTCTTCACGAGATGCATCGGGCCCTGCGGACCGGAGCTGATAAACGGAATATTGACCTCAGTCTGCACCGCGGTCGAAAGTTCGATTTTCGCCTTTTCGGCCGCATCGTCGAGGCGCTGGACTGCCAGCGGATCGCTCATGAGATCCACACCGTTCTCCTTTTTGAATTCCTCGGCAAGCCAGTTGATGATTTTCTGGTCGATATCCTTTCCTCCGAGGTGGGCGTCGCCGTCGGTCGATTTCACTTCGATGACGTCGTCGCCGACTTCAAGGACGGAAATGTCGAACGTGCCGCCTCCGAAATCGAAGACCGCGATCTTCTCCTCTTTTTTCTTGTTGAAGCCGTACGCGAGCGCCGCCGCAGTCGGCTCATTGATGATGCGCTTCACCTCGAGGCCCGCGATCTTGCCTGCGTCCTTGGTGGCTTGGCGCTGGCTGTCGTTGAAGTATGCCGGAACGGTGATGACCGCTTCGGTGATCTTCTCGCCGAGGCGCGCCTCCGCGTCTGCCTTGAGTTTCTGCAGGATCATCGCCGAGATTTCCTCCGGCCGATACCACTGTTCGCCCATCTTCACTTCTACGCCGCCGTTTGCGCTTTTGCGCACCTCGAACGGGACGGACTTGATGTCCTTCTGCACGCCCGGATCGTCAAAGGTGTGCCCGATGAAGCGCTTGATCTGGAAAATTGTGTTCTTGGGGTTGGTAACCGCCTGGCGCTTCGCGAGAAGGCCCACGATGCGCTCGCCGGTCTTGGATTCCGCGACGATCGACGGCGTGGTGCGGGCGCCTTCGGCGTTCTCGATGATCTTCGGCTCGCCGACTTCCATGACCGCGACCGCGGAATTTGTAGTACCTAAGTCTATACCTATAATTTTTGCCATAACTTATTTGCTGTTAGATGAATAACTCTCCTTATCTGTCATGCCCAGCAGGGCATCCAGTGGTAACCACGTTGTTTCTATGATCCTTGAACGAGGTGAAACCGCATACAGTGGAATGACTGGATCCCGCTAGCGCGGGATGACAATCAACTATGCAAAAGTTGGAGCGCGCGGCTTGGAGCCTATCGTGTAGAGAAATTCAGTATCAAAATACGGAGAAACTATATCGGATTCGCCGAGAGAGATGTCTGCCTCAGGCTTGCTTCCCGCCACGTTTCCCGCAAGCGCGGGAATGTCTTTCTTCTCAAAACGCTCCTCCTCAAGATAGACAACCTTCACCACGCGGGCCTTCATCCTGCCCTCGTGCTCATATACGAAGAAAGTCACCCGCGCCAAGCGTCCCTGCGCGTCGCGCCATACTTCTTCTACGAATTTTTGATGCAAAGGCCGTATCTCCATACGCAAATTATAAGTTTTCAATTTCCAATTTTCAATGAATTTTCAAGATCTCAATTTTCAAACCATTGCGCATTGGCACATTGCCAGATTGCAATTTGATTGAAAATTGAGAATTCAAAATTGAAAATTAAGCCGCAGGCTTGTACTCGGCTACTTTCACCTTGGGCGACCTGATTTCCTTGCCGTTCAAAGAATAGCCCTTCTGCATGACTGCAATGATCTTGTGGTCATCGCTTTCGTTTTCGGTCGAAACCATTTCTACGGGAGTGTCGCGAGCGGGATCGAATTTCTCGCCTAACGGGTCGATCGTCCGAACCCCGTGCTTCTCGAATATTCCCACGAGCTGTGAGTGGATATATTCCACACCGACGCGCCAATTCTTGTCAGCCTTTTCCCACGCTTCCTTGTTCGCGAAGGCCATCTCGAAGCTGTCGAGAACCGGCAGGAGCTCCAGAATGAGCTTCTCATTCGAGTATTTCACAAGCTCCTTCTTCTCATCTTCGTCGCGCTTGCGGAGGTTCACGAATTCGGCCTTCATGCGCTGGAGATCGGTGAGATATTCCGCGGCTTTCGCCTCGCTCGCCTTGAGCTTCTCTTTGAGCTCCGCAAGGGCATCGCCTTTCGACTTGCCGAAAGAGCTCAGCGGGGTTTCGTTGTCTTCGGGTTCGAAAGC
>DASZYS010000033.1:0-16126 GCA_035545295.1 Minisyncoccota bacterium | reverse complement strand
GATGTCCTTATAGGGCGCGATGCGCTTCGACAGCTTCTCGATTTTGTTTGCGTCGATATCGATGCCGTATGTCTTGTAGCCCTTCCTGTCCGCAAGGAGCGCAAGAGGGAGGCCGACGTAGCCAAGTCCGACTACCGCGACTGATTTCGTATTCCGTGTCATAAATTTTTCGTAACTTATTGGCGGCCGGTCGGCCGTTTTGTTGTACTCCCTATGAATAACATTCCGGCGGTGATGTTTGCATGAATTCGCAAAAAGAAAATTCATTCGCGCTTCATTCGGTCCCGCGCCTTTTCCGCGCGGGAAATTTTTGGATGCAATTCAGGCAGGGGAGAAATAATTCGCACCTCCCAAATTGCACAGCCGTTGCTTCGTTTTATGCCCTTTGAAAGGTCGTACTGCAGAGGTTTGCATCCTGAAAAAACGCTTAAGAATAGGCACATTTTGGAACCTAAACGTGAATGAGCGCCGTATTGAGCCGCAAAAGGGGAAAATAAAGGATTGAACTCGTCAAAAAAACTCCTCTGTAAGGGCAAAATGCAAGTTCATGAAGCCCGGACGGGAAAACCGAATTGTGAAGGTAAGATGAATCAAATAAAATACTTTTCACTGATGTGAGATGACGGAACGGATCCCCGCTCTCGATTCCCGGACATCAGTCTGGAGTTAGAAATTTAGGCATCGGGAACTTTTAGTGATGAGCAAATTTTACAGAGGCATCGGCATTATGGCGGCGCTCGTGCTTCTCGGCATTATCGCATTCGGTTCGTATTACATTAAGATCGATTGGGGCAAAAATCAGGCTCTGGCGCGCGCCTCAAGCTCGGTCTCGTCTCCCTCATACTCATTCAATTTCAGCGGCAAGTCGACGATCGAAGAGGCGTCGAAGCCGGGGGACTCGGACAGCAAGGATTGGTGGGTCGAATCAGGCGGGCTTCTGAAGCTCAATAACGGCGTCGGAGAAACCCTCGAAGGGAATCTTCCCGACGACGATTCGATGAGGAAGAAGTACGCGAAGAGCGACCCGACGGAAAGCGACAACGGATACCACCCGCAAAATATTTTCAGGATGTTTACGCAGAACGAGTGGCAGGATTCCGAACAGACGATGTACATGAAAGTGATGGGAAGCAACCTCTTCAATCCGAAGAACAGCAATTCCTTCAACGGGCTTTCGCTCGTCGCGAGATATCAGGATGACAGCGATTACTACTATCTCGGCGTCCAGATGGACGGCAAGGCGGTGATCAAGAAGAAGAAAGGCGGCCAGTTCGAAACGCTCGATTCGGAATCCCTGTTCTCCGGCAAGTACGATCCCGCACAGAACCCGAATCTCATTCCGGACAACAAGCTGATCGGGCTCCGCTCGCGGGTGATCAACAACTCCGACGGCAGCGTCTCGCTTCAGCTCTATGTCGACACGTCGGGCAAGGGTTCTTGGAAGCTCGCGGCCCAGGCAGTGGACAAGGGAAGGGATCTTGGTGCGCCTCTTACGAAAGCAGGCAACGGGGGAGTCATTACCGATTACATGAACGTTGAGTTCTCGGATTACGAGGTAAGCGTTCTCAATGCGAAAGACGGCGGATCGGACACGGCCAAGGATGCGTCAAGCAGTAATGACAGCAGCGACAAGAGCACCGACAGCTCCGACAGTTCGTCCACCGACTCCGGAAAGAATGATTCGAGCAGCAAGGACAATTCATCCGATTCCTCGTCGTCTTCGTACGACTCGGCGGTTCTCTCCGACAAGCCGGTAATGTTCCTCACGATGGGCAACCCCGGATCGGGCTCCGAAACCGACAAGTCGGGAAACGGCAATGACGGCAAATACAAGGGCGGTACGCCTTCGACTGCGAAGCTTCCGAACGGCGATAGCGCCGCCGTCTTCAACGGCTCCTCGCAATATCTCAGCGTCCCGTCCGACGCGTCGCTCTCGATCTCGACGACGCACAAGCTGACATGGGAAGCGTGGATCAAGCCCGACTCGTTCAATTTCTCGAACGCATCGGAGGATGGATACGTCGATTGGATGGGCAAGTGCGCGGATTACAGCCCGACCTGCGAATGGGAAGCCAGGCTTTACGGCAATGACACCGCGGAGGGCCGCCCCGACAGGCTCTCGGCATACGTCTTCAATTCCGGCGCGGGCTTGGGCAGCGGCGCCGACTGGCAGCCGAGCTCGAAGCTCCAGACGGGACAGTGGATTCACGTCGTCGCGGAGTACGATGAGGACAGCACTCCGTCGCCCTGCAGCTCTTCATACCCTGGCACCATAAGCATCTGGGTCGACGGCGTGAAGCAGGACTTCGGATCGCATGCGCCGACAGGCTGCATGAGCCAGTACAAAGTGAAGCCCAAGGCGAACGATTCGCCTCTGAATATCGGTACGATGGCCTTTGACACGTGGTTTAAGGGCGCGATCGGCAAGGTGGCCGTCTACGATCATTTGCTCAGCGCAAGCGAGATCGCGGATCACTACAAGTCGATGACCGGATCAAGTCCTTCAGGATCCTGCAAGGATACGTGCACCGCGAAAGGAATCATGTAGCTTTAACAAAAAATATGTTGGCACTACTTATAGTGAATGCCGCCGCACTCTGTGCGGCGGTTTTCCTTATTATTGCAATTCAGACCCAGAGGCTCGCATGCGTTATAAATATAAGTAATGGAAACCTTGCGATATATCGCAAGGTTTCCACCATAAAAAAGCTCCCGTGAGATCGTCCGCTTGCGGCGGATCATTCTCGCGGGAGCCCGCGTTCAGAACAATTTTGCGATAAGGCGTCCGACGGGGCGGACGCGGTTCCTGATGAAGTGCGGAACGACTTCCTTCGAGACGTGCTTCATGGTATCGAGCGGTTCCGACCAAGGGTCGGCCACGTACCGGTCGACATGGAATGAATAATACATGCGCCCCTCCGCGTCCGCATATCCGAGGACGTGGAGCGAAGGATGGGCGTGCTTTTGCCGGACGCTCAGACGGCAATCATGATGCCAGAGCCGCACGAAAAACGTCCAATCCTTCTTCCAATTTTTGCGGTCGTTGAGGAGCGCTTTGAGTTCCGCTTCCCGTTTTGGCGGGAGCGGCCTCGCGAGAGCCAATCCGTGCGCGGTAGGAGTCAATGCCGCTTCGGGAAGATTGCGGTAGAGGCTCGTTTTGATGAGAGCGATTTCGACTTTCGCTTCGATGCGCTTTCTGTGCGCCGCGCGGGCGGACGAAGCTCCCGCCGCTATAAGAACGGCAAAAACAAATAGCGCGTGCGGTATGCGGCCCATGATGGGAATAGGCCTCCTTTCTCCAAATTCCTTATTTTTCGTTCGCAAATCCGCTGTTACTATGGCACCGATGGCCGGAAACTGCAATACTGCCGCGCCTACGCTTCCCGCGCCTCCTCCTTTAGGGGAAGGGAAATAGTGAAAAGCGTACCCTTGTTCTCCTCGGACTTGAACCGGATCGTGCCGCCGCACCTGTCGATGATCGACTTGGTGAGGTAAAGGCCGAGGCCGTTCGATTCCCATCGGTGGTTCGCGGTGTTCGAGCCGCGGTAGAGCTTCGAGAAGACCTGCGACTGCTCCTTCTCGGGGATTCCGCAGCCGCTGTCTTCCACTTCGATCAGAACATCGTCCGCGTCTCTCCTGATTCTTGCAGTTATGCTTCCTTCGTGCGGAGTGTATTTCACCGCGTTCGATACGAGATTTTGGAACGCGATGCGGATGAATTCCGGATCGGTCATCACGCTGCCCCCTTCGTCCGCATATTCCTGCCGTATGCGGAGATTCTTGCTCTTTATCTGCGTCGTAAGTTCATGGAACACGTCATCCAAAATGGCGCGCAGGTCGGTCGGCTTCTCCTGGAGCGTGAAGGTGCCGAGCTCGATCTTCGACACCGTCATGAACACAGTGAGGAGCTGGGCCATTTTCTTGTTGTAGAAATCGATCTCGTTCAAAAATTCGCGCTGATCCTTCGTGAGTTCGCCTCCGTGGCCGGAAAGGAGCATCTCCGTATGGAGCATCGAAACGGTGAGGGGAGTGCGGAGCTGGTGCGACGCGATGTAGATGAAATCGGACTTGATCTCGTCCATTTTCTTCTCCTGGGTGATGTCATAGAAAGTGATCGCCACTCCCGAAATCTTTTTGGCATGAGGAAAAACGATGGGGGAAACCGTAAGCGTCACCGGAAACGCCTCATCCTCCTTCGGAACGCAATATATGTCGTCCATGAGGGAAATCCGGATCGGCTCGATATTTTGTAAAGCGCGCTCGACAGGATGATTTTCCTGCGCTAGGGCTATGCCTGCGCGCGTTCGGAGCTTGAAACGGCGATCGTAGCGTATGCCGTGAAGCTTTTCTTTTTCGCTGAAGCCGAGGAGCTGGCGGGCCCTGCCGTTTGCCAGGAGGATTTTTCCTTCATGGTCGAGAACGATCATGCCCTCCCCGAGATGGGAAAAGACGGCCGCTTGCAAAAGCCTCTCCCTGCTCTGCGATTCTCTCTTGTGCCGGCCGTGCGGAGGGTCGGCAGCAGTTTTCGAAGGGCGATCCTGTCTTTCGTCCGGGTTCGCGCCGCTTCGAGACCCGAATTCGACCGCGTTGCCGCTTGTATTCATTGAGTGGTGAAAATGTTACCGAACAAAATGCGCGCAGACGTCCTCTCTGCCTACTCCCAATGCCGAGCTAGCTGCGCGAATGGAGCTGTATGCAGAATATACTAGATTTTCTCCATGAATTTTCCATGAAGCGCTCGGATTTTCTCAAAAATCCGTCCAGTTATTTTTGAAACGGGCTCTCGTTGTTTTCTGCAGAGACTGCGCGAAGAAGATCGTCGATGCCGAACGGCTTCGGAAGGTAGGGGACGCCGTATTTTTCGGCGATCATCGGAAGCTTGCTATGCGCCGACATGAGAATGATCTGCGTTTGAGGATGGTTTTCCATGAGTTCTTTGAGAATTGCTTCGCCGTTCGCGCCGCCGAGCCAGAGGTCGAGAAGAAGGACGTCGGGGCGCACTTTCTCGATGCAGCCTTCGAGCCCTTCGAGCATGCCGTGGGTATCGTACTCGAAGCCCATCGATCCAAGCGCAAGGCTGACAGCATCGAGGATGCCGGGGTCGTCTTCGCAGATGAGCACTTTTCTTTTTTCCGAGGAGGAATCGGATTGCATATTTCGACCGTTCTACGGCGCGCGGCCGCTCAATTGACTGGTCGTATCTATATAGACGAATGCTCTGCCGTGGGCTTTCTTGCCGAACGCCTGAAAATCCTGCCGATCCGCTCTGTCCATGGGATGCTATGCTTTGATATTGCGCAGAAAGTGTGGTATTTTAATTTTCATTGAAAATTCATCTTTTCTCCCGATAATCATTTTTTGCTATGAAAAGAAAACTCGGGCGCAATTCACATTCGACTTCCGCCGCATCGGAGCGCGGCGCTCGGGCCAAAAAATCAAAGAAACAGACGATGCGAAAGTCGTCGGGCGTCGTTGGCGCCGCACCTCTCCGTCATGGCCGCTCCACCGCCACGATGCTTGCGGCGCGCATGCATCGTCAGGAGATCCTGGCCCTTCTTTCCCAGATTGCCCTGGCCACTGTCGATATCGACGTGAGCGAATTCATGCAGGAGGCATGCCTCTTTCTCGCGCGCACCTTGGAAGCGGATTATGCGAAAGTCCTTCAGCTCGACCCGGGCGGACAGACTCTCACTCTTCGGGCGGGCTACGGATGGAACAAGAGCATCATGCGGGTCGGCGCGACCAAATTCAAATCGAATTCGACCATTGCGGGCCTCACACTCACTTCGAAGCACCCGATCATTATCAAGGATTTGCGGCGGGAGAAAAAACTCCGTGGATTCGCGCATCTGAAAGCCCATCATGTTACAAGCGGCATGAGCGTCATCATTCACGGGATCAGGGGGCCGTATGGCGTGCTCGGCGTGTATAGCCGCGCCTCTCGATCTTATTCGGCGGACGATCTGAACTTCCTGCAATCGGTCGCCAATATCATGGCGCTCGTCTTCGAGCGCAGTGATGCGGAAAACGAACTGCGCCGGTTCAAATATATGGCTGATAACGCGAACATCGGCATTTCGCTCGTCGACAAAAACGGCCGGTTTCATTATGTGAATCGAATCACCTACGAGCGGTTGGGCTTTACGAAGGGAGAGTACATGAAAAAACGGGTCGTGCATACGCCGGCAGGCAGCAGCCAGTCTCAATTCAGGAGGCTTTTCCAACGGGCGCAGAAGCAGCAGATTACCCAGCTCGAAACGCTCGAGATGAGGAAGGATGGCGTGGAAATTCCCCTCGAGGTCAATCTTACGGGAGTATCGTTCGAAGGGGAGCCGTATATTTTTGTCGTATCGCAGGATATAAGCGAACGCGTGCGGTCGCAGGCGGAGAAGCTCCGCTCTCAGCGCAATCTGGAATTCCTCTCCGAAGCGAGCCTTCTTGTGGGATCATCGCTCGATTTCCAGAAGAATCTGGGAAAGGTTGCAAGGAAAGCCGTCTCGTACATAGCGGATGCATGCGCCATTGAAATGGCGGATCACACCGGCGGCTTCGCATCCGCCGCGATCGCTCATCGCGAGCCGAAAAAAAGTCGTCTATGGCGAGCGAGCCGCGACGAATTCGGCGGCGGAGAAGGTCTCTTCGGCAGGGCGCCGCATGTTGCTGCGGCTGGGAGGGCTGAGCTCCATTCGCATGTTGCTCCTTCCATGCTCCGCAAGTGGTCGAAGAGCAGGAGCCATTTCGCGGCGCTCCAACGGCTCGATGCCGCTTCGCTCATGATTGTTCCCGTGATGATTGGCAAGCGGGTGATGGGAACGATGGTGTTCGCGAATTCTTCCGGCAGCCGCAGATTCGATGATGCGGATCTTGCGATCGTGACCGAGCTTGCGAATCGCGTAGCACTGGCGATCGAGAACTCGAAGCTTTATTTCGAAATAGAAGAGCAGAAGGAACGGCTCGACAACACCATTGCGAACGTTCCGGGCATCGTATGGGAGAACTGGGTGAATCCCGATCCGGCGACGCAGAGGAGTAATTTTATCAGCGACTATGTCGAAGAGATGACCGGCTACGGCGAACGCGACTGGAAGCGGCCCGGCTTCATGCGAGATATCCTGCATCCGGAGGATCGCGATCGCGTGCTTCGCGAATATGATGAGATGGTCGAAAAAAAGCGCGGCATGGTCCAGCATTTCCGGCTCGTGCACAAGAACGGCGGCATCATCTGGGTCGAATCGCACAGTTTGGCTTTCAAAGACGCGCGCGGGAGGCTCCTGGGGTTTCGCGGCGTCATCATGGACGTGTCGGAGCGCACGGAGCTCGAACGCAGGAAGGATGAATTCATCAGCATGGCGTCGCACGAGCTCAAGACGCCGGTAACGACATTGAAGGTTTTCACCCAGATTCTCCAGAAAAAAACCGAGAACGCCGGCGAGAGTATCACTGCCGCCTATCTTTCGAAGATGGACGCGCAAATCACGCGCCTTACCGATCTCATCAACGACCTACTCGACCTTTCCAAGATCCAAACCGGCAAGCTCACGTTCAAGTATTCAGATTTCAAGATCGACAGTCTGGTGGGGGAGATCGTCGAGCAGCTCCAGCCGACTACGGACACGCATGCGATCAATGTTATAGGTCGTGTCGGAAGGCTCGTTCACGGCGATCGCGATCGGATCGGCCAAGTGCTCATCAATCTGCTTACGAACGCTATCAAATATTCGCCGAAGGCCGACAAGGTGAATATTTATCTTTCGGAGCGCGGAGGCAATGTGATCATCGATGTCGAGGATTTCGGCATCGGCATCTCCGAGGAACAGCAGTCGAGGATCTTCGAGCGGTTCTATCAGGCTAGCGAAGGATCGCGGACGACGTTCCCCGGCCTCGGCATTGGTCTCTATATTTCCGACCAGATCATGAAGCGCCACGGAGGCAAAATCACGGTCTTGAGCGAAAAAGGCAAGCGAACCGTCTTCAGGGTCCTCTTGCCCGTTACTGCAGTGCATGAAAAGCTAACATTGGTATAATCCACACCATGAACGCGACACAACCCAAGAAAGTCCTTATCGTAGATGACGACCTCGGAATCCTCGAGGCATTGAAATTCATGCTTGAAAACTCCGGGTATGAAGTGAAAACGGTCTCTCGGGGGGATGAGGCGCTTCCAGTGCTCAAGGAATTCGGGCCGGATATCGTTCTGCTCGATCTCTATCTTTCCGGATTCGACGGGAGGGATATCGCGGTCGAGATCAAGAATTCGCCCGAAGGCAAAAACACCCCCATTGCGATGATTTCGGCGCACCCGAGCGCGGGAGAAGTCCTGAAGGAGCTCGATATCGAGGAATTCCTGCCAAAGCCTTTCGACGTGAGCCAGCTTCTCTCCGTCATCGAGAAACACACGTCCGCTTCCCGCTGAAGATACGCGAAAAAGCCCCGTGAGATGCCGCGCTTCGCGCTATCTCACGGGGCTTCTTCTTTTTTCTACCTTCTGCCGCGAGCGGCTTTTCTGCTGCGCGCCCTGCCGCCTTTGCGGCCCGCACGCTTCGCTTCCGCCGAGGTGAACTTGTGGGCCGTACCTTTCGCATGAGCGGCTTTGCCGCCGGCGCTCGCTATCTCACGCTGGCGCTTCTTGTCTTTCATTGCCCGGAAGCCCCTGTTGCTTTTCGCAGCTCCTCTGCGTTGTTTGCGTTGCATAGAATGGATGTGAATGAAATGAAGAGTATGATGGCTTCGACCACCCCAACTCTACAGGAAGGTGATGAAAAGCATATGAAAAACGTAAGAGCCTATGGCTGCGGGAAAAAATCCGAAGCTGACTTTCAGCAAGCTAGAAACTGCCCACTTCTTCTTAGAGCACCCGATGTGCAAGGCCGAGCTCAACCGCTTCGAGCGACGTGAGGATGGTGTTCGCGGCCATCATGCCGAGCACGCGCTCCGCATCGAGCCGGCCGCCGGAATTTTCGGCGATGACGCTCGCGTACTGGAAATCCTTCAGTTTATCTTCCTTCGCCATCGCCTCCATATCGGGCACCGTATAGCGGCGCGACGGGTCGAACGTCCTGCCCGCAAGATGAAGGAGCATCGTGGTATTGGGCGAGATATAGCGCTCTTCGCCGGAAAGAAAAACGATGATGCCCGAGGAGTCCACGTCGCCCGAACCGATGGTTCGGAGATGGGGGCGGTAGATCTTTCGCATGGAGTCGTAAAAGCTCATGGCGATGCCTGTAGGGCCGCCTGCCGAGGTGACGACGAGGTTTATGGCGCGCAAAGGCTCCTTTAAGAGAGCGCGCATTTCGTCTAAGACATCAAGATAATTGCCGCTTGAAACCCCTCCCATCCAATGAATTGTCCTCAATGGGTCGAATAAATCCGTCGACGCCTCGCTTAAAGCGGCGGGAAGGGGCTGGTTGCGCATGAATATATCGTTAATTGCTAAATTCCTAATTCCTCACGAAATATTCATAAATTATATTTTCCGGAGCGTGCCGCCACAAGCTCGGCAGTGTGTCGTAATTGGGCAGTGTTCACATATATTCTCCCGCGGGTACCGCGATATATACGAACACCGCCTAAGGCTCCGGCGGACGGATCGGTTCGGTGGGGAAGGAGCTTCCCAGCGGCAGCGTAAAGGAGAACGTCGATCCATTTCCCGGCTCGCTCTTCACTTCGAGCCGGCCGCCATGCTGGGCGACGATCTGCGCGGAAATATAGAGTCCGACGCCCATGCCCGGAAACGAAACGCCTTCCGTTACGCGGTAGAATTTCTCGAATATTTTCGCCTGCTTGTCGCGGGGAATGCCGATGCCGTAGTCGCGGATATCGACGCGCGCCCGGGCGCCGGCCAGAGCGAGGCTGACATCGATGACGTTCATATCGGGCGAGTATTTGACCGCATTGGTAAGCAGGTTCGTAATGACCTGCGCGATGCGGTCGCGGTCGCCGTATACGGGAATTCCCACCTGGCCGGATATCCTGATCTCATGCTGTTCGCTCGCGATGCGCGAGTCTTCGGCGCATGCCCGCATCAGGGCATCCAGATCGAAGGGCCGCATGACGTACCTCATCTTGGCTCCTTCGATGCGGGCGATGTCGAGAAGGTTCTCGACGAGGTCGTTCAATTTCGATGCCTGCTGGTCCACTTTCTCCAGAAAGGGCGCGTAGTCGCTGTCGCCTCGCTCGGCGGCGAAGTTCTGGAGCGCTTGGATGTAGATCTTCAGGGTCGTCAGGGGAGTCTTGAGCTCGTGCGACGCGATCGAGATGAAATCGTCTTTTTTCTGCAGTTCCACCCGAAGCGTCTTGTAAGCGGTCACGGCGAGCCGCTCCTGCTTCTGCCGGATGCGGATGCTTTGGACGTTCTGGAAGGTGTAATAGACAATCAATGCCACCAGGACGGCGGCAATGAGAAAAAGTGTGATGAGAGTTTGCCTCGGGACAATTCCCCCATATGTGAGCAAGGGCCGCCTCTGTTCGATGAGGAGAATGTAGAAGCTTCCAGCCAGAAGAGGAACAAAGAGGGCCCAGGTTGCAATGCCTGACCTCTTTTTCATGGTCTAATTAAAACACCGGCCAGAAAACGGCGCAAGATCGTCCGCAGCTTTTTCATGTCGTTCATGCTTTTTTCATTGCTCATCAGTGATAATTGATGCATTACCATAACAATTCAATTTTTATGAATTTTTTGCTCTGGGTAATTTTCGGAGGCATCGCAGGCTGGATCGCGAGCATCATCGTAGGAAATAATCCGCAGATGGGCATTCTCGCGAATATCGTTGTCGGCATAATCGGCGCCTTGCTTGGCGGCTGGATCGCGCATGGGGTGGGCGCCCGCGACGCCGAGCATCCCGCCACTATTTCCGGATTCATTTGGGCTATCATCGGAGCGATCGTTCTGCTGGTGATTCTCAACCTTATCTTCTAGCTGGCGGGTCATGAAGCGCAAGGCGCGGCCGAGAGGCCGCGTTTTTCGCGCAAGACTCCTTTTGCTATCATTTTGAGCATGGAAACAGCCGCAGGCGACAACGCGAAGATGTGGAAGAAGGGTTTGATCGCTCTCGTGCTCCTTGCCGTTGCCGCTCTCGGGATTTTTCTGTTCCGCCTGGCCCATGAGCCGCTCCTCGACTATGACGAGGCGGCATACGCGGAGCTCGTGCGCGAAACCGCCGCGAGCGGGAACATTCTCGCACTCAAGTTCATGGGAGGGAACTGGTTCGACAAGCCGCCCTTGTTTTACTGGCTTGCCATGGCGGCCGAAAAGCTTCCGGTCTCCGCCGAATTTGCCATGAGGCTCCCAAGCGCGCTCGCCTCCGTCGCCGCCGTTCTCCTTACGTATCTCATCGGCCTCGAGCTCACTCGAAGTAAGCGAGCCGCATTCATCTCCGCCGCGATGCTTCTCACGACCGCGGGCTTCGTCGAGGCGGGGCGGCAAGCGCGGCCCGATGCGCTTGTCCTCGCATTCATCCTTCTTGCGTTCTGGGGCTTCGCGCGCGGGCTTATGCGCGAAAACGCATCCCGCTGGTTTCTGCTGTTCGGCGCCGGAGTCGGGCTCGCGGTCATGACAAAAGACGCCATAGGCCTTCTTGCGTATCTCTTTGCTTGCGCGGCCGCTTTGGCGTTTCAGAAATGGGATTGGCTTTGGAGCAAATACTTCTGGCTCGGCCAGCTTCTTGCCGCGGCGATCGCGGCGCCCTGGCATGCCTATATGACCGCGGAGTTCGGCGCCTCATTCTGGAAAACGTACATTCTCACTCACGTTTTCATGCGCTATGAAACGAATCTCATCGGCAACAACACGTCGATCCTCACTTATGTATGGTATCTTGCGGATTACGCCTCGCCCTGGATCGTTCTTTTTCTCGTCGGCATAATCGCGCTTTTCGCTTTTCGGCGCTTTGGCGGCGCGAATCGCCCCGCCCATCTCATGCTTTTGCTCTCGGCGCTGGGAGTGTTCGCGCTCTTCTCGGCCGCATCGACCAAAATCCCGTTCTACCTTCTGCCGATGCTTCCGTTCGTCGCGCTCTTCGCAGGCATGATCGCGCACGAGGCTTTGAGCGCCTTCCGGCCTCGCTGGAGAAAATGGTTCGCAGGATTTCTCGTTGCTTGTTTCGCAGGCGCCTTCGCGCTGGCGATATATCGCGGCTACGATCTCGATCCCTCTTTCAATATCGAGCATCGCCTTGCGGGAGACGAGCGCTCGATCGGCCTCATTCTCGCGAGCGACGGCACTGACCTTCCGATAAGGTTTGCAGATCCGATCTATTGGGAGACGATCCGCTTTTACAGTCGCGGCCGCCAGCTCGGGAGCTTCGATCCGGCCGCCGCCTACGGCGCGCCGTTCCTTCTTGTTGTCCCGACATACAAGGTCAATCATTATCCGTATTTCGAAACGCTTGCCGCGGATTCGGAGATCATCTTCAAAGGGGATTATTTCACCCTGATGAAAATAGGCGGCGGAAGCTCCGGCATGCCGGATAGCGCTCAAGGCTCGGCCGGGATATAATTGTTTTTTCATAATCTTTCTGTATAAAAATCCCATGATGGAAGAAAATGTCTCGTTTGTAACGGAAGACGGAGTAAAGATCGTCGGATCGTATTTCGAGGGCGTGGGAGAGCGCGGCGCGCTCCTCCTTCACATGATGCCCGCCGACCGCTCGAGCTGGCATGCGTTCGCCGAGCGCCTTCAAGCTGAAGGGTTCGACGTATTGGCGATCGATCTTCGCGGCCACGGCGAGTCGGTGCGGACCCGCGAGGGGCAGACCCTCGACTTCCGCGATTTCTCCGGCGAGGAGACCGCTGACGCGATTCACGATGTCGAAGCCGCTCTCCGCTTTCTGGAAAAGAAGGGAATACCCTTGGAGAGCATTGCCATCTGCGGAGCCTCTATCGGCGCGAATCTCGGCATACAGGCGGCCGCGGACGCCCCCTCGATCCCCGCACTGCTTCTCCTTTCTCCCGGCATCAGTTATCACGGCATCGAATCGCTTCCGGACGCCGCGCGTCTCTTGAACACCCAATCGGTCTGCATCATTGCGGCCAAGGACGATCCGAACAACAAAAACGTGGAAGCCGAAGCGAAGGAGATTTTCGATGCGCTTGAAACGGAGAAGCAGATCAAGATTTTAGATGCAGGCGGACACGGTACGGACATGTTCGAAGCCCACCCGGAGCTTGTCGACGAAGCGGCCGCATGGCTCGCGGCGGCAATGCTGACGTAATTTTCTCATGTCGGATTTAAAAATCCCGTGGGACGACTTCGCGTCGTTCCACGGGCATTTGCATGCTGCTTTTCTTCCCGAGTTATTTCATGGCCTCCGAGGCGTTGAAGCCTTGGCTGTACGTATAAAGGCTCAGGCCGCTCTGCTTTGCGGCGTTCATGACTGAAGTGAACATGGAAGGCGACGTGCAGTAATTGTCGCCCGCGCAGTTGCTTCGGACTTTGTGGAAGAGGATTACGAGCCAGCGCTTGTTCTGCTTGGCTTCGGCAATCCAATTGTCGACGTCTCCCATGGTGAGGAGCGTACCGTCGTCTTTGTGCGTATCGACTTCCTGGATGTGGATGTTCCAGGGGAATTGGCCGATCGGATTCGATCCGCGATCGGTCGAGCGGATGGAATTGAAGCATTTGTTGTGGTTGTACCAGCAGTCGAGGCCTCCTTCTCCGATCACCTGAGCATTGTATGAGCCGTAAGGGAGCATGAAATGATTCACGGTAATGCCGTTTTGCACGAACCATACTTTGCTGTCGTAAAATTCGTGCTGAAGCTGGTTCACGTTCATCGGCGCATGAGTGCTGTCGCCGGCCATCGGCAGGTGCGACCAGCTGTGGTCGACGATTTCCGCCCCATTCGATTGCTCTGTTTTTACGTTGGCGAGCGAGACATATCCGGGAGTGCCGAGATAGCTCACCACGATCGCCCATGTGCAGGGAACTCCGTTTTGAATGAGCGTTTGGCAATACTGCTTCTGCTCGCTGAAGCCGTCATCGAACATGATGGTGATTCCTCCCTTGAATGCGTTTACATATTCGTAAGCTTGCGTCGAGTCGAAATTCGCGATGCCAGCGATCTGCCCCATCATGGGAATGATCTCAACGGATTGCACTGGTTTGAGGCTCCCGTCGGCATTCCTGTCGTTCGGAAAGTCGTCGGTATTCGCGGTGTTGAAGCCTATCTGGCGGAACGGAAACGTGCCGACGTTCTTGGTTTGAAGCGTGGTCGGGCAGTAATCCATGGTGCGATCCATGTAATAGACGTGGCAATTGAGCGTTGCCCCGTTCTTGTCGCTCGAATCGTTTTGGATGTTCTTTCCCTGGAGGAACGCAAAGAATTGTATGGGCTTTGCGGTCGTCTGATTGTAGGCGATTGTCTGCCGCATGCCCGACAGATCGGGCGGAGGCGCGCTGAAGCTGAATCGCGCGACGCATGATCCGTTCCAGATATTCGGCGCGGAGAGATTGCATACCTGCACCCCTCCGCCATTCGCCCAGTCTTCCCAGTTGGCGATTCCGGTCGAGGTCGGCCCTGATATCTCATAACTCCAGTTCTGTACTTTGTTGACGGTTTGCGCCGGGCAAAATATCCCCGCGCATAAAAGAATCCAGGCAGAAGCCGCAATTCGTCTCATTCTCTCTTACTCTTCCTTCCATGTGTAATGTACTATCCCGCTTTATTGAACAGCTTTCGCGTGAATGCGAGGTGAAGGAAAAAAAGAAAACGTCCGGATTATCCGGACGCTTCGTCATCGGGGAGGTGGGGGAACGTTTTCGCATATAAATCAGGAAGATACACCTTGAACTTGCGGTCGCCCTTTTCCTTGTAGTAATAGGCGGTTCCTTGGTATCGGGTAAACATTTGAAGGTGCGCCTCGGCGACGCACATCCGTACCGCTTCCTCCACTGTCGTTATTCCCAAGCCGAACTGGAGTTCGGCAACGGCCTGGCGCATTTGAGGCGAGAGACCTTCAAACCCCCTGAACCCCCGATTGCCGGTGTTCGGCGCCTGCGAATCGTTTCTCGCATTTCTCTTGGTTGTATTGCTCCTTCGGTTTGATGGCATGTGCGCATCTCCTTCCGGTGATATTCATACCATGCCGATTATGTCATATCGATGAAGTCCACAGCGCGCTTCAAAGTTCTGAAGCGGGGGATGTATAATATTCCCTATGGAAAAGCCTGTGGAGGGGCGATATATTCGCTACGCCGTGATCGCGATTTTCGCGGTGCTTTTCGTGTCGGGCGGCTTCATCACCTATCACTTCGCGAACCGGATCGTCATCGATCCGGCAAGCTACGCCCATGCAGGCAAGATCGTGAAGGAAAAATTCCCTTTGTCCTATGCGAGCTCGACCGACGAGGAAATCGGAAGGAAGCTCTACGGCAAGGGATATCTCACCGCCGAACAGCACCTGGGGTTGAGGAGCGTCGGCTTGAGCGATGATGAGATTGCGCATCTCGTGACAGAGAAAGAAAATTCTCCCACAGAGAAAGCGCTCTGGTATGTCGGTTTTCTGACGCTCTGGGCTGCCGTCTTTGCCGCCGCTCTCGCGATCGTTTCGTCGGCTTTTCCTTCGGCGGGGCAGGCGTCCTTCCGGGAAGAGGCGAGCAAGCGGGGCGAAGCGGTCGAGAGCGAACCCGAAGAATGACCTTCGGGTGTGTATTCGCTCCGCCGGGGCTTTAGTTTATAATAAAAGCGCATGTCTCAACGTTTTCCCGCAAGCAGTTCGGAAGATGTCGTATGGGTTCCTAATTCGAAAGAGGGCCGGAATGTCGCCCTCGTGTTTTTCGTCATGTTCGCGATTGCGGTGGAGGCATTCTCCATCTGGCTCTGCGCGTATCCGGCAACGCTCACCAAGGCCGTGCCGGTCATCATCGTCGTGCTTCTCGCTCATGTACTCTGCCTCCTGGCGATCACGTATAAGTACGGCAAGTACCTCTAGAAATTCAAGATAAAAAAGGTCGCCTCCAAAGGAGGCGCCCTGTGTGTCTATTGCGGCGGTGTCTGCGATGCCGCCGCGTCCTCGGCGGAGGATGGCGATGCCGATAATGCGGACGCGAGCCGCATGAAGCGGTTGCGAAAAGAAAAAGGAATAGCAAGAGGATCAGGCGTTTCAAGCTCGGTTCCATGACTGCCTCCTG